>CALRKY020000046.1:0-3205 GCA_943368345.1 Synechococcus sp. UW140 | reverse complement strand
CCCGCCACCGGTCCAGCCGGTGTTGACCAGCCAGCAGGCAACGCCGCCCTTGGCGATCCGCTCCTTCAGCAGATTGCCGTAGACCGACGGGTGGCGCGGCATGAAGGGGGCGCCAAAGCAGGTTGAAAAGGTTGCATCCGGCTCGGTCACACCAATTTCGGTACCGGCAACGCGGGCGGTATAGCCGCTGAGGAAATGGTACATCGCCTGATCCGGGGTCAGCCGGGAAATGGGAGGCAAAATCCCAAACGCATCTGCGGTCAGCATGATGATGTTCTTCGGCACCGGCCCCATGTTCTCGGCGGAGGCATTGGGGATGAATTCAATCGGGTAGGAGCCCCGGCTGTTCTCCGCCAGGTCCGCGCTGTCGAGGTCGATTTCCCGCGTCGCCGGGTCGATCACGACATTTTCCAGCACAGTGCCGAACCGCTTGGTGGTCGCGAAAATTTCCGGTTCCGCCTCGGCCGACAGCCGGATCATCTTGGCATAGCAGCCACCTTCAAAATTGAAGACGGCGGTATCGGACCAGCCATGCTCATCATCGCCGATCAGCGTTCGTGAGGCATCGGCGCTGAGCGTGGTCTTGCCGGTTCCGGACAGGCCGAAAAACACCGCCGTGTCACCCTTTGGCCCGATATTGGCCGAACAGTGCATCGGCATGATGCCGTCAACCGGCAGCTTGAAGTTCAGGATGCCGAACACCGATTTCTTCATTTCCCCGGCATAGGCGGTGCCACCGATCAGGATGAGCTTTTCGGTGAAGTTGACCGCAACGACGGTTTCCGACCGGGTGCCGTGCTTCGCCGGATCGGCCCGGAAGCTCGGCAGGTCGATAATCGTGAATTCCGGCAGGAAATTTGCCAGTTCGGCAGTGTTCGGGCGGACCAGCAGGGTGCGGATGAACAGCGAGTGCCAGGCGAATTCGGTGATGACGCGGACATTGACCCGGTGTTCGGGCTGCGAACCGCCGAACAGGTCCTGGACGAACAAATCCTTCTTGGCGGCGACAGCAGCAAAGAAATCCGCCTTCAAGGCAGCAAAATGCGCCGGGGTCATGCCCTTGTTGGTCTTGCCCCACCAGACCGTATCTTCGGTTGTGGCGTCGCGGACGATGAACTTGTCATTGGCGGAACGACCGGTGTGCTTGCCGGTTTCAACGACCAGCGGACCGTCCTTGGCGAGCATGCCTTCACCGCGCCGGATCGCCAGTTCCACAAGCGGTGCGGTGCCCAGATTCCAGTTGAGGGCGGCATTGGTCGGGATACCCTGGGCGTCGAGGCTGAATGAGGATGCGGTCACCGAGGGGTCTCCTTGTCTGCGGCATGACAGTGGCGGGTCGCGCCGTGTCGAGTCTTGCCGGGGCGCATAACCAATCGCAGGCCGACCGTCAAAATTGGTGCACCAATTTGCGCGATATCTGCGGTTGGGGTAGCGAAGGCAGGCTCGTTCACCTCGAAAGCAACGCATGTCCGCAACCATCGCGCTGGTCGACGACGACCGGAACATCCTGACGTCAGTGTCGATCGCGCTTCAGGCCGAAGGGTTCATCGTCCGGGTCTATTCCGACAGCGTGCTGGCGTTGAAGGCGCTGGTCGACAATCCGCCCGATCTGGCGGTGTTTGACATCAAGATGCCCAAGATGGACGGCATCGAACTTCTTCGGCGGTTGCGCGAAAAAAGCGGCTTGCCGGTGATTTTCCTGACGTCGAAGGATGACGAGATTGACGAGGCGCTCGGTCTCGCCATGGGGGCCGATGATTATATCGGCAAGCCGTTCAGCCAGCGCCTGCTCATCGAACGCATCCGGGCGGTGTTGCGCCGGGCCGCCAGCCGGGCCGAGCCGCCGAGCGATGACAAACCGGCGGAGGCGATCAATCGCGGTCGTCTGGCGATGGACCCGGCCCGGCACCGGGTGACCTGGGTCGGTATCGAGGTGCAGCTGACGGTCACCGAGTTCCTGATTCTCGACGCGCTGGCCCAACGCCCGGGTTTTGTGAAATCACGCGATCAGCTGATGGATGCCGCCTATCAGGACGATGTCTATGTCGATGACCGTACCATCGACAGCCATATCAAGCGGTTGCGGCGGAAATTCCGGGCGACCGACGACAGCTTCAAGGCGATTGAGACGCTCTACGGCGTCGGCTACCGCTTCAACGAGGAATAGCAGGGTGACGTCCGACGAGCGGCCGGTGAACTGGTCGCGACGCTGGTCGCTGGCTTACCGAATCCTTGCGGTCAATCTGTTCGCGCTGGTCAGCCTGTCGGGCAGCGTTTTTTATCTCGATTCGTTCCGGGACCGGCTGCTGGAGGAACGGACGGTGCAGGCGCAGATCGGGGCCTCCCTTGCCGCGGATGCGCTGGGGCAGGCGCTTTTGTTCGGGACCGAGAATGGCGCGGCGTTGGCGGCGCGGCTGGGAAGTGCCACCAAGGCCCGTATCCGGGTCTATGGTGCCAGTGGTGCGCTGATCATCGACAGCTGGACGCGGACTGGGGCGACCTTTGAGTTGCGCGATCCTGAGACTGAACCGTGGCGGAAGGATGCGGCGCGCTGGCTTGACCGGGTGATCGAACAGGTCGGGTCTGCGCCGGTCTACCCCGACCTCCGCACGCCACCTGTTGACCAGCTGCAGGGGTGGCCCGAGGCGGTGGAGGCACGGAAGACCGGTCAGGCGGTGGTGGCGCTGGCCCGGGCGCCCGACCGGGTGGTGGTGATCACTGCCGCTGCCCCGATTCGCGCCGCTGGCGGTATGACGCTGATGATGACGGTCGATACCCGGGACATCACTCGGGTGGTGCGGGAGGAGCGATTGTCGTCGTTCCTAGTGTTCCTTGGCGTGTTGGCGCTGTCGCTGCTGCTGTCCTTCTTCCTGGCCCGGACGATTGTGCGGCCCTTGCGACGGCTGTCGATTGCCGCAGTCCGGGTCCGCCTGGGGCGGGCGCGTGAGGTGACGGTGCCGCGTTTCGTCCGGCGGCGCGACGAAATCGGCCTGCTGGCACGGGCCTTGTCCGACATGACCCAGACGCTGCGGCAGCGGATGGACGCGACCGAGGCCTTTGCCGCCGATGTGGCCCATGAATTGAAAAACCCGCTGGCGAGCCTGCGGTCAGCGGTCGAAACGCTGCGCAATGTTCGAGACCCAGGTCTGCAGGGCCAGCTGCTCGATGTGGTCTATGATGATGTGCAGCGGATTGACCGGCTGAT
>CALRKY020000045.1:0-4788 GCA_943368345.1 Synechococcus sp. UW140 | reverse complement strand
GCAGACATCCTATCTTGCCAGCTATGCCGTGCAGGAAGCAGGTGGCCGCGCCCATCTTGAGTATTGGATACCGGCGGAGAACCTCGACGCATTCAATGCTGCAATTGTGGGTAAGATCGAGGTCGTGCGCGAGTTCCGTTGATGGGTGGCTAGCGGTCGTCCGCTATGCCGACTGTTCCGAGAAGGGCAGTGGTAGGTCATGCTCGCTGAGCACCACCTTATAGTGGGTGAGCAAGCCCCACAGGGCGTTCCTTAGCTTGTTGGCTTCGTCATAACCGGGAGAGCCTCGACAAAGCTCGCGGCAGACCACGTCCGCCCTTTGGCAAAGGGTGTGGAGTGTATCGCCCTGAACGAGCACGCCGGGGAAATGGCGACCCGGATGTCGCATCACTGCCGCGTTGGTCTGATCCGAAAGTATCTCAACTTGCTCTTGTCGCATGTGCCCTCCTCATCGCGATAGAACACGTGCCCGCGAACGTCCGCAATGGAGTCGGAAGCAGAATGGCAGCTTTATGAGTTTGCGGCCTGGCTAAACCGCGGTCAGCTTTCCTGCTGCGACCACTGGCCCTGTCGGCGCGCCGGTGCGAGAGCCGCCCAAGGGTTCGATGCTGATCGCCAGCGTGGCGCCGGCAGCGAGGTCAGCGCGGACGTCGCCGGGGAGGACATGGGCGGCGGCGGCACCGGGCGTGATGACGCCGAGCGAACGCGGGGCCTTGTCGCCGATGATGATCCACAATTCCATCGTGCGCCCGGCCGGAATGTCGACATTGGCGGCAGGCGTCACCAGCACTTCGCGGACATTGGGGTCGTAGGCGGCAGCCACCATCGTGGCCTTGCCGTCACCGAGCAACAGCGGGGCGGAGACCTCTGCGCGGGCCACTTGCTGGGATGCCGCAACCAAAACTGGTGACCGATCGGGGGACAGCGCCACAAAGGCCAGCGCGGTCGCCGCAGCCGTTGAGGCGAACGACATGCCGCGCCAGACGAACAGGCTTGACCAGAAACTGGTGGAGGATTGGGTGGCGGCCACCGGCGCGCGGCGGACCGGCGGGGCGATTTCGGCGTTGATGCGGTCCCAGACGCCGGATGCAGGCACCACTGGTGCCACGGTTTCGACAATCGGGGCGAGTTGGGCGGTCCAGCGGGCAACGGCAGCGGCAAAATCGCTGTCACGGGCGAGCAGGGCAGCCGCGGCGGCGCGGTCAGCGGTCCCGAGCACGCCCAGGGCGTATTCGGCAGCCAATGCCTCCCGCTCTTCGATGTTGCCTAGGTCGCTCATGCTTCGAGTTTCGCCCTTAAACTTAACAAACCACGCCGGATCCAGCTCTTCATCGTCCCCTCCGGAACGCCGGCGCGCTCCGCAAGGTCTGCATAGGTTGCCCCTTCAAAAAACGCCGCCCGGATCGCTGCGGCTGCCCGCGGCTCAATCTCGGCCAGCGCCTCGGCGAGGCGTCGTCCTTCCTCCGACGTCGACGCCACATCAAATGCGGACGGCGCGTCGTCAGCGACCTCGGCAGCGTCGTCGAGAGGCCGGAGGTCGCGTTTTCCCCGTGCCCGGAACCGGTCAATTGCCCGGTTCCTCGCAATGGTGGCTGCCCAGGTGATCGGGCTGGCACGGCTGGGATCAAACTCAACCGCTTTGCGCCAGATCGTCACATAGACGTCCTGCAAAACATCCTCCGCGTCGCCGCGGTCAGCCAAGATACGGTTGACCACGCCAAATAGTTTCGCGGAGGTTGCCTCATAAAAAAACTTGAGCGCGGCGCGGTCACCATCGGCGGCGCGCATCAGCGCCTGGGCGAGGTCGTCGCGCGTGCTCATGCGGCCAATTGCCCGGTGCGGATCGGCCCGTCGGCGCGACCGTTGACAAACTGATCGACGAAAGGATTGCCGCTCGCGTCAATCTGATCGCGCGGCCCCTCCCAAATGATCTTGCCCTGGTACAGCATGGCGACACGATGCGCGATTTTTCGTGCCGACGCCATATCATGTGTAATTGTCAGTGCGGTGATGCCCAAATCACGCACCAGCTCGACGATCAGGTCGTTGATCACATCGGCGCGGATCGGGTCCAATCCGGTGGTGGGCTCGTCAAAAAAGATGATCTGCGGTTTGGCGGCAATCGCCCGGGCCAGTGCCACCCGCTTCTGCATCCCGCCGGACAGTTCGGACGGGCGCAGATTGGCAACATCGGCACCGAGGCCGACCCGCGCCAGTGTCTCGATCGCCAGATTGCGCATCTCGCCACCGGCGGGACCGCCCCGGGTCAGCGCGAAGGTGATATTGCGCCAGACCGGCAGCGAATCGAACAGCGCGCCGCCCTGAAACAACATGCCGAACCGGGCCCGGTGCGCCGCCAGCGCACGCCCTTTGAGGCCGGTGACCACCTCTCCATCGACCAGCACCGCCCCTTCCTCGGGCTGCAACATACCAAGGATGGTTTTCAGCATGACCGATTTGCCGGTCCCCGATCCACCGATCACCACCAGCGATTCGCCCGGCGCAATCGACAGGTCGATCCGGTCGAGCACGACCTTGCGGCCAAAGCGTTTGGATACGCCGCGCAGCTCAATCTTTGGCGTCATGACCCGAACACGATCACGGTGATGATCAAATTGGCCAGCAGGATCAGGATGAAAGCACTGACCACTGCATTGGTGGTCGCCCGCCCGACGCCCGCCGCGCCGCCATTCGAATGAAAGCCGTGGTAGCAACCCATCAGCGCGATGATGAAGCCGAAAACCCCGGCTTTGACCATCGACGACGCGACATCGTCCCATTCCAGATAGCGGCGGGTGATGTTCAAATAATTGGCCCCGTTGAACCCGAGCCGGGCCGTCGCAATGACATAGCCGCCGAGCACGCCGATGATATTGGCCACAAACACCAGCACCGGCATGGCGAGGGTTGCGGCCAGCAGGCGCGGTGCGATCAGATACTGGAACGGATCGGTGCGCAGCGTGGTCAGCGCGTCAATCTGCTCGGTAACCCGCATCGTGCCGAGTTCGGCGGCCATGGCGGACGACACCCGGCCCGCCACCATCAGCCCGCCGAGCACCGGCCCGAGTTCCCGGACAATGGCAATGACGGTCACGGCAGGCACGGTACTCGCCGCGTTGAACCGGCTGCCCCCGACGAAAATCTGCTGCGCGAGCGCCGCCCCGGTGAACAGCGCGGTCAGGCCAACCACCGGCAGCGACAAATAGCCAACGATCAGCAATTGTTCGAGGAAGCGTCCGCCATAATAGGGCGGGGTCAGCATCCGGGCGACGGCGGTGCCGGCGAACCGCGCCAGCCGTCCGATTGCCGCCAAAGCGCCAATCACAAATCCGCCGATTGCGACCAGCAACGCGATGATGGGGGTCAGTATCACAGTCATGTGTAACTGCGCTGATAGCGGTGGCCCAAGCCTGTCAGCAACTCATATTGCGACAACCCGGTCGCGGTGGCGGCGGATGGCAGGTCAAAATCAACCTCGATCCAGTCACCCTCGGCCAAGCCGCTACCAGTCACATCGATGGCGGTCAGGTCCATCGATACCCGGCCCACTACCGTGTGTCCCCCGGCGCTGCCCTGCCCGCCCGAGAAGGCGCGGCGATATCCGTCGGCATAGCCGAGGTTCAGGATCGCGACCCGCATGGCGCGGTCAGCGACGAAGGTTGCGCCATAACCGACGCTGCCGCCCGCCGCGACCTCGCGGACCTGCACAATCTGCGCCTCGATTCGGGCAACCTGAGTCCCCGGACCCGGGGTGCCACCATAAAGGCCGATGCCCGGCCGGGTCAGGTCGAAGGCATAGTCAGTGCCGAGCGTCACGCCGCCGGAATTGGCGAGACTGCGCCGTTTGGCGGGCCAGTCGATGGCCGCGAACAGGCTGCGCTGCTGCGCGTTCATCGGGCTCAGCGCCTCCTCCCCGCAGGCAAGGTGACTCATCAGCGTTTCGATGTTGAGGCCGTCGAGCAACGCCCCGTCCCGAACGGAGAGGCCAAGGCGGTTCATGCCGGTATCGACCATCACATCACAGGGTCGGCCCGGCGCAGCGGCCCGCCACAGCGCCACCTGAGCAGCAGTACTGAGCACCGGGACCGCATTGCTCGCCAAGGCATAGGGCAGGTCATCGGTGCGGACGCCGTGCAGCACCGACAACCGCAACCCGTCGGCCAACGGCAACAGCAAAGCCGCCTCCGCCCAGGTTGCGACGAAGAAATCGCGGCACCCCTCCTGCGCCAGCCGATTGAGCGTCGCCTGCGCCCCCAGCCCGTACCCGTCCGCCTTGATCGCCGCGCCGCAAGATGCTGAACCCGACCGGTCCCGAAACCAGCGCCAATTGGCAGCGAGCGCGTCCAGATCAATCGACAGTCGCAAGGGGGGTGGCGGCACCGACAGCATATACCCGTCCTAGCGGCTCGGCTCTCCAAGGCAAAGCCGCCGTCGTGTCTCCGTTCGAATTTGCTGCATCCGCTTTCTGACCGAGTGCGGACCGTCAGCTTCCGGGTTAATTTGAAGGAAAAGCCGTCACGCAGCTAGCGACTCCATTGCAGACGTTCAACGACGATTGTTGATATTCAGAAACCCGTCGTTCAAATGACCGGGCTGCTGACGGCAACGCGCCTCATCCCGGCCATAGCAGCGCACGTCAGCTCTCCCGGTTTGCGGACAGTCTGGTTCAGATGTCGATCTTCTCAGGACCGCGGCCTGATGACAAAGCAGCCGCAAGATCGTCCGGCGGCAGTTCAGCCGCTGGGAGTAGATCGATGGGACATACACGATATGAGCCGGCCTATGACA
>CALRKY020000044.1:0-11481 GCA_943368345.1 Synechococcus sp. UW140 | reverse complement strand
TACTGCATCACACCGAGACTGGTGTCTGGAGCCTTGGTCTGTCGCCCTTTCAGCGGTTGCAATTGGACGCTCTTTTGGCAGACCTCACCAGACGGGCAGGTCGCGAAGCTTCGGCTGGTTACCCGAACGATTCCGCGCCGGTCCTGGGTAAGTGACCTCAATCAGCCACAAACCCGTGTCCGCCCCGAACGTGGCCACGCCGGAGCAAGCGCGCATCTAACCGATCTGGTTGTGAATGTCAAGAACAAAATACGAACAAGCTATTCGATTGGGGGTGGCATCCCCCAGCAGTCTGTTGGCGCGAGGAGGCGCGCTGCCCGCGTCTTCACACCCTCCCAATTAAGTGCACTGTCACCGTAACCCCAAATGCACTGTCACCGTAATTCCCAATTAAAACTCAACATTCAATACTGCTAATGTGAATTAATTTTACCAAAATAACAGTATCCCTAACTTCATCAAATTTCCCTAATCTACCGACAAATTTCAAATTAAGACAAATTTCATTTTTTATTCCAGCTTTTTTAACAGATCTTGAAATATAATTCAAAGCATCTCCATCTAATATTTTGATCGACAATGCAGTACCATTTTCATCCATGAAATATTTATGCTCAAGAATGCGAAGTTTGCCTGAGTAAAATATATCATCTTTGTTAGTATTAAATAAATTGCAAGCTGCATTACGTTCTACCCAAAAACATGCGAATGCACAGGCAATCACAATTTTGAATAATTTATGCATAATAAATCCAACTATAGAACTAGAATTACGGTGACAGTGCACTTAACTCTCTTCTTTACGCGGGCCCGGTTTGCCGGGGCGGAGGGTGCGGCCTGTCATGGCTTCAATCTGCGCCAGGAACGCGGGATTGCCAAGCGGGCGCCCGATCGTCTTAGCCCTGGAGAATTCCGGGGACAGTATATTTAATTCGCTGAATTTTGGTTGAGGCCGTTGGTGAGGACGGGACGGCTAACATTTTCCGCCGTTCCCGACCAGATGTCGTTCGAGCGGAGGGTGGACATGACCTGGCTCGCCGGATTGTAGGTGAAGGTTGAGGTCTTCACGCCCGCGGGTGGGCGTTGCGGTACACATCCATCAACTGGGCGGCATCGACATCGGTGTAGATTTGGGTCGAGGACAGGCTGGCGTGGCCGAGTAATTCCTGGATCGCCCGCAGGTCGGCTCCGCGACCGAGCAGGTGGGTTGCAAAGCTGTGGCGCAACGCGTGGGGGGTCGCTGATGGTGGCAGGCCAAGACCGGCGCGCGCCACCCGCATTGCCTTGCGGACCAGGCCGGCATCGAGCGGTCCGCCCCGGGCCCCGCGAAACAACGCCTCGCCGCGCGCCGGGGGATAAGGCGACAGGCCTGCATAGACCTCAACCGCGCTGCGCACCACCGGCAGCAGCGGCACGATGCGGGTCTTGTTGCGCTTGCCGGTGACCACCAAGGTTTCGCCGAGCGGCAGGATGCCACCGTCGAGCGACAAAGCCTCCGCCACCCGCAGGCCGCTGCCATAGAGCAGCAGCAGCACGGCTGCGTCCCGCGCCGCGATCCACGGCTCGCTGGCACTTTCCGCCGCTTCGTCCGCCACCGCTGCGGCATCGGCCGGGGCGAGCGGTCGTGGCACCCGGCGCGGCAGGCGCGGCGAACGCAGGCTGGCAACGGCAGTGCAGGTGATGCCGTGCTGGGTCGCCAGCCACTCAAACCAGGTCCGCAGCGCCGACACCTCGCGCGCCACGGAGGCATTCGCCAACCCGCCGCTCCGCCGCATCGCCAGATAGGCCCGGAAATCGGTCAGGCGCAGCCCCGAAAGCGCAGCGGCATCCACCACCCGGCCCAGATGATCCCCCGCAAAGGCGACAAAGCCAAAGGCGGTGGTCCCGTACGCCTTCACCGTATGCGGCGACAACCGCCGCTGAAACTGCAAACTCCCCCGCCATTCGGCAGCGAGAGTGCGGGCAGGGTGGTCAGGCGCATCGGTCACGGCCAAGACAATGCGCCAACCACCGCCGGGGTAAAAGCGCTAGTTCACCCGCAGGCCGTTGCTGAGCAGGTCGTTGGCGATCCGAGCAATCTCTCCGACCGGTTCATCCTGACGCCAAACACCATAGCGCAATCCAAGAAACACATTCATCCCGACAATCGCCCACGCATGAACCTCGTCGATGTCCGGTCGGACTTCGCCCTTGTTGGCCGCTGCTTTCAGGCTGGCGACATAGCCGGCCACAGTGCCCTCATAATGCGCCCGCCAGCTGGGAGGATCGACGAATTCAGCCTCGTCCAAGATGCGGTACAGCTCGCTGTGCTGGCGGACAAACTCCAGGAACGCCTGCAAGCCGTCGCGTTCACCGGTTAGACGGTCAGGCGCGGCGAGGATGGCGGGACCCGCAGTGTCCCGAACCCGCTGCGACATATCCTTGACCAATGCCCGGAAGATTTCCTCCTTGGAATCGAAATAGGTGTAGAATGTCCCCAGTGCGACACCGGCCCGCGCCGTGATGCGCGTTATCGCTGCACCCTGAAATCCACGCTCGCCGAATTCCAGTCCAGCGGCATCGAGAATTGCCCGCAGGGTCCGCCGCCCGCGCTCGGTGCGCGGCACTTTATTGTCGGCTGTGCCTGTTGCCGCAACACCACGCTCATCGATCATTTCCGCCCCCCGGGATCTTTCCAAGTTGAAACTTGGTTCAGGTTTCAATAGTCAGTGCTGTAACAAGGCACAAGCCAAGCCATTTTGCCGCCAAGGGGAGATATTACCATGACGCAGCGCATTTTTACGATTCGCACGATCATTCAGGCCGGCGTTGCGCTGGGTGCGCTCGCCTCGGCGCAACTGGTGGCAGCACAGACCAGCGAGACCGTGACAGCGATTTCGACCAGCGATGATGACATCGTGGTCACCGCCCGCCGCCGCGAGGAAAGCCTGAAGGATGTACCAATCGCTGTTACCGCGTTCAGCGGGGAGCAGTTGGCGTCTGCCGGTGTCCAAGACATCACCGAGATTGCCCAGTCGGTCCCCAACCTTACGCTGGAGCCGACACGCGGCTCGAACAACACCCTGTCGGCGTTCATTCGCGGCATTGGCCAGCAGGATCCGGTCGCGGGTTTCGAAGCAGGTGTCGGCATCTATATTGACGACGTCTACCTCAATCGTCCCCAAGCCGCTGTGCTGGAAGTGCTAGACGTCCAGCGCATCGAAGTGCTGCGCGGCCCGCAGGGCACCCTGTATGGGCGCAACACCATTGGCGGCGCGATCAAATATGTAACCAAGCGCTTGTCCGACGATCCGACCCTGAGTGTCCGGCTGACCGGCGGCCAGTATCAGGAAGCCAACGCGGTGGTCAGCGCCTCCACCTCGCTGACTCCCAGTGTCCGGGTCGGGGCTTCGGTAGCTCGGCTGAGCCGTGGCGGCTTTGGCGACAATCTCAACCTGACTACGCGCGAGAATTACAACAAGGATATCTGGGCCGGGCGCTTCACGGGTGAGTTTGATGCCGGCGAGATGCTGAGCTTCCGGGTGACCGGCGACTATCTGAAGGACAACAGCGACCCCAAACAGGGTCATCGCCTGATCCCCGGCGGCCAGTCGGGTGCGCCGGTCCTCGCCAATGAATATGACACACGGTCGGGCCTTGATACGCCTAACCAGGATGTCGAGGCCTATGGCGGCGCGGTGACAGCGCAGCTGAAGCTTAGCGATACAATCACCCTCAAGAACATCATCGCCTACCGGAAGGACAAGACCTCGACCCCGATCGATTTCGACAGCCTGCCCGCGCAGGATGTCGATGTTCCGGCGATCTACCGCAACCACCAATTCTCCGAAGAGGCGCAGCTGCTGTATTCGGGGGAGAAGCTCAACGGTCTTGTCGGCGTCTATTATCTGAATGCCAGTGCCAATAATATTTTCGACGTGATCCTTGGCACCACAGGGACGCTGATCGGCCTGCCGGGCTTTACTGCCAGCACCTTTGGAGATGTCAAAACCAAGACCTACAGCATCTTTGGTGATTTTACTTATGACCTGACCGACCGGTTCAGCCTGTCAGCTGGCGGGCGCTACACCAATGACAAGCGGCATTCGGTGGTGATCCGCAAGAACCTGACTGGCGGTGCGTCGCCAGCGCTTGGCGGAGCGGGTGTACAGCTCGGCGGCCTGACGTCCAACTTCGATGGCCGGGCGACGTTCAAGGAGTTCACACCGCGCGCCTCGGCGAGCTTCAAGATCACCCCGGACCACACGATTTATGCCAGCTATTCGCGCGGCTTCAAGGGCGGCGGCTTCGACCCGCGCGGATTGACAACAGCTGCCCCAGACACCAACCGGAATGGCGTCAGAGACCCTCAGGAAATCTACGACTTCCTGTCGTTCGACCCGGAAACAGTGAACAGCTATGAGATCGGCTGGAAGGCTAGCATGCTTGACCGGCGGCTGAATATCAGCGTCGCGGCCTTCCATTCGGACTATAAGGACGTGCAGGTTCCAGGCTCGTTCGGGTTCGACTCAAACAATGACGGAATCAACGACACCTTCGTCGGCATCACCTCCAACGCGGCCAAGGCCACGCTCAACGGCCTCGAATTCGAAGCGCAGGCCAAGGTGGCGCGCGACTTCGCCGGGGCAGGGTCTGCGGTCAATTTTGGCCTGACGCTCGGGTATATCGACCCGGAGTACAAACAGTTCATCGGGGCAACCGGGCTTGATGTCGCCAGTCAGCGGGTGTTCCAGAACACCCCGAAATACACTGGCAGCGCCACGTTGACCCTATCACTGCCCATGACGCTGGTCGGTCCCGGCATCATCGACATTTCGCCAAGCCTGTCCTTCAAAAGTCTGACCAATCAGTTTGAAGTGGCCGGTGCCCTCGACCAGCCCAGCTATCAACTGGTGGATGCGAGCATCGGCTGGCGGTCAGACGATGACCGCTGGTCGCTGTCAGTTCACGGCAAAAACCTGTTCGATGTGCGCTACAAAACCTCCGGTTACGTGTTCGGGGCCCGCAATGCCGCCGGTGTGTTCGTCCCGTCGCTGGGGCGCGAAGGCGTGCTGACCGCTTATTACGGCGCCCCGCGACAGGTATTTGCAACGCTCGGCCTGAAATTCTAGGCGAGCTAGCCAATTGTCTGCCCGGTCTTTTCCCAGTCCGCCAGGAACGCCGCGAGGCCTTTGTCGGTGAGCGGGTGGTTGAACAATTGTTTGATGACGGCTGGCGGGGCGGTCATCACGTCGGCGCCGATTTTGGCGGCTTGCAGGATGTGGACCGGGTGGCGGACGCTGGCCACCAGGATTTCGGTGGCGAAGGTGTAATTGTCATAGATGGTCCGGATGTCGTCGATCAGGTCCATGCCGTCCTGGCCATTGTCATCGAGCCGCCCAACGAAGGGCGAGATGAAGGTTGCACCGGCCTTGGCAGCGAGCAGCGCCTGATTGGCGGAAAAGCACAGGGTGACATTGGTCATGACATCCTGATCGCTCAAGCGCTTGCAGGCCTTCAGCCCATCCATGGTCAGTGGCAGTTTCACGCAGACATTGGGGGCAATGGCGCGCAAAATGTCGGCTTCGCGCATCATGCCGTCAAAATTGGTGGCGACGACTTCGGCTGACACCGGCCCTTCGACCAGACCACAGATTTCGGCGACGACCTCCAGGAATTTGCGCCCGGATTTGTGGATCAGGCTGGGGTTGGTGGTCACCCCGTCGAGCAGGCCGGTCGCGGCCAGTTCGGCGATGTCGGCGGTGTCGGCAGTGTCGACGAAGAATTTCATGGGACGGGGCCTCTCTGGCATATGGACACCAGAGGCTCTAACTAGTGCAGACCCCTCTCGCAATGTGCGCCAGAGGTGTTATATGTGCATGACACACTGACGAAAGACCAAGGACGATGGCGAGCGAAGCCCCGACAATCACCCTGACCGCCCCGGACCCGGTGCAGATCGTGCAGCCGAGCCAGGCCGCTGGCCTCGTACCATTGCAGGATGCGCAGCGCACCGCACTCGACGCCCGGGTCGATGATTTTGTCGACAAGCTGGCGGCGATGGACGCCAATTCACCGGAGTTTGGCAAAAAGGTCGATGAACTTTCGGCGCTGGGGCGGCGCGAAATTGCCGAAGCGGCTGGCCAGTCCAACCGCTTTCTCGATCGGCCGGTGCGGGCGATGGACAAGGAAAGCGGCGTTGGGGCCGACCTGACCGAACTGCGCCGGACGGTTGAGGATCTGGATCCGGCCAAGCGCGGCAACCTGACGGCACCGCGCAAACTGTTCGGCATCCTGCCGTTCGGCAACAAGATGCGGAATTATTTCAACAGCTACCAAAGCGCGCAAAGCCACATCTCGACGATCCTGACCCGCCTGTCCGGCGGCAAGGACGAGCTGATGATGGACAATGCCGCCATCGACGTGGAGCGGGCCAATTTGTGGACGACGATGGGCAAGCTGGAGCAGATGATCCACGTGTCCAAGACGCTCGACACCCGGCTGGAAGGCAAGGCGATGGAGCTGGAAACCAGCGACCCGGCCAAGTCCAAAGCGATGCGCGAAACCGCGCTTTTCTACGTCCGGCAGCGGACCACCGACCTGCTGACCCAGATGGCGGTCAGCGTGCAGGGCTATCTGGCGCTCGATCTGGTCAAGAAGAATAATGTTGAGCTGGTGAAGGGCGTTGACCGGGCGTCGACCACGACGGTTGCTGCGCTGCGGACGGCGGTGACGGTGGCGCAGGCGATGACCAACCAGCGGCTGGTGCTGGATCAGATCACGGCGCTCAACACCACGACGGCGAACATGATCGAATCGACCGGGGCGCTGCTGAAGGACAACACCGCCCGCATCCATGAACAGGCGGCTGGCGCGACCATCCCGGTTGAAACGCTGAAACGCGCCTTCCAGAATATTTATGACACGATGGACGCCATCGATCAGTTCAAGCTGAAATCGCTCGATTCGATGAAGACGACGGTCGATGCCTTGACTGGTGAGGTCGAGAAATCGCGTGGCTATATCGCCCGGGCCGAAGGGGCAGCGCAGGCAAAATTGTCGGGCGGAACCCAATCATCGTTTGAGGCAATCACCGGCTGATGGTCCGCGAAGTCGATGAGGTTCTCGCCCGGTGGGACGAGCAGGAACGGCGGCTGCGCAGCACGCCGGAGGCCGAACTGGCGCGCCGCCACCGCCGCCAGCGCGCGGTCGGCCGGTTCGGCAAGACGCTCGGTCGGCTCGGCATCGCGGCGGCAACGGTGATGTTCGGGCTGCTGCTGTACGGCCTGATCATCGCGCCGCTCGGCATTGATGGGCTGTTCACCGGGCTCGGCCTGGCGCTGGTCGCGATGGCACTGGTGCTGGTGATGTCGCGCGAACGGCCGATCGCAGCGGCGACAATTGCCACTGCCCCGCCCGCCCAGCTGACCGCCAGAACCGATGCATGGCTCGACCGGCAGCGCAAGCAATTGCCAGCAGCGGCGACCCCGGTGCTTGATGCGATTTCCACTCGATTGGCCCAGCTGCAGCCGCAACTGGCGCTGACCGATGCCCGCACGCCCGTGGCGCTCGACCTAAGCCGCCTGCTCGGCCAGCATCTGCCGGGGCTGGTGGAAAGCTATGTCAAACTGCCCGAGCCAGAACGCCGCCGCCGGACCGCGGACGGTGGCCCACCAATGGAGGCGCGGCTGATTGAGGGGTTGAAGCTGGTCGAAGCCGAACTCGGCGACACCACCGAACAACTCGCCGCCGCCGACCGCGACGCGTTCCTGACGCAAGGCCGCTTCCTCGAAACCCGCTACGGTAAGGGTGACGGCGAGGGGTAGAGACCGCCGATCGGCTTCGGTCCGAGGCGGTGACGAAGCCGCTGCGTCCGCCTATACCTCCGAGTATGACCCCTACCCGCCTCCGTGTCCGTGTTCTGGTGTTGCAGCATGGGCTTGGCGCGCTGGATTATGCGGTACCGCCAGGGCTGACGCTGGCGGCGGGCGACATTGTCCGGGTGCCGCTTGGTCCGCGCGAGGTCGTCGGGGTGGTCTGGGACGCAGGTGTGCTGGCGGCCAAGGAGGTTCCCGACGCGAAGCTCAGGCCGGTCATCGCGGTCATCGACAGTCTGACGATACCAGCGCCACTGCGCCGGCTGGTGGCCTTTGTTGCCGACTATTATCTCGCCCAGCCGCCGGCAGTGCTGCGGATGATCCTGCCCTCCCAAGGCGCGCTGGAACCACCGCGCGTCGTGACTGAGTACCGGCTGACCGGACGGGTACCTGCCAAGCTGACCCCGATGCGGGCGGCGGCGCTGGAGCGGTTGGCGGGGTGGCAGGGGATGATCGGGGAACTGGCCCGGGCCGCTGGGGTGTCGGACGGTGTAATCCGGGGGTTGGTAACCGCTGGCGCGCTGGAGGCGGTGCAGGTCACAGCGGATCAGCCGGTGCCGCTGCCCGATCCCGCGCATGCATTGCCGCCACTTGAACCGGCGCAGCAGGCCGCAGCCGACGTGCTGATTGCGGCGGTTCGGGACCGGGTCAGCACCCCCTATCTGCTCGACGGGGTCACCGGATCGGGGAAAACCGAAGTTTATTTCGAGGCCTTGGCGGAGGCCTTGCGGCAGGGCGGGCAGACGCTGGTGCTGGTTCCGGAAATCGCACTGACCGAGCCGTGGCTGGAGCGGTTCCGGGCGCGGTTCGGGGTGGCACCGTTGGTCTGGCACAGCGACCTGAAATCAACCGAGCGGCGGCGCGCCTACCGGGCGGTGGCATCGGGGGAGGCCAAGGTGATGGTCGGGGCGCGGTCGGCGCTCTTCCTGCCCTACCGCGACCTGCGGCTGATCGTCGTCGATGAGGCGCATGAGACGAGCTTCAAGCAGGAGGAGGGCGTCGCCTATCATGCGCGCGACGTCGCGGTGATGCGCGCTTCGCTGGAGGGTTGCCCGGTGGTGCTGGCAACCGCGACCCCGGCGATTGAAAGCCGGGTGCAGGTCGAACGCGGCCGCTATGTCCACCTGACCCTGCCGGAGCGCTATGGCGGGGCGTCCCTGCCCGATATCGCCACCATCGATCTGCGCAGCAATCCGCCGCCGCGCGGGCGCTGGATCAGTCTGCCGCTGCTGGCGGCACTGACCGAGACGCTGGACCGGGGCGAACAGGGGCTGCTGTTCCTCAACCGCCGGGGCTATGCACCCTTGACGCTGTGCCGCGCCTGCGGGGAGCGGGTCGAATGCCCGATGTGCACGGCGTGGCTGGTCGAACACCGGTTGAGCCAGCGGCTGCAATGCCACCACTGCGGCTTTACCGCGCCGCCGCCCCGGGCCTGCGGCAAATGCGGGGCAGAAGGACAGATGGTACCGTGTGGCCCCGGGGTCGAACGGGTCGCCGAAGAGGTGGCGCAGCTGCTGCCGCAGGCGCGGACCGCGATTGTGACATCGGATACGATCTGGTCGCCGTCCCGCGCTGCCGCGCTTATCCAGTCGGTCGACAGCGGCGAGGTCAACCTGCTGATCGGCACGCAGCTGGTCACCAAAGGTTATCATTTTCCCAATCTGACGCTGGTTGGGGTGGTCGATGCCGATCTGGGGCTGGCGGGCGGTGATTTGCGCGCCGCCGAGCGGACCTTCCAACAGATTGCCCAGGTCGCGGGTCGCGCCGGACGGGCGGCGAAACCGGGGCGGGTGTACCTGCAAACCCACCAGCCTGACGCTCGGGTGATCCGGGCGCTGGTCGAGCAGGATGCCGAAGGCTTCTATGCAGCGGAGACCGAGGCGCGACGCGAGCACGGGATGCCGCCGTTCGGGCGATTGGCCGGGATCATCGTCTCCGGCCCGGACGAGCGGGAGGTGATCGACACCGCCCGGGCCATTGGCCGCGCCGCGCCGACGGTTGAGGGGACGAGCGTCCTCGGCCCAGCGCCCGCCCCGCTCGCCATGTTGCGCGGCCGCCACCGCCAGCGCCTGCTGGTCCACGCACGGCGGTCGGCGGATATTCAAGGGATGCTGCGCGAGTGGCTGGGGGCTGTCGCGGTGCCATCCAGCGTCCGTGTCAGGGTCGATGTGGATCCGTATAGTTTTCTATAGCGACGGCGCCTCGGGCGCGTCGCCGAGCAGGTAGCGGGCGCCTGGTCCGAACCGAGCCGCCCGGTCCTCCGGATTGTACAGCGCGCAGGATTTGAGGGACAGGCAGCCGCAGCCGATGCAGCCATCCAGCCGGTCGCGGGTGCGGGTCAGCAGCGCAATCCGCGCATCGAGCTGGGCCTGTATGGCACGGCTGATCCCGGCCCAGTCGGCGGCGGTCGGGGTCCGGCCCTGCGGCAGCTTCGCCAGTTCGGCAGCGATCCCGTCAATCGACAGGCCGAGCTGCTGGGCGATGCGGATGAACGACAGCCGCCGGACATCGGCACGGCGGAATCGCCGGTGGCCACTGGGTGCGCGGGTCGATTGCACCAGATGGCGCGCTTCATAGAAGCGGATGGCGGAGACCGACAGACCGGTGCGGGCGGCGAGGTCACCGATTGTCATGCTGTCCGTGGCTCGCAAATTCATATCTTGACCTCAACTTAAGTTGAGATTGTAGCAAGTGCGCCTCAACCCGCCGAGTCTGATTCGGACAGGCTTGTTCGGAAGGCAAATGCAGTCATGGAATTTCAATCAAGGGCGCCTCGTAACGACCGGCCAAATGTTGAGCCGGTGGCTGCTGCCCTGATCCCGCTGTTGCGGTTTTGCGCCGTGGCGGGCGGGATCGGCGGTGCGCTACGGATCGGTTCAGCGGCTGTCCCTCATATGCCCCAGTCTGCGGTGCATGAGCTGTTGTATGCTGTCATCGACACCGGGCTGCTGTTCGGTCTCATCGGCGTGTATCTGGCGACGGCTGCACGGACGGGACGCACCGGACTGCCCACCTTCGTTGTGGCACTGATCGGAATTGCGGGCATCCTTGGCCCGGACGCGCCAATGTTCGGCGTTGACTTTTATCTCGCGGGGGCGAGCCTGTTCATCGTCGGGCTGGCCGCGCTTTCGGTCCTGCTTCTGCCGGTTGGGCTGTTCCGGCTTCCGGCCTGTCTCTGGATCGCCAGCGGCCTGTTCGGCCTATTGTCCACGCTGACCGGCAATGGGCTCGCTCTTGCCGCCGCTGAGGTGGCGCTTGGTGCGGGCTATCTGGCCACCGCGCGCTTGCTGTTGGCCAAGCCGCCCGCGAGCTTTGCCTTCAATCAGGTGACAATTGGCTGTGACGACCCGGCAGTGTCGGCCGCCTTCTACAGAACGCTGGGATTCAAGCAGATCGTCGACAGCCCAACCAATGGCTATGCCCGCTTCGAAGCGCCGGACTGCACGACCTTGTCCCTTCACCGGGGCGGCCCGGCGTCAGAGGCCATGGTCATCTATTTCGAACATCCCGAGCTCGACGCCTGGTGCAAGATGCTGACGTCTCAAGGGCTAACGTTCGACCAAATGCCGCGCGACGAGAGCTGGGGGTGGCGCGAAGCCCGCCTCCGCGACCCCTTCGGCAACCG
>CALRKY020000043.1:0-13408 GCA_943368345.1 Synechococcus sp. UW140 | reverse complement strand
ACGCAACCGCAAGTGCGGCGGGCCAAATCCGGCCCATTGCGGCGTTGCTCGTTGGTCACGATGCCAATGCATCGCTCCCGTCTCACGCCTTGCACTGAGCCAAATTTGGCTCCGTCACGGTGACCCGGATTGGTCGAAAGACGCTCTAGCCACCGGTCTTGTCGAAAAGCTGATCCATGGCTTCGCGGTCCGGCGCACCGTAGGCCGCCGCGTCGGGCTTTGCTTCGGCGGGCGGTGTCCGGCGTTCATCGATATAGTCGGCGACGGCTTTGCTCGACACCATCAGCACCGGGTAGGTCCGCGACGTGCGCAGCCAGTCTGGCTTGGGTTCCGCCGCACCCCAGACCAGATCGAAAAACAGGTTGATCAGCAGGAAAATCAGGCTGGCCACGATCAGCCCCTTTGCCGCGCCAAACCCAAAGCCCAGTGCCCGGTCAATCGGGCCAATCACCGATGCCCGGGTGCGCTTGCCAAATTCGCGGGCGACCCAGCGAAAGGCAAAAAATGTCACCACGAACACCAGCACGAAGGCAAGGATCGCCCCACCGGTCGCGGTGCCGGTCAGGGAACCGAGCAGCGCGCTCGTCGGGGTGAAAAACAGCCGCAACACGATAACCGCCGCAACCCATGCCATCAGTGACAGGATTTCGGTGACAAAGCCGCGGAACACCCCCAGCAGCGCGGTGCCGCAGACCAGCAGCAGGATGATGATGTCAAAGGCAGTGAAGGCCATAGCCGTCTTTATGCCCGACCTGTCAGGTGATCGACAAGCTGTCCGAGCGTCCGGAACGCGGCGACCTTAATGCTTTTGGGTGCGGGTGTTCCCCCGACCGGGACCAATGCTGCATGAAAACCGAGTTTGGCCGCTTCCTTCAACCGCAATGTGGCGTGGCTGGCGGGCCTGACTTCGCCGGACAGGGCAATCTCCCCCATCGCGACGCTGTCATTGGGAAATGGCTGGTCGGTCAGCGCTGAAATCAGGGCGGCGGCAACTGCTAGATCGGCGGCAGGGTCGTTGATCCGGAGGCCGCCCGCGACATTCAGATAGACTTCGCAGGTTGAAAAACTGCACCCGCACCGCGCCTCCAGTACCGCCAGGACCATCGCCAGCCGGGCCGAATCCCAGCCGACGACGGCGCGGCGCGGCGTGGCACCACTTGCGATGCGGACGACCAGCGCCTGAATTTCGACCATGACGGGCCGGGTGCCCTCAAGGGCTGGAAACACCACCGATCCGCTGACCGGACGGTCCCGCGTGGTCAGGAATAGCGATGACGGATTGCTGACCTCCTCCAGCCCATCCGCACCCATGGCAAACACGCCGATTTCATCGGTGCCGCCAAAACGGTTCTTGACGGCCCGCAGGATGCGGTACTGGTGGCTACGCTCCCCTTCGAAATAGAGCACGGTATCGACCATATGTTCGAGCACGCGGGGACCGGCAATCTGCCCGTCCTTGGTGACATGGCCGACGAGCACCACGGCACAGCCCGAGGCCTTGGCATAGCGGATGAGTTCCTGTGCAGCGGCGCGGACCTGCCCAACGGTGCCGGGGGCTCCCTCCAGCGTGTCCGAATGCATGGTCTGGATCGAGTCGATGACCAGCAACGCCGGCGCTGGCTGCTGCCCGAGGGTGGTCAGGATATCCCGAACCGAGGTCGCACTGGCGAGCGCCACCGGCGATTTGGCAAGGCCGAGACGGCGGGCCCTGAGGCGAACCTGATCGGTTGATTCCTCGCCCGTGACATAGGCGACCGATAGGCCTGCCGCCGCCATCCGTCCTGCGGCCTGGAGCAGCAGTGTCGATTTGCCGATGCCGGGATCGCCGCCGATCAGCACGGCGGACGCCGGCACCAGTCCGCCACCCAGCGCTCGGTCCAATTCGGCGATGCCTGTCACCAGCCGGGGCGGCAGCGCCACCTCTGCGTCAAGCCGCGACAGATCGATGACCCGCCCGCCGCTGTTGAGGCTATGCTTGGCCGAAAAGGCGGTCTCCGTCGCCTTGGCCTCCTGCTGCAGACTGTTCCATTCCGAACACTCCGCGCACTGCCCCGCCCACTTAGAATGCACCGCCCCGCAGGACTGACAAACATAGCGGGTTGAGGGTCTTGCCATCGATGCTCTACTCGGTCCTTCGAACGAAAAGTGAACATAACAAAGACTGCATCAGGCTGGAAGCGGCTTTTCGGGCACCAGCCGTCTACGCCATGAGCTCGCACGGAACGGTGTTGCCATATTCGCCGCCGTATTTTCCCCGGCTAGAGCGTCTTTCGACCAATCCGGATCACCGTGATTGCGTCAGGAGGTCTGCTGGCGAGGCGCGGCGTGCGGCAGGGGCTGGTGGCCCGTGCAAGCGACGCAACGCTGTCCAGCGGGCGTCCTGACGCAACCGCAAGCGCGGCGGGCCAAATCCAGCCCATTGCGGCGTTGCTCGTTGGTCACGATGCCAATGCATCGCTCCCGCCTCACGCCTTGCACTGAACCGAATTTGGCTCCGTCACGGTGACCCGGATTGGTGGAAAGACGCTCTAGCGCTAAGAATCCTCCGGGTGCGGGATTACTGACATGGCTATGGGGTGGATCGGCGCAACCGAAACGTTGGGATCGTTGGTCAGAAATGCAAAGACATTACACGCGACAGATGGCTGCCGGATCCCGCAAAATGCAGCGACCGGTGCGTCAGCAACATTGAAACTCAGCTCCCGCAGATCGCCGATCATCCGAGGTTCGGCGCACTCTGTGAACGGGACCAAACATCTGGGATCAGACCGGCAGTGACCGTTCTTTGGAGGCGTCGTATATTTTGACATCGATCGACCTTGCCGCACCTTTGATCGTGGCATTGAAAGTTTGCATGTGCGGGGTGGCGAAATGGGCGTGCAGGGCGTCGATATCGGCCCACCGTTCGACGATTGTGACGATGCCTTCCACAGCATTCTCGACAGCCATCGAATAGCTGAGACAGCCGGATTCGTCCCAGGTCGCCCGCATCATCGCGTCGAGTGCCGGTTGAAGGGCTGGGATCCGCGCCGGATCAGCTTCGGCGCGGCCGATTACGATGATCATTTTGACTCCTTGCAGGGATTCAGGCCGCCGTTTCGGTGCTCCGCGCCTTTGCAACGCTGACAAGTGCCGGACGCAACAGCCGATCCTTGATCACATAGCCGGCCTGCAGCTCCAGGATGATGGTGCCGGGTTCATCGTCATGCTCGACCTCCAGCATCGCCTGATGCCGGTTCGGGTCGAGCTTCTGGCCGATAGACTCGATGCGCGACACGCCGTGCCGCCCAAGGACGGTCTGCAATTCCTTCTCGGTCATCTCGACGCCGGTCACGATGCCTTTGACCGCATCATCCTCGCGCGCCGCTGCCGGGATCGACTCAACCGCCCGCCGCAAATTGTCAGCGACACCGAGCAGGTCGCGGGCAAAGCCGGTGGTCGCGTAGGCCACCGCATCCGCCTTGTCCCGTTCCAGACGGCGACGGCTGTTCTCCGCCTCCGCAGCAGCCCGCAACATCCGGTCTTTCAACTCGGCAAGTTCTGCGTCGCGAGATGCGAGCAGCGCTTCCAAGTCCAGTTCCACCGCCTCGGTTTCGTCCTCGGGCGGCGTTTCAATTTCATCGTTCATGCAATCAACCTGCTCAATGCCTGTGCTGTATAGTCCACCATGGGAACGACCCGCGCATAGTTCAACCGGGTCGGGCCGATGACGCCGACGACGCCGACAATCCGGTCACCCGCTGCGCGGTAAGGGGCGGCGATAACGCTGGAGCCCGACAAAGAGAATAGCTTGTTCTCTGACCCGATGAAAATTTTCAAACCCGTGCCGTCCCGGGCCAGATCGAGCACCCGGGCCAGATCCTCTTTGCCGTCGAGATCGGCCAGCAGCAGCCGGACTCGTTCGATGTCAGCGGCGGCGTGATCGTCGAGCAGATGCGAACTGCCCCGGACGATCAGTACCGGTCGGGACAGCCCGTCGGACGACCAGATCGCCAAACCCCGGGCGACGATGCCCTGCGCCGCCTGGTCGAGTGCGGCACGGTCGGCAGCCAATTCCTCGGCCAGCCGGAAGCCGGCTTGCGCCAGTGTCAGTCCCGTCAGCCGGGCGTTGATATAGTTGGTCGCCTGGATCAGCACGGTTGCGGGCAATCCCGGCGGCAGGTCGATGGCGCGGTTTTCAACCGTGCCGTCGTCGCCGACCAGTACCGCCAGCGCCCGGTTCGGCCCCATCGGCACGAACGACAATTGCCGGAGCACCAGTTCGCGTTTCGGGGCCATGACGACCGCCGCACAGGCGCTGAGGCCGGACAGTGCGGCCGTGGTGCGGGACATGATCTCCTCAATCGAATCGCCGTCCCGCCGCATCTGCCCCTCAATCGTGGCGCGATCCTCAATTGAGGGGGCGGAGGTTTGCATCATGCCATCGACGAACAGCCGCAGGCCGATATCGGTTGGAATACGACCGGCTGAGACATGCGGGCTGGCGAGAAGGCCGAGTTCCTCCAGATCCTGCATGACATTGCGGATGGAGGCGGGTGACAGACCCAGGGCGCCAAGCTTTGACAGAGTGCGCGACCCCATCGGCGATCCGCTCGCCAGATAAGATTCGACAATCGTCCGGAAAATATCGCGGGCGCGGTCGTTCAGCTCGGTGATGGTAGGGGCGGCCATGATCTGGAGCCAATGTAGGCGCTCGGGCTTGCGTGCTCAACGGGTGCGACCTAACAGGCCGCAACCCATTTTCAGGAGACCCCGCCATGCGCCCCAGCGGCCGCACCCCCGACCAGATGCGCCCCATCGAAATGATTGCAGGCTTTTCCCGGCACGCCGAAGGGTCATGCCTGGTGAAATTTGGTGACACCCATGTGCTGGTGACGGCGAGCGTTGAGGAGCGCCTGCCGCCATGGCTGCGCGGCAAGGGGCAGGGTTGGGTGACGGCGGAATATGGCATGCTGCCCCGTGCCACCCACACACGGGGGCAGCGGGAAGCGGCGAAGGGCAAGCAGTCGGGCCGGACCCAGGAGATACAGCGACTGATCGGGCGTTCTCTGCGCGCCATCACCGACCTGAAACTGCTGGGGGAGCGCCAGATCACCCTCGACTGCGACGTCATCCAGGCCGATGGCGGCACCCGGACGGCGGCAATTTCGGGCGCGTGGGTGGCGCTCAGGATGGCCGTCGATGCGATCATGCTGAAAAACGACCTGAAGATTGACCCGATCAAGGGGCGGGTCGCGGCAGTTTCGTGCGGATTTTACGAAGGGACGGCGGTTCTTGACCTCGATTATCCCGAGGATTCGGCGGCGGAAACCGACGCGAATTTCGTGCTGATCGAAGGCGGCGGCATCGTCGAGGTTCAGGCGACGGCCGAAGGTGCCGCCTATGACGAGGAAGGCCTGCTGCGCATGCTCCGCCTCGCCCGCATTGGTTGCGACAGCATTTTTGCGGCACAGGCGGCGGCTGTCGGGCGGTGAGCCGCAAGCTGGTTCCCGGTCGGTTGGTGCTCGCCACCCACAATGCCGGAAAAGTGCGCGAGATTGCGGCGCTGCTAGGGCCGTTCGGGCTTGAACCGGTCGCGGCGGGCGACCTCGGTTTGCCGGAGCCTGAGGAGACCGAGGATAGTTTTGCCGGAAATGCCCTGTTGAAGGCCCGGGCCGCGTCGGAGGCGTCCGGCATTGTCGCGCTCAGCGACGACAGCGGGCTTGAAGTGGCGGCACTTGGTGGCCAGCCCGGTGTGTACACCGCCAACTGGGCGGAACGGCCCGACGGCAGCCGGGACTGGATGATGGCGATGCACAAGGTGGAGGCCGCCTTGCCTGCCGATGCGGTCCGCGATGCGGCTTTCGTCTGCACACTGGCACTATCCTGGCCGGACGGGGCGTGCGCGGTTTTCGAGGGTCGGGTTGACGGTGTGCTGGTCTGGCCGCCGCGCGGTGACCGGGGGTTCGGCTATGACCCGGTGTTTCAGCCAGCCGGCTATGATCAGACCTTTGGCGAAATGGACCCGGCGTTGAAGCACAGCATCAGCCACCGGGCAGCGGCATTTGCCAAATTGGTGGCTGCCAGTTTCTGACGTGGAACGCAGCCCGCTCGCCGTCTATGTCCACTGGCCATTCTGCGTCACCAAATGCCCCTATTGCGACTTCAACAGCCATGTTCGCGCGAAAATCGACGAGGCGGGATGGCGCGATGCCCTGCTCACCGATCTGACGCATGAGGCGCGGCTGACGACGGAGCATGTTGTCACCAGCATTTTCTTCGGTGGCGGCACGCCGTCACTGATGGACCCGGCGACGACGGGCGCGGTTATCGATGCGGTGGCGCGGCTTTGGCCGGTGGCAACCGGTCTGGAGATCACGCTGGAGGCCAATCCATCGAGTGTGGAGGCGGCGCGGTTTGCCGGCTTTGCCACTGCCGGGGTCAACCGGGTGTCCCTTGGCCTTCAGGCGCTTGATGATGTCGCGTTGCGGCAGTTGGGGCGGCCCCATGATCTGGCGGTGGGACTGGCGGCGCTTGATGTTGCGCAGCGCAATTTTGGCCGGGTCAGCTTTGATTTGATCTATGCCCGGGAAGGCCAGACGCTGGCCAGCTGGGAAGCCGAATTGGCGCAGGCCCTGAGTTTTGGCACCGACCATCTGTCGCTCTATCAACTGACAATTGAACCCAGGACCCGGTTTGCCGCACGTCATGCCGCCGGGGACTTGCATCTTCCCGGGGAAGACCTGGCCGCCGACCTTTGGGATATGACCCAGGGGATGACAGTGGCGGCCGGACTTCCGGCCTATGAAATCTCCAATCACGCTCGTCCGGGCGAGGAATCCGCCCACAATCTCAGCTATTGGACCTACGGCGACTATGTCGGCGTCGGCCCGGGCGCACATGGGCGGCGCGGTGGATTTGCAACCACCCGGACCCCAAAACCCGAAGGCTGGATCGGCGCAGTCCAGTCCACCGGTCATGGCATCGACAGCGAAACAGTGCTGGACGCAGAGACGCGGGGCCGGGAGGCGCTGTTGATGGGTTTGCGCCTGTCGGTAGGGATCGACTGGCAAATATTTGAACGCCGGACCGGGGTCACATTGGCGTCGATGATTGACCCGACGGCACTCGCGGAACTGTCCGCGCTCGGCTTTGTCGAGTCTTCGCCCGAACGGCTGCGCGTCACCAGTGCCGGGCTGCCGCTGCTGAACGCGATCCTGCCGAAGTTGCTTCTCTGAGCGTTATTGAGCGTTTTAGATATATCTTGACTGCTAGGGATTCAGATATATCTTAGTAATCCTAATCAGCAGGAGCAGCACCGATGTTCGGCTATCATCACCACCGTCGCGGGCACCGGTTCAGCCGGGGTTTCGGCGAAGGATTTGGCGTCAATTTCGAATTTGGCGGTCGGGCGCGGCGGGCGCAGCGCTTTTTCGAACATGGCGACCTCCGCCTGGTTGTCCTGAAGCTGATCGCGGAGAAGCCGCGCCACGGCTATGAGCTGATCAAGGATATCGAAGACCGGCTGGGCGGCTCCTATGCCCCGTCGCCAGGGGTCATCTATCCGACGCTGACGCTGCTGGAGGAAATGGGGCTGGTGTCGGTGACCGATGCCGGGGGCGGCAAGAAACTCCATACCATTACGCCGGAAGGGATGGCCCATCTCGCCGACAATGCGGCAACGGTCGATGCGTTGTTCCGCCGGATGGATGAGGCGGGTTCGTCGGCCTCCAGTGGCAATTGGCCCCCGGTGCTGCGTGCGATGGGAAATGTCGCAACCGCCCTTCGCATGCGGCTGACCCAGCCCGGCGTTTCGGCGGAAACGGTGGCTGCCGTCGCCGCCATCCTCGACGAAGCCGCTGTCAAGATCGAGCGGAGCTAGGCCGCCCGGCCTCGCCGTTTAGTCGGCGAGGCTTTGGGACTTTGGTTGGGCCAGGACGGCGATCACCAGATATCCGATGATCGGCAAGCCCGAGCCGAGCAATGTTGCTGCGACTGCGGCGACGCGAACCCACAGGACGTCGATACCGGTGTGGTTGGCGATTCCGGCGCAGACGCCAGCGATCTTGCCGACTGACTTGTCGAGCTGGAAGCGACCATTGTTGGTCATGACATCATCCTTTGGTTGAGGCGGCCGGGGTCAGGCAACGAGGTTGGTCATCGCCGGTGCGGTTGCGGCCAGAAGGCAGGTCGCGGCGATTACGAACGATCCGAAAGCGCTGACAAGGTTGCGGCTGAAGTTGCTGGTCGAGAACATCACTTGGTTTCCTTTGCGATACTGAGCGGGTCATCCGCTGCATACCAAGAGTATCGCAAAGGGCGTGCCAATTGCCCAATCAAACACTAAAATGTTGAATTATCTTCCTAATTGCCGGGAGTGATGAAAATCACAACTCGCCGAAGTTGGAAAAATTCCCGATATGTTGGTGTGAAATCTACCAATATATCGGGAGATTCTCCTGGTTAGCGGAACGCTCTTGGTGCGGCAGCCACGGTCACGAAGCCGGTGGGACCGATCTGCTGCACTTCCAGCCCGCGCTCGGCAACGCCGCCGCGGAAGCGGAAAATGCCGTCGATCCCGGCAAAGCCGTCCTCGTCATCAAGCGCGCGGCGCGGGAATGCCTGCCCCAATGTCCAGCGCGCGCCGACACTGTTGACCAGCAGCACCGCGTCATAGCCAAGGCTGGCGAGGCGGCTCGGAGCGCCACCAAAGCGGGTGACGTAGCGCGCCGACAATTGCGCGAAGCGGCCGTCCGGCACGCTGGCGAACCATGCGCCTTTCAACCCAGGTATCCGGGCGATGCCGGGTTCGCTGTTCCAAAGTTCCGGGCCAAGCAGCCGGACATTGGTGTTGCCGACGCCATATTGCGACAAGGCCGGCAGGAAGGCGGAGGCGACGCTGCCCGAATCGGCGATCAGCAGGGCCTGGAACGCGACTGGGGCGAGTCGGTTGGCGACCGGCGCAATGGTGCCGTCCTGCCGGACCATCCCTGCCTGTGCGGTTTTCGCCACCCGGGTTTCATAGTCGGTAATCCGCCGCACCGAGACCAGCAGCTTCTTGCGGTCCCGGACGAAGGTTTCGATGGCGGTCACCTTGCCGCCCGACGCCTGCACCGATTTCACAAATGCGGAGGAGGCACGCTGACCGTAGGCACCGGCTGGGATCAGTGCCGCAAACCGCTCCACGCCCTTCGACCGGGCGAAGGCGACAACCCGCGCAATCGATTCGGCGGGCTGGAACCCCATGACATAGGCACCGGGTGCGAGGGTTGCGTCGTTGGAAAAGCTGATCACCGGGACGCCGCGCGCCGCCGCCAGCGGTGCTGCCACCCGGACATCGGGCGCAAGCAGCGGGCCGAGAAACACGTTCGCCCCGTCTCCGAGCGCACGGCTTGCCGCCTGTGCCGCGCCGGGCGCGGTATCATAGACGGTCAGTTTGACGCTGGTGTTGCCCGAATCGAGCAGTGCCATGTTGGCGGCATTGGCAATCGATTGGCCGACCGCGGCATTCTCCCCGGTCACGGGCACCAGCAGCGCCACTTTATGTTGGACCGGTACGACCGGTGGGGGCGGCGGTGGCGCAACGATAACGGGCGGCGGCGCCACCTCAATTTTCGGTGCGGGTCGTTTGGGCGCGGCGCAGGCCGACAGGCCAAGGATCGCGGTGCCAAGCACCAATCCTGCCATCCACCGTTGCGCGCCACGGACGCTTGGCCCCATGATGTTCAAATGTCGTCTCCAGAACCGCTGCCACCCGGCCTGTACATTGTTGCGACGCCTATCGGCAATCTCGGTGACCTGACGATCCGCGCCGCCGATGTTCTCTGCCGCGTTGCGCTGGTGGCCTGTGAGGATACCCGGGTTACGGCAAAGCTGATGCGGCATGTCGGCAGCACGGTGCCGATGACCCCCTATCATGATCACAATGCCGATACGGTGCGGCCACGCCTGCTGGCGCGCATGGCGATGGAGGCGGTGGCGCTGGTGTCGGATGCCGGGACGCCGCTGATCTCCGACCCCGGTTATAAATTGGTCCGGGATGCCAGGGCGGCGGGCCTTGCGGTCACGACTTTGCCGGGCCCCTGTGCGGCGATTGCCGCCCTGACGTTGGCGGGACTTCCGACCGATAGATTCCTGTTTGCCGGATTCCTTCCGGCGAAGACCAAAGCCCGAGCGGAGGCCATCGCAGAGTTGGCCGGGGTGCGCGCCACATTGCTGTTCTACGAATCGGGACACCGACTGGCCGACTCGCTCGCTGCGCTGGCGCAGGGTCTGGGCGACCGACCGGCAGCAGTGGCGCGGGAAATCACCAAACGCTTTGAGGAGACTGTCGATGGCAGCCTATCGAGCCTTGCGGCCCGCTATGCCGCCGGGCCGGACCCGAAGGGCGAAATCGTCATTGTTGTCGGCCCGCCGGCCGATCCGGTTGGTGCGACCGAGGCTGATCTGGATTCAGCGCTGGCGTCGGCAATGGCCAACCAGCCGGTGAAAATGGCGGTGGCAGAGGTTGCCGCCTCGCTCGGTCTGCCGCGCAAGCAGGTCTATGCCCGGGCGCTGGCCTTGCGTGACGCGTGACCCGCCACCGCGCCGAAAGCTGGGGCCGCCGGGCCGAGAGTTATGCCGCGCTGTGGCTGCAGCTGAAAGGCTACCGGATCCTCGCCCGGCGGGTTCGGACTCCGGCAGGCGAAATTGACCTGATCGCCCGCCGGGGCAGACAGGTGGCCTTTGTCGAGGTCAAGGCACGCGGTGATCTGCGTGCTGCTGCCGAGGCACTGAGCGGGCGCGGCACCCACCGTATCGGACGCGCCGCAAAATTCCTGCTGTCCCGCTATGTGAGAGCGGGGGATTCGGCCCGGTTTGATGCGGTGTTGGTCCGCCCATGGCGGCTGCCGGTGCACATGATGGGCGCTTGGCTTGGTGATTGAGAAGCGCCCCCCGAGCGGATAACAGGGGATGAAACGGGGTGCTGTGCCCCGGAAAGGAACGTAATGGCCTTGCGGGTAGCGGTGCAGATGGACCCGATCGAGGGGATCGGCATTGCTGGCGATTCGAGTTTTGCGCTGATGCTGGGCGCGCAGGCGCGGGGGCATAGTCTCTGGCATTATACTCCGCACGGCCTGTCCTGGCGCGAAGGCCGGGTCCTCGCCAACGCTCGCCGCCTGACGGTTCAGCGGGTCGATGGTGATCACTTCCGCTGGGTGGGGGAGGCTGAGACGCTTGATCTGGGCAGCGATATCGACGTTGTGCTGATGCGGCAGGACCCGCCGTTTGACATGGCCTATATCACCGCCACCCACCTGCTGGAGATTGCCCAGAAGCAGGGCACGCTGGTCGTCAATGACCCGGCCGAGGTGCGGAACGCCCCGGAAAAGCTGTTCGTGCTCGGCTTTGCCGACCTGATGCCGCCAACCCTGGTGACCCGGCGGCTGGACGAAGCGATGGATTTCCGGGCCCGCCACGGCGAGATTGTGGTGAAGCCGCTGTACGGCAATGCCGGGTCGGCGGTGTTCCACATTTCCAAGACCGACGCCAATCTGCCCGCGCTTGTTGAATTGTTCAGCGATGTCTGGCGCGAGCCTTTCATGGTGCAGAAGTTCCTGCCGGATGTCAGCGAGGGTGACAAACGCATCGTCCTTGTCGACGGCGAGCCGGCAGGGGCAATCAACCGTCTGCCCAAAGCCGGTGAAATCCGCAGCAATCTGGCGGCGGGCGGCAGTGCGTATGAAACAACACTGACCCGGCGCGAGGAGGAAATCTGCGCCCGGCTCGGGCCGGAACTGAAGGCGCGCGGGCTGGTGTTCGTCGGCATCGACGTCATCGCCGGGCACTTGACCGAGATCAATGTGACGTCGCCTACCGGCATCATGGCGATTGACCGCTTCAACGGCACCGATACACCCTCACGCATCTGGGACGCAATCGAGGCGCGGCGGGGATAGTCCCGCCATCCATTTTCCCGCCAACCTATGCCTTTCCATCGTAGCGGACCGGAGCAAGTCCGCGCATGGTCGGCGTATAAGCCCTGAATTTTCCGGAGACAGACCTTGGCCATTCTGACCTATTTGACCACCACCCATTTCGATTTTGGCGCGGTGAAGCTGCTGTCTGCGGAGCTGAAGCGGTTGGGCATCACCCGGCCGTTCATCGCCACCGACAAGGGTATTCGGGCGGCTGGTCTGCTCGATCAGGTGCTCGGGGTGATTGAGGCCGGAACCCCGGTGACGGTCTATGACGAAACGCCGGGCAATCCGACCGAGCGGGCGACACTCGCCGCGCTGGCGCTGTATCAGGCCGAAGGCTGCGACGGGGTGGTCTGCCTTGGTGGTGGATCATCGATGGACCTCGGCAAGGCCGTCGCCCTGCTGGCGCTGAGCGGTGGGCCCCTGGCGCAATATGACCCGCTGCTTAAAGGTGCGGAGAAGATCAAAGGCGTGGCCCCGCTGATCGCCATTCCAACTACGGCAGGGACCGGTAGCGAAGTGTCAGTCGGCTTTGTCATCATCATGGAAGATGGTCGCAAGCTGACCTTTGCCAGCCCGTTGTTCATCCCGAAGGTTGCGCTGTGTGACCCCGAATTGACGCTCGGCCTGCCGCCGGTGCTGACGGCGGCCACCGGCATGGATGCGATTACCCATTGTATCGAGGCGTTCCTGACCCCGAACGTCAATCCACCGGCGGAAGGGGTGGCGCTGGACGGACTGTGGCGCGGCTGGCGCAACCTGCCGATGGCGGTTGCCGATGGCACGAATCGCGACGCGCGCTGGCAGATGATGATGGCCTCCACCGAGGGCGCGATGGCCTTCATCAAGGGGCTGGGTGCGGTGCACGCCATGAGCCACGCGGCGGGCCGGCTCGAGGATTTGCGGCTGCACCACGGCACGCTCAACGCGGTGTTCCTGCCGACCGTGCTCCGCTTCAATGCCGATGTCTGTGCCGATAAATATGTCCGGCTGCGGCAGGCGATGGGGCTGGCGGCGGGTGCTGATCTGGCCGAGGCAGTGGAGCGGATGAACGCCGACATCGGCCTGCCGTCCGGCCTGATTGCGATGGGCCTGTCGCGCGACCGCACCGCCGATCTGGTGGTCCACGCCACCAAGGACCTGTCCTCGCTGTCCAACCCCCGCCGGGCAACACCGGACGAATATGCCGCGATGATCGAAGCCGCGATGTAGGTCGGGCGCTTAGCCCGCAGATGGGCGTTGCGGGGTTGATGGTCACGCACCAACAGCCCGGTCGCGCCAGTTGGCGGCCGGGGGACAAACAAGGACCGGCGCGTTCTCTGCAACTACGCTCGGGGCTCGGTACTCTGAGACTTGGTTACTGCATCACACCGAGACTGGTGTCTGGAGCCTTGGTCTGTCGCCCTTTCAGCGGTTGCAATTGGACGCTCTTTTGGCAGACCTCACCAGACGGGCAGGTCGCGAAGCTT
>CALRKY020000042.1:0-16317 GCA_943368345.1 Synechococcus sp. UW140 | reverse complement strand
AGACGGGAGCGATGCATTGGCATCGTGACCAACGAGCAACGCCGCAATGGGCCGGATTTGGCCCGCCGCACTTGCGGTTGCGTCAGGACGCCCGCTGGACAGCGTTGCGTCCCTTGCAGGGGGCACCAGCCCCTGCCGCACGCCGCGCCTCGCCAGCAGACCTCCTGACGCAATCACGGTGATCCGGATTGGTCGAAAGACGCTCTAGAACAGGGGCCTACCAATTCGTTCGGCTCCACCGCAGGGTTCTGCGCTAGGCGCGGCTCTCCCGGATGCGCGACCTCGATCCGCCTGAACCCGTGCGTCGCTACGAGCGCGAACCCCTCGGCGAATAGATCCACATCGACATCAAATAACTCGACCTGATCAGCCACCGCATCACCGGCGCCGATCAGTTGGCTCAATCAGCCAATCTACAACCTGGTGAGGCTCCAAAGCTAGGGCTTGAACCCTCCGCGAACGGGCAGGTTTACGGGGACCTCTGACAGAGAGGTGCGGGCGGGGTAGAGCTTCTCATAGGTTCCCCGGCTGCCTTCCTCTCGGGCGTCGTCAAGTTTGGAACGGTACGCCGACAGCCCTAATATGCCCGCGACGAAATTCAGCATGAGCCCGACAGCTGCGGCACCAATGAGACCTGCCCGGGCCTCGCGCGCACTCGCATCGGCTCTCGCGGCGCGCTCTGCCAGCAATCGGGCTTCCCGGGCCGCAAGGTCAGCAACCTTGGCCTGAAAGGCTTCCATGGCACGGCGGCCATCGCCGGTTCGCACGAACGCCAAGGCTGCGTTGGTCTGCCCTTTTTCAAGCAGGGCCATGCCGCGATCCAGTCGCTGCATCCGCCCAGCGGCGAGCGCGGCAATTTCGGCAAATCTGGCCGCTTGATCCGGATCACGCGCCAATCGCTGCCTAAGAGCGCCCAATTCACGGACGGCCGTAGCTCTGCTGCCATTATAGGTGCTTCGGAACGCCGGATCGCCGGTCAAAAGAAATCCCCGCTGGCCGGTTTCCGCGCCTTGCACCGCCGCGCTCAGCGCATTGGCGGCGATGATCACTTCATAGCTATGCTTGCGCCAGGCTAGAGCGGTGTTTCGCGCCTGGTCGGCCCGGACCACATCAAGGATCAATCCACCGAGCAGCGCCAACAACCCAAAGGCCGCGAAAGCGCCGACAACCCAGATCGGAATCCGCCTGATCGTCCGGTTTGCGCTCAAACTCCCATCCCCCAAGGATCGCTGCGACGCTTTCATCTACAAGGCGGGACGGACTTGTCGCAAGCGCTTCCCGTCAGGATCGACCCAGCAGCGGTGTGCCCGTCAGTTCGGCGGCCTGGCGGAACCGGGCCAGGATGGTATCGACCTGGGCGTTGGTATGTTCAGCGCAGAGGGAGCAGCGCAGCAGGAACACCCCGGCTGGCGTCGCTGGCGGCCGGGACATGTTCACATAAACGCCCAGTTCGAGCAGCGCCTGCCACATCCGGACCGTCGTTTCCTGATCTGGCATCAACACGGAGATGATCGCGCTTTCGGGGGTTTCGGTCGCCAGCTTGAATCCGACGGCCTTCAGACCACCATGCATCCGGCGCGACGCCTCCCACAAATGCTGACGCTTGTTATGGGCGTGCATCAGTTTGCGGATCGAGGTCGCAGCGCACGCCATGACCGCCGGCGGCAGGGAGGCCGTGAAGGTGTAGGGGCGGCAAACAAGCCGCAGGATTTCAAACTTCGGGTGGTTGGACACGCAAAAGCCACCGACGGTGCCGACGGACTTGGAAAAGGTGCCAACGACGAAATCGACGTCATCCTCAACGCCCGCCGCTTCATAGACGCCGCGGCCATGATCGCCGAAAAAGCCCATGCCGTGGGCTTCATCCACCAGGATCATCACATTGTCGTGCGACTTGGCGGCGGCCACCATGTCTTTCAGCGGCGCGATATCACCGAGCATGGAATAGACACCTTCAAGCACAACCAGCTTGTGCGCCTCCGCTGGCAGGCGACCGAGGCGTTTTGACAAATCCTCGACACTATTGTGGCGGAACCGGACGATATCGGCATTGCCCATCGCACAGCCGTCATAGATGGAGGCATGGCTGTCGGCATCGAGCACGACATAGTCACCGCGTCCCGCAAGCGTCGCCACCATCCCGAGATTGGCCTGATAACCGGTGGAAAATACCATGGCATGTTTGGTGCCATAAAACTCCATCAGGGCATCTTCGACTTCCTTGTGACCCTGATAGGTGCCGTTCAGAACCCGGCTGCCAGTGGTCCCGGCACCATAATCCCGCAGCGCCTCCTGCCCGGCCAGAATGACGTCGGGATCGAAGGTCATCCCCATATAGTTATAGGTACCAACCAGGATGGTATCCCGGCCGTCGATCACCGCCTCGGTCGGCGATTTGACCTGCTGCATGACGATGGAGAAAGGATCCCGCACCCCGCCATCGAGCAGCGCCTGCCGCTCGGCGATGATCGGGTCGAATTTGCTGAACAGGTCCGACATCAGGCGGCCGTCATCCGGTGAACGGCATCCGCCAGTTGCCCAACGGTTTCCAGCTCCGGCAACATGTTGAGCGGCAGGATGATGTCCCATTCATCCTCGATATTGGCGACGAGGTCCATGACCGTCAGGGAGTCAAGTTCCAGATCAGTGGCGAACAACGTGGTTTCGGTCACCGGCACATTTTTTTTGTTGATGGGAGCAATCAGCTCGGCAATGCGCGCGAAAATGGCGGGGCGGTCGGTCATGAAACTGGTTCCTATTGGCGTCGCCGCCTGATGCCAAGCCATTGTGGCACCGATGGGGCGGACGAATTGTGACAGTTTGCTTGCAGTGCCGCCAAGTCCGGTGGCAGATTGCCCGCAGCAGGGGGCAGATATGTCGGACGATGGCATCACCGGCGACGGCGCGGAGGATACGCATGTCAATGCGATCCACCTGCTGCGCACGATGCAGCAGCATCATGTGTCGCTGTCTTTGATGGCGGATCAGAAGGCCAATATCCTGATCGGCGTCAATTCGGTGATTTTCGCACTGGTGATGCGCGAAAGTGCGTCGATGACCCTGCCGATGTTGGTCCTTGCCGCCACGTCGGCGACGGCGGCCATATTGTGCATGCTGGCCGTCGTTCCTGCCATCGGTTGGCGGAAACGCCGGACCGGCCCGCCGCCACCCCGCAACCTGCTGTTCTTCGGGGCCTTCAGCGAGTTGAGCGAAGCGGAATTCCAGCAGGAATTGCGGGGCGTGATGAAATCCGACGCCGCCATCCGCGAAGCCATGGCGCGGGATGTCTACCAGCTGGGCATCGTGCTCCGGACCAGCAAATACCGCTATATCGGCTGGGCGTATCGCGTGTTTGTCGTCGGCATGATCCTGACCCTCGTCGGCTACGGCATCGAACGGTTGCTGAGCTAGAGCCAGCCTGCTTCGCGGTACCAGCGGGTGGTTGCCGCAAGGCCGATTGCGGCGTCGATGGTCGGCGACCAGCCGGGAATCTCGGGGCCGCGCGATACCCAGTCCGGGTGGGCGAAATAGCGGGCGCGGTCGAGGCTGAGTTTTGGTGGTGTCTGCGTGAATGCGGCGGCGGCAGTGTTGAGGGCGGCGGCGATCCGCAGTCCAATGTCGGGGACAGGGACGACGATCTGGTCGCGTCCGACTGCCAACCCGATCCGCCGGGCAAAGTCCGGGTGGGTATAGCCGCCGGGATGTCCGTCATCCGGTTCAAAGGTCTGCCCAACTCCGGCCGAGCCAATCGCGAGCGACAGCAGTGCGGCGCAGAGATCATCAACGTGGATATAGGAGGCGCTGCCATGATGTGGCACGAGCGAAATGCCGCGCTTTGCCATCCGGAACAGTTCCAGCGTTTCCCGGTCAGCGGGGCCATAGACAGCAGGCGGGCGCACGATGGTCCAGTCCAGGTCCGCCTTTGGAAACAGCGCCTCAGATGCCGCTTTGCTGGCGCCGTAGCGCGACAGGTCCGGTTCCCGCGCGGCGAGTGAGGAGACATGAATGAACCGCCGCACCCCGGCTTGGATCGCGGCTTGCAACACCCGCTCGGTGCCATCGACATTGGCGCTGAAAAAATCGGAGGACCGGCGGGGATTGATGACCCCTCCGATATGAATGACGACATCGGCATCGCGGCACAGGTCGTCCGGGATCGCGGGTGCCATCAGGTCACCTGAAACCCAGATAATCCCGCCCATGTCCGGTTGTGCGGAACGGGCCAGCGCGTTGATGCCATGACCTGCCGCGACCGCAAGGCGCAGCAGTCGTTGCCCGACGAATCCTGTCCCGCCGGTGACGGCCAGGCGCACCGGGCTTACGCCGCGACGTCGAACGACTGAATTTCGCCGCTGAGGTACAGGGTGCGAGCCTTCGACCGGCTGAGTTTGCCGGATGAGGTTTTGGGCAGGGTGCGGGGCGGCACCAGTTCGACGAGGCAGTTCATCCCGGTGATCGAACGAACCTTGCCCTTGATCGCTTCCCGGAGGGCGGCGCGCTCGTCCGGATCGGTAGTGCGGCACTGGACCAGAACCGCCGGGGCTTCTTCGCCATTGTCCTGCGTGATCGAAAAGGCGGCGATGTCTCCGGCCTTGAACCCGGGCAATTGTTCAATCGCCCATTCGATATCCTGCGGCCAATGGTTCTTGCCGTTGATAATGATCATGTCCTTGGCCCGGCCAACAATATAGACATAACCGTCAACGACATACCCCATGTCGCCGGTATCGAGCCAACCATCCTTCAGCGCAGCGGCGGTCGAAACCTCGTCGCGGAAATAGCAGGTCATTACCGAGGGGCCGGCGAAAAACAGGCGACCGATGCTGCGGTCGGGCAGGACATTGCCGTCCTCATCCCGCACCTCAAGCTGGTGATGGTCGATCACCCGGCCGCAATTGACGATCGAACGATACCGAACCGGCTTGGTCGGGTCGGCGGGCAGTCCGGCCTGTCCGGCGCCGGACAGCAGGCGTTCGTCGATCAGGTCGATGACGATGCCCTCGTTGGACGGCATGATAGAGACAGCAAGCGTCGCCTCGGCCAGGCCATAGCTCGGCACAAACGCCTTGGCGTCAAAACCCGCAGGTGCAAATGCATCGACAAACGCCTGCATGACGTCGGGCCGGATCATGTCGGCACCGTTGCCGGCGAGCCGCCAGCGCGACAGGTCAAACCGGTCGCTGACATGGCTTTGCGACGAGATGCGCCGGGCACAGATGTCATAGCCGAATGTCGGTGAATAGGAGAGCGAATCGCCTTCGTTGCGACTGATCAGCGTCAGCCAGCTCAAGGGACGGCGGGCGAAATCCTCGGTCGCCAGATAGTCGCTCGACATCTGGTTGGCGACCGGGGACAGCATGCAGCCGACAAGGCCCATGTCATGATACCAGGGAAGCCAGGAGATGACCCGGTCGTTGGGCGCAATCGAATGGCCGACGGCGTGGCCAAGGATGTTGGCAAGCAACGCCTGATGCGTCACCGCGACGCCGTGCGGAAAACGGGTGCTGCCACTGGAATATTGCAGATAGCAGACATCGGATGGCTGGGCCTTGGGCAGTTCAACCACTGGGGCCGCCATGGTCGCGAAGCTTTCCCAGTCCATCGCCTGCACCGACTTGAACGGCTCCGCAGCCTCCGCCACCATCGACAGCAGGCCATTGGGGCTGAACACCATCACCGGATCGCAGCTTTTCAGCTGGGTGCGGATCTGTTCGACATAGCCTTCACGACCGCCAAAGGACGTTGGCAGTGGCAAGGGTACCGGCCAGGCACCGGCATAGACGACACCGAAAAACAGCGCGGCAAAATCGGGGCCGGTCTCGGCAATGAGTGCAATCCGGTCGCCCGGTTTCACACCGCTGGCGATCAGGCGGTAGGCGGCGGCGCGGGCGTCGTCCCGCATTTCGCTGAACGGATAGACCCGGGTCAGCGTGGCGCGGGCATCGAAGAAATTGAAGCCGCGTACGCCGGATGCGGCATAGTCCAGCGCATCACCGAGCGTCGGGAAATCGGCGAATTTGCGCGGCAGGTCGTCGTGCACCGGGGTTGGTGCCCGCGCCAGTTCGGCACTGACTGACTCCGTCAGAGTTGAGCGTTGGAGCAAGATCGGCTTCCCCTCATCACCTCGCACGGCCTGTTGCACCGGTACCGCAACACCAACCATTCGACCCTCAGTGACAAATTTGTTTCAGAAACACCCTAGTCACGCTGTAGCGCGTTCAAATTCCGGCCCGACTATGGCAGCATCGTGGCGGATGGACCGCAAAAGCAACAATTATGAACGAAAACCGCCAAAACCGCTGACAATCGCGTCTTTGGACTGGTTTGCGCTGCGCTACGTCGAGCGATTTGCAACCACCCGGGTCAAGCTGCGCCGCTATCTGCAGGGCAAATTGCGGGAGCGCGGCTGGGCGGGGGACGGTGATGCGCCAATTGATGCGGTGGTCGACCGGCTCGCGGGCCTTGGCTATGTCGACGACCGGGCCTTCGGGGAAGCCAAGGCGCGCGGACTGGAGCGGCGCGGCTTCGGCGTCAGGCGCGTGACGCAGACGCTGACCGCTGCGGGGCTGGAGGCGGATTTGCGCACGGAGATTGGTGAAACCGTTGACGGTGAAGCCGCTGCAATCGCCTACGCCCGCCGGAAGAAACTCGGGCCGTTTGCGGTCAGCGAGGCCGGGCCGGAGCTGCAACGCAAACAATTTGCCGCGATGGTCAGGGCCGGACATCCGTTCGATGTGGTGAAGCGCGTTCTGACCGCACGGAGTAAAGCGGATCGCAGCGGGTTTGAGGATTAGAGCGTCTTTCGACCAATCCAGATCACCGTGATTGATCGAAAGACGCTCTAAGTTGCGCGACCGGCCAGCTAGGGAGGCACTGCTAGCGGTGGGTTGGCGCGTTGCGGGAGTACGCAACCCGCAAACTGTTTGCACGAAGCGTCGCCAGTCAGATGGGTGAATGGCTCAAAGATGGAGTTGCCGAGCCCGAAGGCCCGGACATCTGCGGACGAGTCCGGAGAAGGAATGGTGCCGGAAGAGGACTCGAAGTAACTCTCTAATAGACTGTAATATATACCTATTGTTCCCGTGTTTTCTTGATGGGCCCCCAAAGTGGCCCCCAAAGGCGATCCGTGGCTAGGTGAAAATGCTTTTGGGAGCGCCCTTGGAAATTGCCATCACTGCCCCAATCCGCCGTAACTTGAAGCATATCGTTAACTGTGGTCCACCTGCGATAAGAAATAAGTCGGGGAAGCAATGACACCGCTTGATCTTGTCGGCGCTGCGCCGTGGAAGCGTGTGGCCTTCACGACTTATTCGTTGAGCCTCTCATTTTTCGAAGCGGTGGTTCTCGACGCTCTGGTTCGAGCAGGTGCCAATCGCACAACGATATTTAGCGATCCCACAGGGGTCCAGGCGGCGCTGAGCGAGCAGGGAGCGCGTCGCGTTGGCCGCGAATACGAACTCGAACCGGTTGCGGCTAACAAGGGCTGCTTTCACCCCAAGGTTGGGGTGTTCATCGGCGAAGACTGTCACCTATTGGTAGGTTCTGGAAACCTGACGTTTGGTGGTTGGGGGGCGAACTTCGAGTTGATTGAACATCTACACCCGAGCTTTGCGCCGGACGCGTTTCGGGACGCGGCAGCCTTCTTTTCATCCCTCGCCAATCGTCAACAAGTTCGGATGGCAGCATCGGATGAGGCGGGTGTCCTAGCAGATGCTTTGCTCCGGGCCGTCCCCATCGGGCCGACATCGGGGAACATCCGCTTGTTGCACAGCTTGGGTGGCTCAGTCGCCGACGGCATCGTCCAGTTCGCCGATGAACTTGGCGGGGCAGAGCGCATCACCGTCATGGCCCCCTTCTTCGACAAGACGGGCGCTGGGCTTGGACGCCTCTGCAATGCTCTTGGCTGTGACGCGGTCCATTTGCATGCCCACCCGAGCGCAGTCGCTGGCAGCCAACACGGGCTCAACTGGCCGCAGTCATGTCCGGTCATTGTTAATCCGGTTATGATCGACACGCCCTTCGGCTCGGAGGACCGGCCCCTTCACGCGAAGGCGTTCGAGATCGTCTGCAAGCGTGGGAGGCTGGTCGTATCCGGCAGTCCAAACGGATCGCTGGCAGCCCTCTACGGTCCAAATGTCGAGGTGGCGGTTGTCCGCATCGAACGAGAGCGAGCGGTGGGGTGGAACTTGCGTCCCGCCCCTCCGCCCTCCTTCGACTCAGGGGCGCTGGAGAGCGAAGAATCGGGGGCATCACAAGTCGGCGTGCTTCGTGCGACTATTGACGGCGAGCACATAAGTGGCACCGTGATTTGTCCTCGAATGAGTGGATCGGCGACACTTACCTGTGACATCGGAGGTGACGACGTGCACGTCGCCGAAATTCTGATTGATGAGGACGGCGGGTTCACATCGGCTGCGCCGGACCTTGAAGGCCTTACTTGGGGTGCAGCCCGACTAGTTGCTCATGTCCAACAGGGCGAAAACATTGCCGGGGGGTTCGTGTCCATCCGAGGGGTGGTCGAGGTTATGAGGCGCGCCGGTCCTATGGCCTCGCGTCTCCTAGCGATGTTGGCCGGCAGCGAAACGCCCGCCGATGTCGCTGCGATCCTATCGTGGTTCAAGGAAGACGTAGGTCGACTGGGTGCTCAACTAGGGCCTTCCGGGACAGCATCCGAATCTGCTGCAAAGGAGCGCCCCGAGGTTTTTGTGCCGCTCTCTGCTCTTCAAGAAGTAAAGTCGGCGCAAGAAGTCCCGCAACCCGTCACAGGAAACGCCGGGCAATTTGCGTGGCAGCGCGCCCTCCGAATGGTCATTAGGGCGTTCGAGCGCGTGTCTGGGCCGTGGGAGGAAGAAACAGATGAGGACGCGACCGATAGTGGAGAAACGCCAGCTCAGCGTCATCAACGCATAAAACAGGTTGAGAAAGACAAGCAAAACGCAAACGACCGAATGACGGACCTCTTGGATGCGATGCTTGATCCCTCACATGCAGGACAATTTGCGAGGACGGCACTTGCCCTCGCTCACTATGTCGCTGATCGAAATCGGCCGAGTAAGGAGCTGGTGTCGAAGTGGATCGACCGAATAGTGGATGCGGCCGGTATGCTTGATCCATCGGACGACCGTGATTTCTTGTCGGTCGCTCTGCTGCGATTCGGTTCAACACAGCACCCGAATCCCGCAAATGCTCGGAGGTATTTGCTCGCGCGCGGCGTCGATCCGGATGCGCTGAGGGTTGAGGCGTTATTCCCGGCATTCTGGCAAATTGTCGATGCGCCGTTTGATCCAGAGGCCTTTCTCGCGGACGTCCGCGAGGTCAAAATGCCGTCCGAACAGGTAGCCGCTTTTCTGCAGGCCGTGCGAAGCGGCGTTGTGAGTACCGGCTACCCTACGATCGCCAGTTCTCCACACTGGTCGGACCTCAAGCGCGCGTTCACTGATCCCTCCCGGATGGACCGTTGGTGCATTGAAACGCAGATGCCTACGGCGTGCGGCCGATGCCACATGTCGTTCTCAGCGTCAGCTGTTCAAGACTTGCGATCCTACGGCGTCACCCGCTGTTGCAGCATGATCCTGTGTGAGGCCGCAGGATGACGCTCGCAGAACTCATTGCGGACGCGGCAACAGCGGCAGGCCCAGCGACGGTCGCGCGCGGCAAGATCAGCCCCGGCGGCGTCGATCCTCTCGGGCTTCGCCAGATCAACTTCCAACTGATGGACCTAGTGCTGCCCGAGTTGAACAACGTCGCGCGGCGGCTTCGACCGTTTATCGTATTGCCTTGGGCCTGGCGGCGAGTTCGGGAAGTCGTCGAGACCAGCGGAAGCGTAGGCGAAACGGACGAACGCCTTCGGGATTTCGTCGACCGCATTGAGGCCATCTACGCTTGGTCGCAGTTCTTGGTGAGGCCGAATACCGACCTCCCGGGAGGGCAGGCATTACGTCCGATCATGACGGCGTCGGAATACCGGTTCGGAGACCTCCATTGGCAACGACTGCGCGACCTGCGGCGTTCATCCACAGGCCTCATATCGCCGCTGAATTACGGCCCCGGACTACGCTCTATGCAATGGCTGTTGCCGACCGAAGTTCGGGGGGTATTTCGAGACAACCCGATTGCTAAGCCGGCTCTCGACGCTTTTGAATCCACTATTGCCAGCGAACTTTCCCACCCCGCCTTCAGCCAGTTGGGAGAAGTGGTCGTGCAAGCGGAGGACGTGCGCCGATGGGGAGAAATGTGGGCGCTCGATGGTCTCACCGATACCGAACGCGAGGTCGGATTCGCGCGCCTGTCCGGTCCGGACGCTCGGCTCGAACGGCAGCGCGGATTGGCCCTTGTAAAGGCAGCGCATCGGAGCCTTGGAGACGACGGTCCAGTGAATAAGGTTCTCCGCTCCAGAATGTCAGAGAAGGCACCCAATTGGACTAATGATCCGACCATCTTGGCACGGGTCGAGATTTGGCGACGCGTGCAGGTGCGGCAGGTCTTTCGCCTAGCGCTGGAAGGCATGCTGCATTGGGTGATCGGCCATTTGGCCCAAAAGGGTGGGCGGCCAGCAACAAGCGCGGAGCTTGCGCGCGCCTTTCTCGACGATGTTTTGGGCGGCAATGACATCCCGGCCGCTGATTGGCTCGCCCCTGCTGATAGGCCAGTCGATCCAGGGCACTATCTGGATGAGATGTCCGCTGCCATCAAGCCGCGCTCCGGTCAAAGTACCCCGGCTGCGATTGCCGAAGCGCTGGCGTTCTGCGTTCGGGAAGCGCCCGCGACGTCCGAACTATTTGAAGCGCCCGACCGACTTCCGTTGGCGCGAGCGGCTCGCGATTTCCGCGATTGGGCGTCTCATTCGCGACAACAATGCATCATCAATGTTATTGAGCGTTGGGTGATGGCACAGCATGCATATTGGTCTGTGGGGCGCGGCCTCGCCGACGCGCGCCAGCGCGGAAAGACCCTGCTGCGGCTAAAGGTTGTCATGGATGAAGGTGGCTGGACGCTGACCCCCGGTACGAAGCCCGGCAATCCGCCGGTTCCCACTCCTGATCGCTTGGAGACCGCGGTCGCACTGCTCGAAGAATGTGGCCAGATGTCCTGACGCGGGAAGGCGGCTAAGCTGCGTGGCTATCGTATCCCCAATGCGTTCGCACGTGAGCAAAGACTGCCTGCGCTTTCAGATTAACTTCATCGGGCTCGTAACTATGCGGCAGACCGGTGCGGTCGTCGTAGAGGAAGTTGGTGATGGCTACGCGCACGGCATCACGAGTGGCTTGCTTTTTAGCGAAATCCTGCACGATCGTGAGATGCGTTTTGAGTACCTCGTAAAGACCGACTGCAACCGCCTTTAGCCGAGCAATATCCCCCTTTTCGAGATCCGGCTTCATCAGCAAGTCGAACAGCGCCAGAGTCTCTTCGTCTAGACCTTCGCGCATGGCGCGCCGTTGCTCGACGTCCAGTTCCTCGGCCAGTACCAGCAATGCCGCAAACGTCCGCTCGATATTCACCGCATCCTTTTCGCCGTTGTATTCCGCGACAAGCTTCTCATAATGCATCTGAAAATCGGTGCGCAGCGGGTTCTGGCGTAGCATCATTTCCAGCTTTTTCTGAATTGCATCCTTCAAGCTTTGAACGGTCGTGTTCTTGCGCGGGCTGCGCTCAAATTCCCTTTTCAGCCGTTCGAAATCAATCCGGCTGATGTCATAGAGCCGGTCGTCTAAATCAGTCGCGTCGGCCTGCGTTTCGATACTGGCATTCACCACGGCGTGCAGCTCGCGCCCCTAACTCCCGACAAACTGCGGCAACATACAGGTGAGTCGGTAGCCACACTGCTCATCGATGCCTACAAAGCTCTCGATTTCATTCCTCCGAGCCACAAGAATGCAGTCACCTTTGCGCAAGGCATCCTTCGGGTTTTGCGCCCTCCCGTGAAATAGGTTTCATACCCTTTCGCACCCTTTCAGGTGCTTGTATGCGAACAACCGTCGCTGTCTGTCTTGATCCTATGTTTACGCAGGAGAGGATCATGGACAGACTTTGTATATCCGTCGCCGCCGCCGGGCGCTCGCTCGGTATCGGCCGAACGAAAATTTACGAGTTGATAAATAGCGGAAAGCTCGAAACCGTTTTGCTCGGGCGGCGGAGGCTTGTGCGGGTCGACAGCCTAAAAGCGCTCATCGGCGCGGCCTAATCCATGCACAACATTGAGCACGATCCTCCGAAGCTTTGCTGTTCCATCGAGGAAGCTTGCAAGGCGAACGGCGGGGGTCGCACAGTTCCAGATTCGAACATTTCGTCGGGCCGTTTGCGTACCTTTCGTGTCGGTGGAAGATGGTTGATCCCAGCCGAGGCGCTGCACGCGCGCATTACAGGGAAGGCTTGAGCCATGCCCGAAAAGCAAAAACTGGCCGCCGAGGGCAGAAGGAAGCTCTCGGACGAGCAACGGGCTAACAATGGGAAGTTTGGCGCCCTACTCATCGGCCTGCTGCCGACAATCCGCGACGAAGCCGAGCTGCAATGCCGGGCGCGCCTGCTAGCCGCCAGAGACACCGCCACGCGTGCCTTGGGGCGCTGGAACGACTGCACCCCCGAACAACGCACGCTCTACGGCACAGCGGCTCTTACCGCCTGCCGCTACGCCACCGCGCCAATGCCGACAGAGGTTCTCGAAGTCGCAGTGATGGCCTGCCGTCAAATGCTGATGGCCGCACGGAACCTCAAAATTCTGGAGTCCTACCAATGATCGCTAGGGCAACGACTATCGACCTCGACGCCAAGGTGGCGCGGCTGCACTACGAAAAGGTGCTACCGCGCCTCCCGTGTTCTTTCACGCTTGGCGAGTTTTTGGCGCTGCAAATCCCGCCTCGCGAGATGATGCTGGGGCCGATCATCGCCGAGCGGTCGATAAATATGATCTTTGCCCCGCGGGGCGTCGGCAAGACCCGGCTCGCCTATGCCATCGCCGCTGCGCTGGCGACCGGGACCACATTTCTGAAATGGAAAGCCGAGCGACCGCGCCGCGTCTTGATCGTGGACGGGGAGCTGCCCGGCGCGGTCCTGCAGGAGCGGCTTCGGGAGGCCATCGCCGATATCGACAACCGCTCCTATGCCGAGACGCATATCAGCATTGTGCCGTCCGATCTTTTTGAGCGTGGGCTGCCGGATCTTGCCACGACCGAAGGGCAGGAGATTCTTAACCGGCTGATCGGCGATGCCGAACTCATCATCTTCGACAACGTCTCGACGCTGATCCGCAGCGGCAAGGAGAATGAGGCCGAAAGCTGGGGCGTGTTGCAGGAATGGCTGCTGGCTCTGCGCCGGGCCGGCCGCTCAACGCTGCTGATTCACCATGCCGGACGGAATGGGGAAAGCCGCGGGACGTCAAAACGTGAAGACATCATGGACACCATCATCAGACTTAATAACCCATCCGACTATCTGCCGAGCGAGGGCACCCGCTTCACGATGGAGTTCACCAAGTCCCGTTCTGTCATGGGCGCGGACGTGGAGTCGCTCGAAGTCAGCTTGAACGCGGGAAAGTGGAGCTGGCGACCGATCACCGACGTGCGAGCCGACCGCATCATTGCGCTGAAGAGCGAAGGCTTGACCCAGCGGGAGATTGCCACCGAAGTCGGCACGTCGCTCGGCACCGTCAACCGGACCCTGAAAGCTGCAAAGGATGGTGCGGCATGAAACACCATTCCGGAACAGCCTTGGAACCGGTGGAACAGGTGCAGTGCATTGCTTATGTAGGACAGTGTTCCATGTTCCACGCTCTTAGGGGCTGGAACAGTGGAACACGCTATTCTTCCGCCAGTTTGACCATGGTGCGTGGGATCGGTTGTTGTCCGCTGTGCGCCACCTGGGCGATTGCTGCCCGTTTGACGCCGTATACGGCGCGGGTGACGCAGCAGTGCTGTGGGTTGGCCAGCGGTGAGCATCTTGCCTGCGCCGGTGCTCGGCAATGACCAAGCCCAACATGCCCAGCCGCTTAAAGTCAGCCGTTGCGCGCTCCCGCCAGCGCTTGGCCATCAGCGATCCATCAAGCCGTCATCAAGCCCAGCGGGCAATTCGTTGAGCCAAGCGCGATTACATTTTCGCCCTCTTATCGAGCGATCGGTCGTCAGCTTTCCCCTCGTAGATTGGGGGTCAAGTTGGGGGAGAAGAAGAAGGCTCCTGCTCTTAGAGTGGAAGCGCACTCCCGGCTTGATACTGACATACACCTGAATGGCTTGTGCAGGCTTCATGATACCCTCCTAAGAAGGCACGTTCCACAAGCGGCGGCGATAGATGCGGCGGCGATCTCCGGTCGATTTTGAGCGGCTTGCACAAGGGCGAGCGCGGCAGGCGTTGCCTCGGCACCGTAGCGGCGCACAACACCCACGAACTCTTCGACACCATGGGCGCGCATGGTGAATCTTTGGCAGGCATTGGGCCGATTGCGGACTGGCAGATTCCGATGAGGCAGCGGTCGATAGCTGCCCAATCCGGCATGGCATTATCTGTCGCTGATTGGCTTGCCGCTGGGAATGGCCGCCATATGCTATGCTGAATGACGATGCTGTTCGACACATCTGACATCAAGGGACACGCACAATGATTGCGAAAATCTGCTGGGCGCTGCTCGGACTGATTCACGTCATGCCCGCGCTCGCATTGCTCAAGCCCGCGCTGCTCACCAGGATGTATGGCGTTGAGGCGGGATCCGACAGTTTTACACTGCTGCACCACCGCGCGGCGTTGTTCCTTGTCATCGTTGTGATCGCAGTCTGGGCTCTCATCCGCCCGGAGGTGCGCCAACTCGCAACTGTGGCTGTTGGAATCAGTATGGGATCGTTTGTGCTCATCTGGTGGCTGGCAGGCGGATCGCCAGCGCTCAAGAGCATCGCGGTCGCGGACATGATTGGACTGCCCATCCTGCTCGTTGCCGGGTGGCAGGCATTTCGGGTGGCAGGTTAATCGATGCTGAGAACAATGGGAGTTATCCTATCGGGCCTGTTTTCGGCGTGATCGGTGCGACGGCGATGACCCGTCCGCACAATCCACTCGAAGGCTTTGGCATCGAGACGAAAGAGGTGGACAGCCGCAATGAAATGCGCGGCGTCTGTGGCGGGTTTCCACCCACTCCCAGTCATTGTCGCCAGCAAACCGCTGCCGGGAGCTGCCGGTCGGCCACCGACTCCAATATAGCCATTCAGCGGTCAACCGCTTGAAACGAAATGCGGACACCGTGGACTCGGCGGTTGCGGGTGAAAAGGCGCGCGCGTCTGTCATACGTGACGAGCAACTCGTTGCTCCCGGTCCATCTTATTTGTGCCCAAGGGCCGCCCCATGCTCCGCGCGTGCCTCCGTTGTAAGCATCAGCCACAAAGGCATTTCCGATGGGCTGAAAGAACCACGGATCAACGGAAACCTGAGACGTGAAATCCGTTGTTGCTCCGCATTCACGCATGAATAGCACAGCGTTGTGGTCCCCACCGGGCGAACGGAGAGAGGTTACCGTTTGGCTAGTGCAAAGGGGGGAGCATCCGCTCGTACAAACAACAAGCAAGATGGCGATCTGAGCACGCATGCCGTCAGCTTATCGCTGGTATCACGAGCAAGCAACTCAGCAGCGGACGGACCGCGGTCCACCCATTCCCCGTCATTCTCGCCAGTAAACCGCTTCCGGGAGCTGCCTGTCCGCCACCGACTCCCTTGCGGACATTGACGGTATGTCCGCACCGCATCGTTGCGACGCATCGCGGTAACCACTACGCTCCACCACGAGGTGCTCGCAGGTGAGATCGAAAGCGAAATGGACGAGCCAGATTGGACGCTTGAAGATCACCTGCGGCATGGGCGGGCTGCCGTCCGCGAGATAGCAAACGCTCCCCCCGAAGCAGTCTCAGGGCCAAGGGTTTGCTTTCACCTTTACCCCCTTACGTCAGATGATAATGAGAACTGGGGCATGGAAGCGCAGTATTGCCAGCGTGCGAAGCGCGAGTTCGAAGATTGCGCTCAGGACATCGACGTAGAATATGTCGGGGGGCACTGCGGCATTGAGGCGTGGCAGGACATTGTGCCCATTGAGGATTGGCTGACACAGGCCATTCCACTGGTCTGGGGCATTGCTACGAAGGCCAACATGTCATTCGCTGGCTGGAGCTTCGAGCCTCGCAGCGGCCCCTATATTTCCGTTAGGCCACGTGGACAAAGCTTGACCTGAGACTCGATCATTGATTCAAGGCTGTCTTTTGGAGGCAGCATTGGGCGAGCGGATTGGGGTCAGCGATGATGAATGGGCACTGATCGGGCCTTTGCTTCCGTCGGAGCGTGGTCGGAGTT
>CALRKY020000041.1:0-19366 GCA_943368345.1 Synechococcus sp. UW140 | reverse complement strand
CTTTGCGGCGGCTGGCGAGATATTCCGCCTCGCTCACCCCGCCATTGTCATCGGTGTCGAGGCGGGCAAAGCGCTTCTCCTCCCGCGCCATCGGGGTGGCGGCCGGTGCTGCGGGCGGCGCGCCATTGTCCGGGGTCACCCGAAACGCGGCTGGCGGCTCCGGCAATTGCGGTCTTGCCGCCCCCACCGAAAGCGCGGCAATCGCACCGGCAACCAGAACACCCGCCCCGCCCAGCGCCAACCACCGTGTCATCATCCGCCTCCGCCTAAAGTCGCCCGGTGACGATGGCGAAGGCCAGACGCAGTTGTCGAGAGGGTGATACCGCTACCCCGTCCGGTTGACCGGGGTCCGCACGCTGAAAATCGCTCCGGGCGACCGCAAGCAGCCCCATTAGCGGGCGAAGCGGGCCGGGTGATCGCGATGGTGCGCCGTTGAGAATCGGCTGTACTTCGTCCTTTTCGACAAAGCCGTGCCGCCAGCCATCGACCGCGCCCCAGCCGCGACCGGCAGCAAGTGTGTCCAAGGTAACCGGGACGCTCAGCGTCAGCGAGACTGCCGAGAATAATCGCTCCCCGCGCTGAACGGCCCAGTCGATCATCGCCCCGTCAAGGAACGCCAGTGACGGATCGTCGAAGCCATCTAGACTTGCAGCCGTCACCGCGCTGTGGGCCAATGCCAACAGGATCGGTTCGGCGGGTGCCTTGCCGTGACCAAGCTCGGCAATCCGTTCGCGCCACCAGGCGAGCCGGATATGCCCGACCATCGGGTCTGTCGTGGTGACGGCAACGTCCAGCAGCGCCAGATCGAGCGCGTGGATGGCATAGAGTGCTGGTCGCACCGCCGCCGGTGCGTAGAGGGTGGCAAGGTGCCGCACAGGGTCTCCGGCCCGGACCAGTCCGACTATATGATCATCCGCGCCCGCCACGCCCCGCTGTTAACCGCTCCCGCTAACTCTCTGCAATAACGCTTCGTTAGGCCATTCCGGCCAATAAGGGGCCATGCACAGCGAAAAACCGGCATCTGCAAACTGGTTCCGACAAACCCTCCGCCGCCTTGGCCGGAGCGAGCGGGGCAATGTGATGCTGGTGATGACCGCCGGGATCATTCCGGTGGTGGCAGCGGTCGCCGGCGGCGTCGACGTGTCCCGCACCTATATGGCCAAGGCCCGGCTCCAGCAGGCGGTGGATGCCGCAACACTTGCTGGCCGCAAAATCCTGACTGACACCAATGTCGCCAATGGATCGGTCGCCGAAGTCGAGGTTCAGCAGTTCCTGCTCGCCGATTTCCCGGCCGGGATTTTTGGCTCGTCGGGGATGACCAAGCAGCTGACACTGGCAGCGGACGGCAATTTCTGCGTTACCGCCAGCGCCAATGTCCCGACGATGATGATTGGAGACGCCGCCACCGGGCAGAATGCGTCCGGACGGGTCTTGCCAATCTCTGCCTCCTCCTGTTCCCGCCGATCCGGGTCCAATATCGATGTTGTCCTTGTGCTCGACGTCACCGGGTCGATGGCGGCCTATGCGGGCAGCACGACGCGCATTCAGGGGCTGAAACAGGCGACACTCGACTTTCTTGCAACGCTCGACACCACGAGATCGCAGTTGGCCAATGAAGGCCTGCGGGTCCGCGTCGGGATCGTGCCCTATAACGCCACGGTCAACATCGGACGGCTGCTGATCGCCGATACGCCCTATGTGAACGGCGTCCCCTATGTTCAGGCGGGACCGCCCAGCTGGTGTACAACCGCAACCTCAAAAAACTGTGTCTGGAGCGGTGTCGGGTACCCGCGCAAAGCCACGACCGGTTCGGAAGAATGGTATAACAATGACTCTGTTGAAGGAAACTCGGAGACGACCCCCATGCCGCGCGCATTGGTGTCGGGCACCAACAATGTAGACCTGACCAATTTCGTCGCGGCGGGCGGTGCAGTCGGCACGGCGGTGACCGATCTTTACGCTTGGCGCGGCTGCGTTGAAGCCAGACAGACAGTCACCAGCATCGGCAGCAGCACGTCCTACGCAACCATTCCCGCCGGTGCGTTTGATACACTGGATGTTGCACCGGGAACGTCGACCGCTGGTGGGACGGCTCCGCCCTGGCGACCCTATTTCGCCCCACCGTCAAAGAACAACTACTACCGCCCAAAAAATGGCGTGGTGCCGGTGGCAGGCAGTGCCGGAAACCCGTGGAACCAACTCCCCTGGCGGGTCGAGGACGACAATGATTTCATCTACCGCGACAACAACGCCAGCCTATCGGCGGGGACCGACACGTCGCAGGGGTCGGAAACCGGGCCAAACCGCTATTGCCCGCCCGAATCCAAACTGCTCGCCGAACAAACCAAAGCGGATTTGCAGAGCTATGTTGCCGCGCTGAAACCTCAGGGCTCCACGCTCCATGACATCGGCATGTACTGGGGCCTGGCGATGATCAGTCCGGCGGCACCCTTCGCCAATCCAACCTCCTACCTGAAACCGGGCGTCCCCGGAGAGCCCCGCGAGGTGAAACGCTATATCGTGTTCATGACCGACGGTGACCTTGACCCGAGCGAGTCCAGCTATTCGGCCTGGGGCTATGAGGATTTTGAACAGCGGTTGGGCACGACCGGCACCAGCGACAACCGGACCAAGAGCCGCCACAACACCCGCTTCCTGATGATCTGCGAGCAGGCCAAACAGATTGGCGTCAACATCTCGACCGTCTCGTTCGGCCTGGCGGCCACCAGCCAGTTGAAAGGCTGCGCGACCTCCTCCGACCAATCCTATTCGGCGACCACGTCGACCGACCTCATCAATATTTTCAAACAGATCGCCAACAACATCGGTTACCTGCGGGTGTCGAAATGAGGTGGCGCAAATGCGAACGAGGGGCGGTCAGCACCGAGTTCGGCATGGTGATGGTGCCGACGCTCCTCCTACTGATGGGCAGCATCGAACTCAGCTATTTCGGTTATGTCAAATCGGTGATTTCCGGTTCGATCCGCGACGTCGCGCGGTCCACCGCGACCGGCCAATATACCCAGAATGAACTTGATACGATCGTGCGCGGCCGCCTTTCGAGCGTCGGCGTGAAGCCCGCCGATGTGATCATTTCAACCAGCGCTTACCAGACCTTTGACAGCACCGTTTCAAAACCGGAGCCGCTGACCCAGGATTCCGAACCATTTGGCCAGCCGAACGTTGGTGATTGCTATTATGACCTCAACAAGAACGGCGTGTGGAATTCCGACACCAGCGGCGGTCCGGAGGACATCCTCCACTATTCGGTATCGGCCAAGCACAAGCTGCTGTTCGGGATAACCGACTCGATCATGGGGGCCGAAAATGGCGCGGTGACGATCAAGGCTACCACGACCATCAAGAACGAACCCTATAACAACAACTCACCCGAACTGTGCATCGACAATGCCGGCCAAATCGGGAGCTGATTTTCTCCGCCACTGGATGACGCAGCTTGGCCGGTCCGAGGCCGGGATTTCGATTACCGAATTTTCGCTGATGCTGCCGGTGTTCATTGCCACGCTGCTGCTCGGCATGGACACGCTGTGGTTCGTGCATGCGCATCAGGAGGCCAGTCGACTTGCCACCTCAACCGCCGATCTTGCAGCACGCTACCGCGCCAGTCTCGACGAGAAAGACGTTAAATCGCTGTTCCTGGGCGCTCGCCTGTCAACCGATGGCGTGGATTTTCTCGGCAACGGGCGCTTGGTGCTGAGCTCGGTCACCCGCAACACTGCCAACAACGGCCATTGGGTGCGCTGGCAGCGCTGTCAGGGAAACCTGACCAACGCCAGCCAATTGGGTGTCGAGAATGCCGGACAGTCGAGCAGCGCCGTCGCAAAAGTGGCTGGAATGACGCTCAACCCCGGCGACAATGTCATGTACGCCGAGGTGTTCTACAAATATCAGCCGCTGTTCTTCACCGCGCTCTACCCCAAGGACAAGCTGATCAAATATTCGGCGTCCTTCATGGCGCGCGAAATCGCCCTGCCCTCCCTGACCAACGTCACCAACCTCGGCAACAGCTCCAAGGCGCTGTGCTAGCGCATCACGCTTAGCGGGTGAGCTTCTTGTAGGTCATGCGGTGCGGACGGTCGGCTTCGTCACCGAGGCGGCGGCGCTTATCATCCTCATAGGCCTGGAAATTGCCCTCAAACCATTCGACATGGCTGTCGCCCTCAAACGCCAGGATATGGGTTGCCAACCGGTCGAGAAAGAATCGATCGTGGCTGATGACAACGGCGCAGCCGGCGAAGCTTTCGAGTGCCTCCTCCAAGGCGCGCAGGGTCTCGACATCCAGATCATTGGTCGGTTCGTCGAGCAGCAGGACATTGCCACCTTCGGCAAGCATCTTGGCCATATGGACCCGGTTGCGTTCCCCGCCCGACAGCTGCCCAACCTTTTTCTGCTGGTCGCCGCCCTTGAAGTTGAACGCCCCGACATAGGCTCGGGTGTTGACCTCATGCTTGCCAAAATAGAAACGCTCGTTGCCGCTGGATACTTCTTCCCAGACGTTCTTCTTGGGATCGAGTGTGTCGCGGGACTGGTCGACATAGCCGAGTTTGACGGTCTCCCCGACCTTCACTGAGCCGCTGTCGGGCGTCTCCACGCCGGTGATCAGTTTGAACAACGTGGTTTTACCGGCGCCGTTCGGGCCGATCACGCCGACAATGCCGCCGGGCGGCAGGCTGAACGACAGGTCGTCGAACAACAGCTTCTCGCCGTAGGCCTTGGTCAGGTTATTGACCTCGATCACCGTGCTGCCAAGACGCGGCGGGATCTGGATCAGAATCTGCGCTGACCCCGGGCGGCGGTCATTCTGCGCCTCGACCAGCTCGTCAAAGGCCTTGATACGGGCTTTGGACTTGGTCTGCCGCGCCTTGGGACTGGCACGGATCCACTCCAGTTCCTGCGCAATCGCCCGCTGCCGGCTTTCATCCTCCGAGGATTCCTGGGCGATCCGCTTGGCCTTGGCGGTCAGCCAGGCCGAGTAATTCCCCTCGAACGGCAGCCCGCGGCCACGGTCCAGTTCGAGCACCCAGTTGACGACATTGTCGAGGAAATAGCGGTCGTGGGTGACCAGGATCACGTTGCCGGGATAGTCAATCAGATGCTTTTCCAGCCACTGCACGCTTTCGGCATCCAGATGGTTGGTCGGCTCGTCGAGCAGCAATACCTCAGGTTTCGACAGCAACAGCTGACAGAGCGCGATCCGACGCTTTTCGCCGCCGGACAGGCTGGTCACCGGCCAGTCGCCTGGCGGGCAGCGTAGCGCGTCCATGGCGATTTCCAGCTGGTTATCAAGCGTCCAGCCATCGACGGCATCGATCTTTTCCTGCAGCTCACCCATCTCCGCCATCAAGGCGTCGAAGTCGGTTGTATCCTGCGGGTCGGCCATTTCCGCCGAAATCGCGTTGAACCGGTCCATCATGTCGGCCACCACCCGGACACCATCCATGACGTTCCCCCGGACGGTCTTCGCCGGGTCGAGTTGCGGTTCCTGGGCCAGATAGCCGACACGAACGCCGTCTGCGGCCCAGGCCTCCCCCTGAAACTCCTTGTCGAAGCCGGCCATGATTTTCATCAGCGTCGACTTGCCGGCACCGTTGATGCCGATGATCGCAATCTTCGCATCCGGCAAAAACTGCAGATGGATGTTGTTCAGGATCGGCTTGGGCGCGCCGGGAAAGGTCTTGGTCAGACCCTTCATCACATAGGAATATTGATAGGAGGCCATGGGTGCTCCGCAACGGCAATCGGGGGCTGGAAAGAATGACGGCCCTGTAGACGAGCGGGCGCGGATTGGCAAATCACCCAACACACCTGTAGACACGGTCGACCCATATTCGGAAGGCTTGCCAGATGCGCCGTTTCGCTGTTGCTGCCCTGCTGTTGTCCGCAGCGCTCCCAGCCTATGCCGATGACGTCGCCACCGCGATCAAGCTGCGCGATGCCGCCACCAAGGGCAGCGAAGCCTATGCCATTACCGAAAGCCTGACGACAGAAGTTGGTCCCCGCCTCGCCGCCACCGAAGCCGAAGCACGGGCCCGCGACTGGGCCGTCGCCAAACTGACCAAACTCGGTTTCAGCAATGTCCGTGTTGAACCATTCGACATGCCGGCATGGGAACGGGGGACAGAAACTCTATCGGTAGTCAGCCCATTTCCGCAGAGCCTGATCATCGCTGCGCTCGGCAACAGCGGGGCCACCCCGGCGGCGGGGATTGAGGCCGAGGTTGTCCGGTTTGCGACGGTAGATGCCCTGAACGCGGCACCGGACGCCGCCGTCAAAGGCAAGATCGTCTACCTGACCCACAAAATGATGGCGACGCAGGATGGCTCTTCTTACGGCTTCAACGGTGCTGTGCGGCGGACGGGCCCGTCACTCGCGGCGTCCAAGGGTGCGGCAGCGGTGATCATCCGGTCGCTCGGCACCGATTATCACCGCAACCCCCATGTCGGGAGCACCAACTGGGCCGACGGGGTTGCTCCCATTCCCGCCGGTGCGCTGACCTTGCCGGACGCCGATCAACTCGACCGGATTCTCGCAGCTGGGAAGCCAGTTAAATTGCGCCTGACGATGACGCCGAAATTCCTCGGCATTCGGCAGTCCGGCAATGTCATTGGCGAGATTCCGGGAACCGGGGCACCAGATGAGATCGTGCTGATCGGCAGCCATCTGGACAGTTGGGACCTTGGTACGGGTGCCATTGATGACGGGGCCGGTGTGGCAATCACGACCGCAGCCGCCAAGCTCATTCTCGACGCCAAGCTGAAGCCACGCCGTACCATCCGTGTCGTCATGTTTGGGGCTGAAGAAGTCGGCCTGAAGGGTGCCAGCGCCTATGCGATCAAGCATGCCGCCGACAAGCATGTGCTGGTGGCCGAGTCTGATTTTGGCGCTGACCGGGTCTGGAAACTCGGATCGAATGTCGCGCCGGATGCCCTACCCCTCGTCAAATCCATGGCTGCGGTTCTGGCGCCGCTGGGCATCGCCTATGACAGCAGCAACGACGAGAACTGCGGGTCAGACATCACGGTTCTGACCAAGCTCGGCATCGGTTGCATCAATCCGGCGCAGGATGGCACCCGCTATTTCGACCTGCACCACACGCCCGACGATACGCTCGACAAGATCGACCGGGCGCAGCTGGACCAGAATGTCGCCGCCTATGCGGTGATGACCTGGATGGCGGCCAACAGCGATGTGCCGTTCGGCCCGGTAAAGCCACACTGATCTAGCAGACCAATCGGAAGGTTGCGCCTTCGGGGCCGTTGGCGGCGAGCCCCAGCGATCCGCCGTGCGCCAGAATGATCTGACGGGCGAGACTGAGGCCAACCCCCGTCCCGCCCGACTTGGTGGTGAAGAATGGCAGGAAAATCTCGTCAACCCGGTCCACGGGCACCCCGGCGCCATTGTCACGGATTTCCATCACCGTGCGCCCATGCCGGTTCCTGTGCACGGAGAGCCGGACCTCAGGGGCAGCAGCGGTTTCCGTCGCGGCTTCGGCGGCATTCCGGAGAAGGTTGATCAGGACCTGCGATATAAGGTCGGGATCTGCGAACATTTCCAGCCCCTGTGGATCAATCCGACTAGTGAAGGCCACCCGTTCGGTGGGCCAATCGGCGGCGAACAGCCGTCCCAGTTCCTCCAGCATCGGTTTTACCAGAAACTGCTGCCGCCTTAGTGGTGGGGCACGGCTGATCTGGCGGTAGGTTTGGACGAAATGCATCACGCCGTCGGCCCGGCGTGCCACAGTTTCAATGGCGGCGCGGGCGTCGGCGACGCGCGGGTCCTTGGAATCCACCTCGTCAATCACATCGGCGGCGGTTCGGGCGAGCGAGGTAATCGGGGTCACCGAATTCATGATTTCATGGGTCAGGACACGGACCAGATCGCGCCACGCCATCATCTCGACATGGTCAAGTTCGCCCTGAATGGGTTGGACGGCCACCAGACGCAGCGGGTTTTTTGCGGGTTGCCGCACCTCGGTGATCAGCAGCGTGGCGGTCTGCGGTATCTCGTCCAGAACCAGTTGCGTCGTGTGCCGCTCGCCGGCCTCCGCTGCGACCGCATCAACCGCGAATTGCTCGCCGTAGACCTTGAAATCCGCCACCCTCACCACCGGTGACACGCTGAACATGCGCCGGGCGGCCTTGTTCAACAGTTCGACCTGCCCGTCGATGTCGACACTGAACAACGGGGTTGGCACCTCGTCCACCAACGCCGCCATCATCCGGTTGGTATCAGATGTCTGGCTCCGCTGTTCCCGCAATCGTTCAACGGCGGTGTTCATCGCCCCCCCCAATTGCTCGAAGCCAAAGCCCTCGTGCTTGTGCCCGAAGCTTGCTGAAAAATCGGCATAGGTCAGCGCATCGACGAAGCGGGCAACCTCAAGATTCGTGCGCTGAACATAGCGCCAGAGACTGGCGAGAAAACCGGCAGCAACAAGGCTCACCACCAGGGTCGCGGCATGATATCCCGACAGCACCGACAGCGCCGCAATAGCCGCACAGGCCGCAACCAGGCCCGCGACCCGCCATGACAGGCCGATCAGGAAAACCCGGCTAAAGATCACGGCCTATAGCCCATGTTTTTCCATCCGGCGGTAGAGTGACGCCCGGGTCAGACCCAGTTCGCCCGCCGCCAGCGAGATATTCCAGGCATATTTCTTCAAAGCCCGTTCAACGGTCTGCCGTTCGAGCCGGTCCAAATTCAAATCGTCGGTCGCTGGCCCCGATATCCGGGCGGTTGCCGGGGATTGCGGCAAGGGAAAATCTTCCAGCGTATAGGCCGGGCCGCCGGACAGGATGACGGCGCGCTCGGTCGCATGCCGTAGCGCCCGGACATTGCCGGGCCAGTCGTAGTTCTGAAGTTCAATCTGAACTCGTTCAGGTAATATTTTTAATTCTCTTGAATATTTACGGGAATATAGGCCCAGGTAATGCTGTAGCAAATCCGGGATATCCTCCCGCCTATCCCGCAAGGGCGGCAGCAGGATTTCCACCGTATTCAGGCGGAACAGCAGGTCCTGCCGGAATATCGTGTCGTCCGCCAACCGCTCGGGCGGCAAATTGGTGGCCGAAACAACGCGGACGTCGATATCGACAGGCTTGTTGCCGCCAACCGGCGTCACCCGCCGCTGCTCCAATACAGTCAGCAGGCGCGGTTGCAGATGCAGCGGCAGGTTGCCGATTTCGTCGAGGAACACCGTACCGCCATCCGCCGCCTGCAGACGGCCGATCCGATCCGCGCGCGCATCGGTGAACGCCCCTTTCAGGTGACCGAATAATTCGGAATCAAACAGGCTTTCCGACACCGCCCCGAGGTCAACTGATACCATCGCCGCAGCCGCGCGGCGGGACCGCCGATGCAGTTCGCGCGCCACCAGTTCCTTGCCGGTGCCATTCTCGCCCAGAATCAATACATTGGCATCGGTCGGCGCGGCCCGCTCGATCAGCGCCAACACCCGCTGCATCGCCGGTGACGACCCGAGCAGCGGCGTTTCACCACCGAGCGGAAGCGCTGTGGCGGTTGCCGTCTTGCTCCGCTCCAGACCCGCTGCCCGACGGGACGCTCCAAGGGCTGCTGCGGTGCGGACTGTGGCCAGCATGCGTTCGTTTGACCAGGGCTTGGAGACGAAATCGGTGGCCCCGCGTTTCATCGCATCGACGGCCAGATTGACCCCGCCGTGCGCGGTGATAACGATCACCACTGCCTGCGGATCGATGGCCAATATGGCAGCGAGAGCCGCAAACCCCTCCTCCCCGCTGGTCTCGCCACGACCATAGTTCATGTCCAGCAACACGATGTCCGGTCGCTGGGCCGCATAGAGCGCCGGAATGACACCCGGGTCCTGCGCGGTCTGGATGTCGGCGAAAACACCGCGCAGCAACAGCCGTGCCGCCAGCAGGATGTCCGGGTCATCATCGATGATCAGCGCTGTGGCGACGGGGTCACTCATGTCCGCGAGCGTACACCGACTGTCCGGATTCGGACAACCCATGCTAGTCATCGGGGTATTCCGAGTGGACGATTTGCCACAATAACAAGAATATAGTCGATTGGCATGGCCCGTGCGTGGAGACGGCACAGATCACAGCCCCAAGGCCATGCATTCTATGAGCGTCGTTAAACTCCAGTCTCCCGACGGCCCGGTATCCGGCAGCAGCATGGACCGCATTGTCGAGAAAACCGGCCTATCCCGTCGCGCCAAACTCGGGATCGGCGGCGGTGTCGCGGCCCTGGCCATCGCAGCTTTGCTGTGGTTCGCCCCGCTTGGCGGCGCATCGCAGACCGTCACTGCCGACCGGCTCACCATCTCGACCGTGACGGCCGGTACTTTTGATGACTTCATCCCCCTGCGCGGCCGCGTCACCCCGTCCCTGACCATTTTCCTTGATGCGGTGGAGGGTGGCCGGGTCGAACGGCTGCTGGTTGAAGACGGCGCCAGCGTCGCCAAGGGCCAGTTGCTCGCAGTCATGTCCAACGCCGAGCTTCAGTTGAACGTTCTCGCCCGGGAAACCGAGGTTACCCAGCAGATCAACGACATGCGGACCCAGGAACTGGCGCTCGAGCGCAACCGGATCGCCACCAAAGGCAGTCTGGTTGACGCGGAATATCAGCTGTCCCGGATGAAGCGCCAAGTCGACCGCGACGGCGCCCTTGCGGCGAACGGCTGGGTGTCCAAAAAAGCCCTAGCCGACAGCGAGGATGAATATCGCTTTCAGAAGAACCGCTTCGATCTGGCGCGCGAAAGCAAGGACACCGACGAACGGCTGCAGGCCAGCCAGTTAAAACAGATCCGTTCGAGCGCTGCGCAACTGCAAACCAGCCTGGCGGTGGCGCGGGCCAACCTCGACTCCCTGAACGTCCGCGCACCGGTGTCCGGCCAATTATCAGCCTGGTCGCTGCAGGTCGGCCAATCGATGAATCGCGGGGAACGTCTTGGGCAGATCGACTCCCCCGGGCGCAACAAGCTGACCGCCGGGGTAGACGAATTCTACCTCGGGCGTGTCGTCGTCGGCCAGACTGCATCCCTCGAAATCGGCGGGAAGGCTTATGCGCTGAAGGTTTCCAAAATCTATCCGACCGTCAAGAATGGCGAATTCGATGTCGATCTGGTGTTCACCAAGGGGGAACCGACCGGCATTCAGCGCGGCCAGACGCTGCAGACCCGGCTGACGCTCGGTGACCCAACCAAAAGCCTGCTGCTGCCGTCTGGCAGTTTTTACAATGACACCGGTGGTGCCTGGGTGTTCGTGGTCACGCCGGACGGCAGCGAGGCCGAGAAGCGCAGCGTGCGCCTCGGTCGGCGCAACAGCCAGCATATCGAAGTTCTCGACGGTCTGGAGGCGGGCGAACGGGTCCTGACGTCGCCCTACACCGGACTGACCGACAAAGATCGCCTCACCATCTCATCCACCAATTGATCGCCGGAGGAAACCCCATGCTGTCCATGCGCAACCTGTCCAAGGCCTACCGCACCGATGAAGTCGAAACCACGGCACTTGACCGCATCGATCTCGACATTGCCGCCGGGGAATTCGTGGCGATCATGGGGCCGTCGGGCTGCGGAAAATCAACGCTGCTGAATATCATCGGGATGCTCGATAGCCCGACATCGGGGGAATATCTGTTTCAGGGCCGGGATGTCGCCAAGTTAAAAGAAGGCGAACTCGGCAATGTCCGGAAGGCCAATATCGGCTTCATCTTCCAGAGCTTTAACCTAATCGACGAACTGTCGGTCCGGGAGAATATCGAGCTGGCGCTGCTCTACCACGATATGCCAGCCGTCGAACGTCGGTCACGGGTCGAGGCGGTGATGGACAAGGTTGGCATCGCGCACCGGGCCAATCACCGGCCAAGCCAGCTGTCAGGCGGCCAGCAGCAGCGGGTCGCGGTTGCCCGGGCGGTCGTTGGGGCTCCGGCGATGATCCTCGCTGATGAACCAACCGGCAACCTAGATACCGCCCACGGTGACGAGGTCATGCAGATGCTCCGGCGTCTGAACAGCGAGGGCTCAACCATCATCATGGTCACTCACTCCCCGGCCCACGCCGACTATGCCGGCCGGGTCGTCAACATGCTCGACGGGCGGGTGCTGGTCGAACGGCGTCGCGCCGCCTGAGCAGGTTAAAACGGGGAGTACCGGCCATGTGGCGCAATTATCTGACCGTCGGAGTTCGGGCGCTCGCCAAGAACCGGACCTATAGCTTCATCACGATTTTCGGGCTGGCCATCGGCATGGCGGCCTGCCTGATGATCCTGCTCTTCGTCCGTTATGAGCTGAGCTATGATCGCTGGTTGGCGGGGTCGGATGACGCCTACCAGTTTCAAAGCTGGTACACCGCCGACGACAATGGTAGCCCCGAGCTTCAGCTGCAGATGACCGCCTATCAGGCCGGACGCCGCCTGCTGAAGGACTTCCCGCAGGTCGACAAAGTCAGCTATCTGCTCGCCGGGTCGCCGGTGCTCCTGAAGGATGGCCAGGCCTCGCCGACCAAGGATTTCGTTTTCGCCGACAGCAATTTGTTGGATGTCATCCAGCTTCCGGTGGCGCGTGGTGATCGCAATGCGCTCAGCCGGATTGGCACGGCGGTGATGACCCAATCCGAGGCAACGAAGCGCTTCGGAACCGACGATGTGGTCGGCAAGACGCTGACGATTATCTCCAAGGGTGTCCGGTCGGACTATCAGGTCGGCGCCGTCCTGAAGGACCTGCCCCGCAATTCGCACCTGAAATTCTCAACCATCGCCCGCGTCGATATTGCGACCTACATGGCCAATGAACCGCAGTTTCTCGATTGCTGGGGCTGTCAGGGTGGCTGGGTCTACGCCCGCCTGAAACCCGGGACGGACCCCAAGACCATCGAGGCGGGATTGCCTGCCTGGGAGAAGCGCAACATTCCAGATCAGCCGGTTGGCGATGATGTCTACAACGACGGCGACCGTCAGGACTGGCGGCTGGTCAATCTGAAGGATGTTCACCTCGGTAAGGCGCAGGGCGGCGCCATGACGCCGGGCAATGACCAGCGGACGATCACCACCTTTGCGGTCGTCGGCCTGCTGATCCTCGCCATGGCGGTGATCAATTTCGTCAACCTGACCACGGCCCGGGCCAGCATGCGGGCGCGGGAAGTGGCGCTGCGCAAGACGCTTGGGGCCAACCGGCGGCAATTGATCCTGCAGTTCCTGGGGGAATCGATGATCGTCGCCATCCTGGCGATGCTGCTGGCGCTGGCATTCGTGGAGATTTCGCTACCCGGCCTCGCCAATTTCCTGGAGGCGGATCTTGGCCTCAGTTATTTCGGCGCGGACGGCGCGCTGCTACCCGTCGTCGGATTGACGCTGGCGGTCGGCATCCTCGGCGGCCTTTATCCCGCCTTCTACCTGTCCCGGTTTCAGCCGGCGTCGGTCCTGAAAGCCAACCGGTCGTCCAGCGAGACGCCGGGCTCAGGCCGGTTGCGGACTGCGCTGGTGGTCAGCCAGTTCGCTGTTTCGATCGGCCTGATCATCTGTACGGCGGTTGTCTACGGCCAGACGGTCTATGCCCGCACCTCTGACCCCGGTTTCAAGCGGGAGAACATCATCCAGGTCGACAATCTGTCGCGCTACCAGTTGCTTGGCCGGGGTGAAGCGATTGCAGAGCGCGTCAAGCGGGTGCCGGGTGTCGTGTCGGTCGGACGGACCGCCATCGGCATCGCAACCCAGAACAGCAACAACACCGGCGTGCTGATCCCGGGTCGAACCGAGCAGGTCACCATCGGCACCTATTTCATCGACACCGGTTTCTTCAATGCGATGGGTATCAAGTTGCTGGCCGGTCGATTTTACGACAATCGCCGGATGGACGACATGACCCTCCCCTTCCCAACCGATACGGCGGCGGAAGAGGCGCTTGTCGCGCGGGGTGGCAATGTTGTCATCAATGCGTCCGCCGCCAAGCGCATGGGATATGACCGCCCCGCCGACGCCATCGGGAAGACCCTGAAGGCCGGCATCGTATTCATCGAGGGTGGCCTTGTCCCGATGACCATCGTTGGTGTGGTGGCGGACTCGCGCTTCCGGTCCCTGCACGTGCCGCTCGATGCCATCCTGTTCATCAACACCAACAGCGGCCATAGCGACATGATCGTCCGCTACACCGGCGATCCGGCTGCTGTGAATGCCAAGGTCAAACAGGCCTGGGAAAGCGTCACCAACGATGTCCCCTATGAAGCCAAGTTCAGCGAGGACATCGTGCACGAACTCTACAAGGCCGACGATGCCCGCGCCATTATCTTTGCCGGTTTTACCGCCCTGTCGGTCATTGTCGGCTGCCTTGGCCTGTTCGGGCTAGCGGCCTTCACCGCCGAGCGCCGGACCAAGGAGATTGGCATCCGCAAAGTCCTGGGTGCGAAAACCCAGGACATTGTCCGGCTGCTGGTCTGGCAATTTTCCAAGCCGGTGGTCATCGCCAACATCATCGCCTGGCCGATTGCCTGGTGGTTGATGCGCGACTGGCTCAACACCTTCTCCGACCGGATTGCACTTGGTCCGCAGTGGTTCGTTGGTGCGGGCCTGCTTGCCCTGTTGATTGCGACGGCGACCATCATCAGCCATGCACTGCGGATTGCGCGCGCCAACCCCATCCACGCGCTTCGCTACGAATGACGACGAAAAGCCGCCAATTCGTTCGTCCATTGCCAAGGGTCACGCCATGTTGAAAAACTATCTGACGGTTGGTCTACGCACCCTCGCCCGCAACCGGGTCTTTGCGCTGATCAACATCCTTGGCCTCGCCATTGGCATGGCGGCGTGCATCTTGCTGCTGTTGTTCGTGCGCTATGAGACCAGCTATGATACTTGGCTGCCGGGCAATGATCAGGCCTATCAGGTCCAGACATTTTCCAACGACCCGGAAAACAACCGCACCGAAGCGTCGCAGGTGACCTCCTATGTGGTCGGAACGACGCTCGCCAAAGACTTCCCCGAGATCGAAAAGCGCGCTTATCTGACCCAGGGGCGACCGGTCATTCTCCAGGACGGGATTGCCACCACCGGCGACGTGCTTATCGCAGAGCCCGACTTTCTCGACATTGTCCAACTGCCACTGGTGCGCGGCGATAGTCGAAACGCGCTGAAACAACCTGGGTCGCTGCTGATCACCCAAAAAGAGGCCGAAAAGCGCTTTCCGGGGCAGGACGCGATGGGGCAACGCCTTTCAATGATCCGCTCGGGCAGGACCTTTGATTACCGCGTAACCGGCATTCTGAAAGACGTACCGCGCAACAGCCATCTCTCAGTCACGATGATCGTGCCGTTTGATCCAAGCACCTATGCCGATCAGCCGCATTTCTTCACGACCTTCGGGTGGAACAGTGGCTATGTCTACGTCAGGTTACGAGCCGGGGTGACTGCTGAAAGCCTGGCGCCCCGAATGGCTGCATGGGAAGCGCGCAATATCCCAAAGCAGAGCTTTGACGGTGCCGAGGTCAATGACGGCGACACCACAGACTGGAAACTCACAGCGATCCGCAACATCCACCTGGGTGAGGCCGATCGGGCGGCGATGACGCCGTCGAACGATCCACGCACAATCACCACATTTGCGCTGGTGGCACTGCTCATACTCGGCATGGCCTGTATCAATTTTGTCAATCTGTCGACAGCCCGCGCCGGACAACGCGCGCGCGAAGTCGCCCTGCGCAAGACGCTTGGTGCCAGCCGGGGTCAGCTGGTTGGGCAGTTCCTCGGTGAGTCGCTTGTGGTGTCCATCCTTGCGATGCTGGTGGCGCTGGCGTTGGTCGAACTGTCGCTCCCGGCACTGTCCGAATTCCTGAAGGCCGATCTGGCCCTCGCCTATTTCGGGAGCGGGGGCATCGTTCTGCCCGTCATTGGCCTGGTCATTCTGGTCGGCTTTCTGGCCGGCCTCTACCCGGCCTTTGTTCTATCCCGCTTTGAACCCGCCGCGGTCTTGAAAGCCAATCGGGGAAGCGATCCGCAGGGCTCTGGCCGCTTGCGGAACGCCTTGGTTGTCGGGCAGTTCGCTGTTTCCATTGCACTCACCATTTGCACGGCGGTCGTGGCCGCACAGACCTTCTATGCCCGATCCGCTGATACCGGATACAACCGCGACGGGTTGCTGCAAATTGACGGAATCGGTCGCAAGCAGCTGAAGCCGGTTATTGGCCCACTGGTCGATGCCATCACCCGTGTTCCGGGCGTTGTGGCAGCCGGGCGCACCTCGATTGGCATCAACAGCGATATGCGTATGAACACAATCGTTCGCATCGAGGGCAACCCGCGCCCGATTGAACTTGGTAACTATTCCGCCGATCCTGGCTATTTCGATGCCATCGGGGCGAAATTTCTAGCTGGCCGAAATCTCAGCAAGGATATTCCACGCGACGATACCGAAATACCACCCAACGATCCGGCAGCCGAAGCGGCGTTTGCGGAGCGCGGGATGAACGCGGTGCTAAGTCTGAGCGCTATCGAGAAACTGGGTTTCAAGTCGGCGGATGACGCAATTGGCAAGAGTTTCCGTGGTTCCTTGGTAGACGAGAAATTCGGTCTCGTGCCGGTGACGATCGTCGGCGTCATCCCGGATATGCGGCTGCGATCCTTCCGCGACCCGTATGAACCGTTGATGCTAAGCTATGACCGCGCCTACCAATATGAATTGCTGGTTCGGTTGCCGGTCGGTCGCGCTGGCGAGGTGCGCGATGCGGTCGAAGCGGTATGGAAACGCTATGCCCCGCAAGTGCCCTTCGAAGCGAGATTCGCCGATGAGATCATCACCGCCCAGTATGATGCGGACGAGGCGCGGGCGATTTCCTTTGCGGCCTTTGCCGGGCTGGCAATATTCGTTGCCTGCCTCGGCCTCTACGGTCTGGCAGCCTTCACCGCCGAACGGCGGACCAAGGAAATCGGGATCCGCAAAGTGTTGGGCGCACGAACCCAGGACATTGTGGGCCTGCTCGTCTGGCAATTTTCCAAGCCGGTTGTTCTCGCCAACATCATTGCCTGGCCAGTCGCCTGGTGGCTGATGCGGGATTGGCTCAACAGCTTTGCCGAACGGATCGCGCTTGGCCCACACTGGTTCCTCGGCGCGGGCGCACTCGCACTGATCATCGCAACGATAACCATCATCGGCCACGCCATCCGGGTCGCGCGCGCCAACCCGATCCATGCGCTCCGGTACGAATGAGGCGGCATCCGAAAGAAACTGGCTGGGGCGGCAGGATTCGAACCTGCGGATGGCGGCATCAAAAGCCGCTGCCTTACCACTTGGCGACGCCCCAACGAGCGGCGGGAATTAGCGCAGCCACGCGCCGATGGAAACCCGTGATCGTACGGTTGCGCCAATCAGCCGGTCAGGTTACCCCGCTGCGATACCACAAGAGGCGGATTCATGGCAGTTCTGGTTACCGGTGCGGCGGGATTTATCGGCTATCACGTCGCAAAGCGCCTGCTTGCCCGGGGTGAAGAGGTTGTTGGTCTCGACAATATCAATGACTATTACAGCATTCAGCTGAAGTCTGACCGGATCGCTGACCTGCAAGCCAGTTTTGGATCGGCGTTTCGCTTTGTTCGGGCCGATTTTGCCGATTATCCGGCACTGACTGCGGCACTTGATGGGCTACCCATCGACCGCATCGTCCACCTGGGCGCCCAAGCTGGTGTTCGCTATTCCATCGAGAATCCGCACGCCTATGTCCAATCGAACCTCGTCGGCCATTTGAACGTGATGGAATATGCGCGGCGAAGCGAGCGCTGCCGCCATATGGTCTATGCCTCATCGTCGTCGGTCTATGGCTCCAACACCAAACTGCCCTTCTCGGTCGACGACCGGGTCGATCATCCGATCTCCCTCTATGCAGCGACGAAGAAGGCCGACGAGTTGATGGCCGAAACCTATGGCCATCTCTACCGCCTGCCGATGACTGGCCTGCGGTTTTTCACCGCCTATGGGCCCTGGGGTCGTCCCGACATGGCGATGTGGCTGTTCACCGATGCCATTTTGCGCGGGAAGCCGATCAAGGTTTTCAACAATGGCGAAATGCGGCGGGATTTCACCTATATTGATGACATCGTCACCGGCGTGGTCGCTTGCCTCGACAATCCGCCGCCCGACGACGGCAGCCGGAAGGCAGGTGGATCGACCGGGCCGAACCGGCTGTACAATATCGGAAACCACAAGTCCGAAGACTTGATGCGGATGATCGGCTTGATCGAAACTGCCCTGGGAAAACCCGCGATCAAAGAATTTTTCCCGATGCAGGACGGCGATGTGAAAGACAGTTTCGCCGATATCGGCGCCATCCAATCCGACCTTGGCTTCCAGCCGCTCACCAGCATCAGTGAAGGCATTCCGAAATTCATTGACTGGTACCGGGGATACCACCGAGTTTGAGCAACTATGAAATCTGGAACCTGTTTGGCCCGATCAGCTGGATATTTTGGCTGACGCTCGTCTCCTTGTTGATATTCCGAAGCTCACCGAAATGGTCGCGGCGACTGTTGGCGGCGGCACTCGGCTGGTTCATCATTGCCGGATTCTCACCGCTCGGCTTGCTATTGATGAAACCACTGGAGAACAGGTTCGCTGGGAAATCAGTTGCCGCGCTTCCGAGCAACGCCTTTATCGCAGTGCTCGGCGGGGCAGAACGGATTGGTGCATCCCGCATGGCGCAGCGTTCCGAATATAATGCCCATGCGGACCGGATAATTGGCGGGGCAGAACTGGCGGTTGCCCTGCCCACGTCAGAATTGGCGATCGTCGGTGGCGTCACCTACCCCGGGTCAACGCTGCGGGATGTTGATGTGGTACAGCGCACATGGCTGGCCCTTGGCATAGCGCCAGAGCGGATACGCCTTGTCGGCGCGACCAAAGACACGTGCACCAACGCGAACGGGGTTGCCAAAGCCACGCGGCGGCCGGTCATTCTCGTCACCTCGGCATTCCATATGCCGCGATCGGTGGCCTGTTTTCAGGCTGCTGGGCTGAAACCACTGCCATTCCCTGTCGACTACGAAACGCCGCCGATTGACGGATGGCGCGACCTGTTCAGAGGCAATATCCTCGACAATCTCGACCGAACCGATCTGGCCATCCACGAATATGTTGGACTCGTCGTCTACCGCGCCACAGGCCGTATCGACGAGATTTGGCCGGAACCCTAGAGCGTCTGTCGACCAATCCGGGTCACCGTGACGGAGCCAAATTTGGTTCAGTGCAAGGCGTGAGGCGGGAGCGATGCATTGGCATCGTGACCAACGCGCAACGCCGCAATGGGCCGGATTTGGCCCGCCGCACGTGCGGTTGCGGCGGGAGGCCCGCTGGACAGCGTTGCATCGCTTGCAGGGAGCCACCAGC
>CALRKY020000040.1:0-21109 GCA_943368345.1 Synechococcus sp. UW140 | reverse complement strand
TACTGCATCACACCGAGACTGGTGTCTGGAGCCTTGGTCTGTCGCCCTTTCAGCGGTTGCAATTGGACGCTCTTTTGGCAGACCTCACCAGACGGGCAGGTCGCGAAGCTTCGGCTGGTTACCCGAACGATTCCGCGCCGGTCCTGGGTGAGTAGCCTCAATCAGCCACAAACCCGTGTCCGCCCCGAACGTGGCCACGCCGGAGCAAGCGCGCATCTAACCGATCTGGTTGTGAATGTCAAGAACAAAATACGAACAAGCTATTCGATTGGGGGTGGCATCCCCCCAGCAGTCCGTTGGCGCGAGGAGGCGCGCTGCCCGCGTCTTCACATCCTCCCAATTAAGTGCACTGTCACCGCAATCGCGTCACCGCAATCGCACTGTCACCGCAATCACGGCTTATCAACGCAGCGCTGACCGAAATTGCGCTGCTGCGGCATGCATCGAATGGTCAGGCGCCGAGCCTGGGCCAGGCCGAGAAAGCAGTATCGGGCATCATTGACGGGGCGCCTAAAAGCCCAGACTGACGGCGTGCACATCGGGGAGACCGGACGGGGACGTTGGCGCAGGGCTTCCCATTTCCGTGTCATCCCCCTATCCCGCCACCATGCAAGCCCGTGAAGATATAACCGACGGCCCCTATGCGGGGTGGACCCTGTGGCGGGGGCATCATCCCAACCGGTTTTCGGAACTGCTTGGTCCCTATTATTTCCGGCGTGACGAGGCCGGGGTGATACGTTGCAAGATGGAGACCGGGGTTCAGCATATGAACGGCCTTGGCTTCCTGCACGGCGGCTTTCTGATGGCGTTTATTGATCAGGTGATGTTCGCGGTGGTGCGGCACCGGCTGACGCCGACGGTCGGCGCGGTGACGCTCAGTTGTGACACGCATTTCCTGGGGTCGGGGCGGGCCAATCAGGTGCTGGACGGGACCGGGGAGATTATGAAGGAAACCGGCAAGATGCTGTTTGTCCGGGGGATGCTGTCGCAGGATGGCGAGCCGGTCTGTGCCTATACCGGGACGCTGCGCAAGGTGGCCCGCCAAGCGTGAGTGATGCGCGCGCCAGCGGAAACGGCGTGCGTGGCGTTCTCGCCAGCTATGACGCGCTGGTTGCGGCGAATGAACTGACCCCGGACGCCGAACAACGCCTCGCCGCGCAGCAGCTGGACGCGCTGGCGCGAGCTCTGGAAGGGCAACCAACGCCCGGTTTGTTCAGTCGGCTGTTCGCCAAGCCGGTGCCGCCACCGCGCGGGGTGTATCTTTGGGGGGCAGTCGGGCGCGGCAAGTCGATGCTGATGGACCTGTTTGTCCAGCATGTCGGGGTGGCGTCCAAGCGGCGGGCGCATTTCCATGAATTCATGCTCGACGTGCATGACCGCGTTCACCGGCACCGGCAGCAGCGGGGGGATGATCCAATCCCGGTGGTGGCCGCCGCGATTGCTGCCGAGGCGCGGCTGCTGGCGTTTGACGAGATGCAGGTCAACAATGTCGCCGATGCGATGATCCTGTCCCGGCTGTTCACCGCGTTGCTGGCGGCGGGTGTCACGGTGGTGACAACGTCCAACCGGCGGCCTGATCAATTGTACAAGGATGGTCTGAACCGGCAGCTGTTCCTGCCGTTCATCGCGCTGATTGAGGCGCGGCTGGATGTGGTTGGCCTCAATGGTCCGACCGATTACCGGCTGGAACGGCTGGGCGGGATGCCAACCTATCATGTGCCAAATGGTCCGGCAGCGACGGAGGCGATGCGGGAGGTGTTTTTCCGCCTGACCGATTACCGGCCCGAGGATGCCGCGCATGTGCCGTCGGAAACGATTGCAGTGCCGGGTGGGCGCGAATTGTTCGTGCCCAAGTCGCTGAAGGGCGTGGCGGTGTTTTCGTTCCGGCGGCTGTGCAGCGAGGCAAGGGGGGCGGCGGACTATCTGGCAGTTGCGCGGCGGTTCCATACGGTTATTCTGGTCGGGGTCCCGCAGCTGGGCCGCGACAACCGCAACGAGGCGGCGCGGTTCGTGACGCTGATCGATGCGCTGTACGAGCACAAGGTCAAGCTACTGATCGCCGCTGATGCGCTGCCGAGTGACCTCTATCCGGCGGGTGACGGATCGTTTGAATTTGAACGCACGGCGTCCCGGTTGATGGAAATGCAGTCGGCGGACTATCTGGCGCTGGGGCATGGGCAGGTCGGCGCGGGAGTGTGAAGGGCGGCGGATTGGCAGCGAGCCGCATCCCCTGATTCTATGGCCAATTGGACGGGTTGCGAAAGGGTTCGGGATTGCCGCAGATGACGTGGTTAATCCGTGGGGGGATCGTTTGCGCCGCAATATTTTTCTCGTCATCACTGCGCTCATCCTGCTGGGGTTGGCAGCGGCGGCTGGGCATTGGTACCTGACCGGGCGCTGGATCGAGGCGACTGACAATGCCTATGTCGAGGCCGATATCGCGGTTATCGCGCCGCGGGTTGCGGGCTATGTGAAAACCGTGGCGGTGGCCGACAATCAGGCGGTTAGGGCGGGCGATGTGCTGGCCGAGCTGGATGATGTGGATTACCGGGCGCGGGTTGCCGCCGGAGAGGCGGATGTCGCGCGAATGGGGAATATGGTCAGCGCCGCCGAGGCGACGACCGTCAGCAAGGCCGCGATGATCGATGAGGCGGCAGCGGCTCTGGTGGCGGCTGAAGCCGAGTTCGCTCGGGCCGACGCCGACCGGGTGCGGCTGCAAAGCCTGCTCGGCAACCGCTTTGTCAGTCGCCAGCGCTTTGAGGTGGCGGTCGCCGAAGCCGCCAGCCGGCGGGCTGCGGTGGCCCAGGCGCGCGCGGCGCTGGCGGCGGCGCGGTCCGGGGTGGCCGGGGCCGGTGCGGAGCGGGGAGCGTCGGTTGCGGGAGGCCGCGCTGCATCGGCTCAGCTGGCATCGGCGCGCTATGACCTGTCCAACACCATCATCCGCGCACCGCTGACCGGGGTGGTTGGCAACCGGTCGGCGCGGGTCGGGCAATATGTCCGGGCCGGGCAGCAGCTGATGGTCGTGGTGCCGGTCAACGAGGCCTATGTCATCGCCAATTTCAAGGAAACCCAGGTGGCGCGCATGCGCCCGGGGCAGCGGGTCAGCATTGCGGCGGACGCCTATCCGGACGCGCAGCTGACCGGCCGGATCGCCAGCTTGTCCCCGGCGGCCGGTTCACGGTTTTCGATCCTGCCGCCTGAAAATGCCACTGGGAATTTCACCAAGGTGGTGCAGCGGATACCGGTGAAAATCCTGATTGATCGGCCACTCCCGGAGGGGGTGAGGTTGGTGCCGGGACTGTCGGTCCGCCCGAGCATCGACGTCCGGAACTAGGGGCATGACCTCGACGGGTGTCCGCGCGGTTCCGGAGCCTGGACTTCCCGATATGACCGAGAAGGCCAGCTGGCAGGCGGTGGTTGGCTATGTGCTGATGGCGTTCGGGATGTTCATGTCGATCCTCGATATCCAGATCGTGTCGGCGTCGTTGTTGCAGATTCAGGCCGGGTTGTCGGCGTCTGCCGATGAGATCAGCTGGGTGCAGACCAGCTATCTGGTGGCGGAGATTGTGATGATCCCACTGTCGGGGTTTCTGGCGCGGGGGATGTCGGTCAAATGGCTGTTCGTGGCCTCTGCCGCCGGGTTCACGGTGGCGAGCGTCCTGTGTGCGACGGCCGATACCATCGGGGAGATGATCCTGTACCGGGCCATCCAGGGCTTTGTCGGCGGTGCGATGATCCCGACGCTCTATTCCGCCGGATTCATGATGTTCGGCCGGGCGCGGCAGGGATCGCTGATGGTGGTGGTCAGCGTCATCATCACGCTCGCCCCGACGATGGGGCCAACGCTTGGCGGGGTAATATCGGATGCGCTGGGCTGGAAATGGTTGTTTCTGATCAATGTGATTCCGGGTGTCCTGATCACCTTTGGTGTGTGGGCGCTGGTCGATATCGACAAGCCGGACTGGGGCTTGCTGCGCCGGATCGACTTGATTGGGCTGGCGGCGATGGCCTTGTTCCTTGGCGGGCTGAATTATGTGCTGGAGGAGGGGGCGCGGCACCAGTGGTTCGAGGATGACATGGTGTTCCGGGTTACCGTCGTCATGGGGCTGGCGGCGTTGCTGTTCACCTGGCGCATCCTGACGGTGGCCGAACCGATTGTCCGGCTGCAGCCCTTTGCCAATGGCAATTTCCGAGGCGGGGCGATGCTTGGCGCGGTGTTCGGCATCGCGCTGTACGGGCTGGTCTATCTCTACCCGCTGTATCTGTCGCGCATCGCCCATCTGTCGAGCACCCAGGTTGGCACGACCTTGCTGGTGACCGGCATTTTCATGATCCTGACTGCGCCGGTCGCGGGCTATCTGGTCCGGCGATTTGATCCAAGGATCGTGCTGAGCAGCGGGTTCCTGCTGTTTGCCGCCTCCACCTTCCTGTCATCGCGGATCTCGGTCGAGTGGCGGTTTGACGAATTGTTGGTGCCGCAGATGCTGCGCGGGATTGGCATGATGTGTTGCATTGTGTCGATATCGAACACGGCGTTCGCGACCCTTCCTGCGGAGCAGTTGAAGGATGGGCCGGGGCTCTTCACGCTGATGCGGAATCTGGGTGGGGCGGTCGGGCTGGCGCTGATCAACACCGTCAGTCTGGAGCGGTTCAACCTGCACTGGGGGCGATTGGCGGAATCGGTCAATCCGGCGCGGCCCGAGATTACCGCCCGGCTGGAGCTGATGCGCGAGTTGGCGGTGCAGCGCGGTTTTGCGGACCCGGATGCCGCGGCGACGCGGATGATCGCGGGTCAGGTTGCCGAACAGGCGCTGGTGATGAGTTATGCCGACGCATTCCTGCTGATGTCGATACTGTTCACGGCGTGTGCGGCTCTGCCCTTCCTGCTCAAGCGCCCGGTGACGCTGGAGCAGGCCGCCGAAACCCCCTGACCAGCGCCAGACCGAGGATGACCAGCCAGGCGGCGGCGGTCAGGGCGCTGGCGATGCGACCAGCGTCAAACAACACGGCGATGCAGCCGATGCCGCCAACGGCGATGATGCCGCCGGTCACCCGCTGGCCCAATTGGGCGAGACGCCAGCCGCCTTCGATCATCAGCGCACCGATCAGGATGAATTTGAGGCGGGCGGAAACCATCAGCGGCATCAGGGAGGCCGGGTCAAACCCCGGCCATGCCGCCGCTATGCTGCGCAGGCCGGTGGTTTCGACGAGATCGCCGATGATGATGCCCGCCGTCAGGGTGAAGACCAACCAGGGCCGGACCCCCGCCGCGAGCGCAAAGGCCATCAGGAATCCGGCATAGGCCCAGATGAACAGGCTGAGATCGACGATATTCTGCTGATCAAGCTCCTGAAGTCGTGGCCGGCAGTCCAGCACCTGTCCGAGCTCGGCTTGGCTTGTGGCGAGTTCGAACACGATCATCGGCGCATCCACCGGTACGCCGCAATCGGGTACCTGTCGGGAGGCGAACCAGCCTACGGTTCCGATCGTCACCAATCCCAGGACGAAACAAATCCGCCACCAGCGCTGTGCATGTGCCATCGTCGCTCTCCCACCGTCCGACCCACCGGCCGAGCCTACGTCCCGTAATGTGCAACGCTGCTTTCGGCACGGCAAGGGAAACTGCCTTGCCCCTCATGTCGAATCATCCTATCCGGACCCCGCCTCGGCTGGACGAGTATCGTGCGGTCGTTCCTTGATCAAATCTATCGGAAAGACGGCCATGGCTCGCAAGAAAATTGCCCTGATCGGGGCTGGCAACATCGGCGGAACGCTGGCGCACCTCGCGGCGTCGAAGGAACTCGGCGACATCGTGTTGTTCGACGTGGTCGAGGGCATTCCGCAGGGCAAGGCGCTCGATCTGGCGCAGTGCGCGCCGGTCGAAGGGTTCGATGTGAACCTCAAGGGCTCGAATGATTATGCCGATATCGCCGGGGCCGATGTCATCATCGTGACCGCCGGTATTGCCCGCAAACCCGGCATGAGCCGCGACGATCTGCTCGGCATCAATCTGAAGGTGATGAAGGCGGTTGGCGAGGGCATTGCCGCCAATGCGCCCGGTGCCTTTGTGATCTGCATCACCAACCCACTCGACGCGATGGTCTGGGCCCTGCGCGAATTCTCCAAGCTGCCGCACCACATGGTCGTCGGCATGGCCGGGGTGCTCGATTCCGCCCGCTTCCGGCATTTCCTCGCCGACGAGTTCAAGGTCAGTGTGCAGGATGTCACCGCCTTTGTGCTCGGCGGCCACGGCGACACGATGGTGCCGGTCGTGGAATATTCAACCGTCGCCGGTATCCCGATCCCCGACCTCATCAAGATGGGCTGGTCGACCAAGGAACGCATCGACGCCATCGTGCAGCGCACCCGCAGCGGCGGCGGCGAGATTGTCGCGCTGCTGAAAACCGGTTCGGCCTATTACGCTCCGGCGACCAGCGGCATCGAAATGGCTGAGGCCTATCTGAAGGACAAGAAGCGCGTGCTGCCAGCGGCGGTGAACCTGACCGGCCAGTACGGTGTCAACGACTTGTATGTCGGCGTGCCCTGCGTGATTGGGGCTGGCGGCGTGGAAAAGGTGGTCGAGATTGCCCTGACGCCCGAGGCTCAGGCCAATTTCACGGTGTCGGTCGATGCAGTGAAGGAACTGCTGGTGGCCTGCAAGGCGATTGATCCGAGTTTGAACTAGGTCGCTCGTCCTGCTCCCCGCACCGCTCATCCCGGGCGAAGTCGAGGGACGCAGGATGCCCGGTGGTGCGTCCCTCGACTTCGCTCGGGATGAGCGGGGAAGAGGGTCGAGAGGAAGACGGACGCATGAACATTCACGAATATCAGGCCAAGGAATTGCTGGCGAAGTTCGGCGTTCCGATCCCGGCGGGCATTGCCGCGCTGACCGTTGATGAGGCGGTGGCGGCGGCGAAAACGCTGCCGGGGCCGCTGTATGTGGTGAAGTCGCAGATCCACGCCGGGGGGCGCGGCAAGGGCAAGTTCAAGGAATTGTCGCCGGAGGCCAAGGGCGGGGTTCGACTGGCGAAGTCGGTCGAGGAAGTTGGGGCACATGCCAAGGACATGCTCGGCAATACGCTGGTGACCATCCAGACCGGCGATGCGGGCAAGCAGGTGAACCGGCTGTACGTCACCGACGGTGTCGACATCGGCAAGGAATATTATCTGTCAATGCTGGTCGACCGGGCGTCGGGCCAGGTGGCGATTGTCGCGTCGACCGAAGGCGGGATGGACATCGAGGCGGTGGCGCATGACACGCCGGAAAAGATCGTCACGATTACCGTCGATCCAGTCGCGGGTATCCAGCCGCATCATGGCCGGACCATCGCCTATGCGCTGAAGCTGGACGGTGACCTTAACAAACAATGCCAGGTGCTGGTGGCGCAGCTGTACAAGGCGTTTGTCGCGCTCGATTGTTCCCAGCTGGAGATTAATCCGCTGGCTGAGAGCGGCGGCAAGCTGCTCGTGCTCGATACCAAGATGAGCTTCGATTCCAACGCACTCTACCGCCATCCCGAGTTCGCTGACCTGCGCGATCTCACCGAAGAGGATGCGATGGAGATTGAGGCGTCGAAATATGACCTCGCCTATATCAAGCTCGACGGCGACATCGGCTGCATGGTCAACGGCGCGGGCCTTGCCATGGCAACGATGGACATCATCAAGCTGAATGGCATGTTTCCGGCCAACTTCCTTGATGTCGGCGGCGGCGCGTCGAAGGAAAAGGTGACGGCGGCGTTCAAGATCATCCTGGGCGATCCGAATGTGAAGGGCATTCTCGTCAACATCTTCGGCGGCATCATGAAATGCGACATCATCGCCGAGGGCGTTGTGGCCGCAGCGCGGGAGGTGAAGCTGGCGGTGCCGCTGGTCGTCCGGCTGGAGGGCACCAATGTCGCCGAGGGCAAGAAAATCATGGCCGAAAGTGGTCTGCCGATCGTGTCGGCGGACGATCTGGGTGATGCGGCGAAGAAGATCGTCGCCGAAGTGAAGAAGGCGGCCTGAGCGATGTCGATCCTGATCAACAAGAACACGCGGGTCCTCACCCAGGGCTTCACCGGCAAGACCGGCAGCTTCCATGCCGAAATGTCGATTGCCTATGGCACGCAAATGGTCGGCGGCACCGCGCCGGGCAAGGGTGGCACCAGCCATCTTGGCCTGCCGGTGTTCAACACCGTCGCCGAAGCTCGTGATGCAACCGGTGCCGATGCCAGCGTGGTGTTCGTGCCGCCGCCGGGGGCAGCCGATGCGATCCTGGAGGCAATTGCGGCGGAAATTCCGCTGATCATTTGCATCACTGAGGGTATTCCGGTGCTCGACATGATCCCGGTGAAACGCGCACTGGTTGGCTCCAAATCGCGGCTGATCGGGCCGAACTGCCCGGGTGTGCTGACGCCGAATGAATGCCGCATCGGCATCATGCCGGGGAATATCTTCTCAAAAGGCTCGGTTGGCGTCGTGTCGCGTTCGGGTACGCTGACCTATGAGGCGGTGTTTCAGACGACGCAGGCGAAACTTGGCCAGACCACCGCGGTCGGGATCGGCGGCGATCCGGTCAACGGCACCAACTTCATCGACATGTTGGAGCTGTTCCTGGCAGATGATGCGACCAAGTCGATCATCATGATCGGCGAAATTGGTGGCTCCGCAGAAGAAGAGGCCGCCGACTTCCTGAAGTCCGAGGCAAAGAAGGGCCGCAAGAAGCCGATGGTCGGCTTCATCGCTGGCCGCACCGCCCCACCGGGCCGCCGGATGGGCCATGCGGGTGCCATCGTGTCGGGCGGCAAGGGCGGCGCCGAGGACAAGATCGAGGCGATGCGGTCGGCAGGGATTGTCGTTGCCGATAGCCCCTCAACGCTCGGGACCACCCTGCTCGAAGTCCTCAAGGGCTAAATCGGGGCATTTGTCGGCAGGCGGGCAAACACGGGGTGACGAATCCCGGCCCGCTGCTTATGTGGACGCCTGCGTTGCCGTAGGAACAGACGATGGGTTACGAAGGCGAACTTCCTCAAGGGCTCGAAGGCGTAGGGCCGTCGTTCATCGAGGCGCTGTACAATCGGTGGCTCGATGCCCCGGCCAGCGTCGATGCGTCTTGGGGCCGCTATTTTGACGGGGTGGAGCGGACCATTGCGCGCGGGCCGTCGTGGCAGCGCAGCAACTGGCCGCAAACGCCGACCGACAGCCTGACCGCCGCGCTCGACCCGATGCAAATGAGCGTCGAGCCAAAGGCCGATGCCAAGCTGGCGCGTGCGGCCGCTGCGACAGTCGCTGCGCCCGCCATCACCACGGCGCAGGTTCAGCAGGCCGCTGCTGATTCCATCCGCGCCATGTTGCTGGTCCGCACCTACCGGGTGCGCGGCCATCTGGCCTGCGATCTCGATCCGCTCGGCATGTACGAGCGGGAATTGCCGGCCGACCTGACGCCGGAATGGCACGGGTTCAAGCCCGAGGATTTCAACCGTCCGATCTACCTTGGCGGCGTCGCCGGGTTGCAGAACGCGACGGTCATTGAACTGGTTGAGATCCTGCGCCGCAACTACTGCGGCAAGGTCGGCGTTGAATATATGCACATCAACGATGTCGAGGAGCGGCGCTTCATCCAGGAACGGATCGAAGGCCATGACAAGGACATCCAGTTCAGCGCCATGGGCCAGAAGGCAATCCTGTCCAAGGTGATCGAGGCCGAACAGTTTGAGCGCTACCTCGCCAAGAAATATGTCGGGACCAAGCGCTTCGGCCTCGATGGCGGGGAGTCGCTGATCCCGGCGCTGGAAAGCATCATCAAATATGGCGGGGCGTCGGGCGTCCGGGAGATTGTCATCGGCATGCCGCACCGCGGCCGGTTGAACGTGCTGGCCAATGTCATGCAGAAGCCGTTCCGGGCGATTTTCCATGAATTTGCCGGGGGGTCGGCCAATCCGGACGATGTCGGTGGGTCAGGCGACGTCAAATATCACCTCGGCACCTCAACCGACCGCAGCTTTGACGGGATCAAGGTCCATCTTTCGCTAGCCCCCAACCCATCGCATCTGGAGGCGGTGGACCCGGTTGTGCTCGGCAAGGTCCGGGCGCAGCAGACGCTGCGCTGCGACACCAGCCGTACGGAGGTGATGCCAGTGCTGATGCACGGCGATGCCGCTTTCGCTGGACAGGGGATTGTCCCCGAATGTCTCGGCTTTTCCGGACTCACTGGTTACAATACCGGCGGCTGCATCCATTTCATCGTCAACAATCAGATCGGCTTTACCACCAGTCCGCAATTTGCCCGGTCTTCGCCCTATCCATCCGATGTGGCAAAGGTGGTGCAGGCCCCGATTTTCCACGTCAACGGCGATGACCCGGAGGCGGTGACGTTCGTCACCAAGCTGGCCACAGAATTCCGCCAGAAGTTCAAGCGCGACGTCGTCATCGACATGTGGTGCTACCGGCGGTTCGGGCACAATGAGTCCGACGAGCCAAGCTTCACCCAGCCGCTGATGTACGCGAAAATCCGCAAGCAGCGCCCGGTGAGCGAAGGCTATGCCGAGCGGCTGAAGGCGCAGGGCGTCATTGACGATGCCTGGTTCGCAGAGGCCACCGACCAATATCTCGCCCGGCTCGACGGGGATTTCGATGGGGCAAAATCCTATGCCCCGAACAAGGCCGACTGGTTTGAAGGCCGCTGGTCCGGCCTGTCAAAGCCGGCCGATCCGGTCACCGCCCGGCGCAGCGCCGCCACCGGCGTGTCGGCAGAGCGGCTGGCGGAGGCTGGCGGGGCCGTCACCACGGTTCCTGAGACATTTGCGATCCACAAGACGCTGGCGCGGGTGATCGAAGGTCGTGCCGACACGCTGCGGTCTGGCGAGGGCGTGGACTGGGCCACTGCCGAGGCGCTGGCGTTCGGGACGCTGCTGCAGGAAGGCTATGGCGTCCGGCTGTCCGGCCAGGATTCGGGGCGGGGAACCTTCAGTCAGCGGCATGCGGTCTGGATTGACCAGACCAGCGGTGCCAAATATCTGCCGCTCGCCAAGGTCGCCCCCAATATCGAGGTGCTCGATTCCCCGCTGAGTGAGTTCGGGGTGCTGGGGTTTGAATATGGCTATGCGCTGGCCGAACCGAAAACGCTGGTGTTGTGGGAGGCGCAGTTTGGTGATTTCGCCAACGGGGCGCAGGTGATCATTGACCAGTTCATCGCGTCGGGCGAGGTCAAATGGCTGCGGGCCAATGGCCTCGTCATGCTGCTGCCGCACGGATATGAAGGGCAGGGACCGGAGCATAGTTCGGCGCGACTGGAGCGATATTTGCAGCTCTGTGCCGAGGACAATCTGCAGATTGCCAATTGCACGACGCCGTCCAATTATTTCCACATCCTGCGGCGGCAGATGCTGCGGCCGTTTCGCAAGCCGCTGATCATCATGACGCCCAAGTCGCTGCTGCGGCACAAGAAAGCGGTGTCCCGTCTGGCCGAGATGGGGGAGGGAACCAGCTTCCACCGGGTGCTGTGGGACGATGCCGACCTGAACCATGACAAGGTGCGCCGCGTCGTGCTGTGTTCGGGGAAAGTCTATTTCGACCTGGCCGAAGCCCGCGACAAGGAACGGCGCGACGATATCGCCATCCTGCGGGTCGAGCAGTTGTATCCCTTCCCGTCGGCGGCCTTGATCGAAGAGGTTGGCCGTTTCCCCAATGCCGAGACGATCGTCTGGGCGCAGGAGGAGCCGCGCAACGCCGGGGCGTGGAGCTTTGTGGAATCCTTCATCGAGGACGCACTCGGTAAGCGTCCGGTCTATGCCGGTCGGGCAGCGGCAGCCGCGACTGCAACCGGGCTGATGCGCCGCCACAATGCCGAGCAGGCGAAGCTGGTGGCCGAAGCGCTGGGCGCCAGCAAATCCGAGGTCAATGCCGCGATCCGCAGCGGCCTCAAATCCAGACAGAAATCGGGCTAGGGATACTTATGGCAACCGACGTCACCATTCCACCGCTGGGCGAATCGATCACCGAAGCCGGGGTCGGCCAGTGGCTGAAGCAGCCCGGCGACCCGGTGAAGGCTGATGAACCGATCGTCAGCCTGGAAACCGACAAGGTTGCGGTCGAAGTGCCGTCCCCGATCGACGGGGTGATGGGGGAGCAGCTGGCGAAGGTCGGGGAAACCGTCGCGGTTGGCACGGTGATCGCGCGCATCGAAGCGGCAGGGGCCGCTCCGGCGAAGGCAGCGGTGGTGCAGGCTCCGCCAAAGGTGGTTGCGCCCGTGGCGGCACCAGCACCGGCACCGGTTGCGGAACCCGTGGCCTATGAGGCCATTGCCCCGGCGGTCCGCCGCTTGCTCGGCGACTATAATATCGACCCGGCTTCGGTCGCGGCGTCGGGCAAGGATGGGCGGTTGACCAAGGGGGATGTGCTGTCAGCCATCGACAATGGCAGCGCGCGTTTGGTTGCTGCGGCCCCGCAGGTCGCGGTGCCGGCAGCGGGGCAGATGACACTCGGCCATGCGACCGGTTTGCCAGCTGGCCGCAATGAGGAGCGGGTCCGGATGACCCGGCTGCGGCAGACCATCGCCCGCCGCCTGAAGGAAGCCCAGAATACCGCAGCGATGCTGACGACGTTCAATGATGTCGATATGTCGGCTGTGATGGCGGCACGCGACACCTACCGCGACCAGTTCGAAAAGAAGCACGGCGTCCGGCTCGGCTTCATGTCCTTCTTCGTCCACGCCTGCACCATGGCGCTGCGTGATGTCCCCTCGGTCAATGCGGCGATTGAGGGCGATGAAATTGTCTACCGCGACTATGCCGATATCGGGGTCGCGGTGTCGTCGCCGGGCGGTCTGGTCGTGCCAGTGCTGCGCGATGCCGACAAACGGTCATTCGCCGATACCGAAAAGGCGATCGGCGATTTTGGCCGCCGGGCCCGTGATGGCCAGATCAAGCTCGAGGAGCTGCAGGGCGGCACCTTCACAATCTCCAACGGTGGAGTGTTCGGGTCCCTGATGTCCACGCCGATCATCAACCCGCCGCAGTCCGCCGTGCTCGGGATGCACCGGATCGAAGACCGGCCGGTAGTGCGGAATGGCCAGATCGTTATCCGCCCGATGATGTACCTCGCGCTCAGCTACGACCACCGCCTGATCGACGGCCGCGAGGCTGTGACGTTCCTTGTGCGGGTCAAGGATGCCATCGAGGACCCGTCGCGCATCCTGCTGGACATGTAGTTGAGCGAGCCGCTGCCTCCTTGGTTGGTGCGGCCCGAAATTGCGCCCGGATCAATCGGCTGGCGCATGGGGGTTGGCGAAGATGCGCTTGATGCACACTACCGCTGGGTCAGCCGCCTTTCAGATACGGATGCCACTCGCTACATCCGTCGCTATCCAGCACCGCCTGCATGGGCGGACTATTATGCGAAGATCAGAACTAATCCGTGGAAAATAGCAAATGGCTGATTTCGACTATGATGTCCTCGTCATCGGCTCTGGTCCGGGCGGTTATGTTGCTGCGATCCGGGCGGCGCAGCTGGGGTTGAAGACGGCCTGTGCGGAGAGCCGCGAGACGCTGGGCGGGACCTGTCTCAATGTCGGGTGCATCCCGTCGAAGGCGTTGCTGAATGCGTCCGAACTATACGCGGAGGCGTCATCGGGCGCGCTGGCGAAGTTCGGGGTCAAGCTCGGGTCGGTCGAGCTCGACCTGGATGCGATGCACGGCCAGCGGCTGGAGGCGGTGAAGGGGCTGACCGCCGGAATCGAATTCCTGTTCAAGAAGAACAAGATCGACTGGCTGAAAGGCCATGCCCGTTTCTTGTCCGCCGACACCGTTGAGGTCGGAGGCAAGGCCGTGCGCGCAAAGAATATCGTGATCGCCACCGGGTCATCGGTGACGCCGCTGCCGGACGTAACGATTGACCATGAGGTGGTGCTGGATTCCACCTCCGCGCTCGAAATCGCCAAGGTGCCCGGCCATCTGGTGGTGATCGGCGGCGGCGTGATTGGGCTTGAGCTGGGGTCGGTCTGGAAGCGGCTTGGTGCCAAGGTGACCGTCGTCGAATTCCTCGATCAGATTTTGCCGGGAATGGACGGGGAGGTTCGGAAGGACGCCAACCGGCTGTTCAAGAAACAGGGGCTTGAGATCCGGACATCGACCAAGGTCACCGGCGTTGCGCGCATAGACACCGGCGTGACGGTGACGGTTGAGCCAGCGGCGGGCGGGGCGGCGGAAACGCTGACTGCAGATATGGTGCTGGTGGCGATTGGGCGGCGGCCCAATACCGATGGGCTTGGCCTCGACAAGGCCGGACTTGCGGTCAATGCGCGGGGCCAGATTGAAACCGGCCATGATTTCTCGACCGGTGTTCGCGGCATTTGGGCGATTGGTGATGTCATTCCGGGGCCGATGCTGGCGCACAAGGCCGAGGATGAAGGCATAGCCGTTGCCGAGAATATCGCCGGACTGACCGGAATTGTGAATCATGCGGTGATCCCATCCGTCGTCTACACGCATCCTGAGATTGCCGGGGTCGGCCTGACCGAAGAGGACGCAAAGGCGCGCGGCACGGTCAAGGTCGGCAAATTCCCGATGATGGCGAACAGTCGCGCCAAGGCGATCAAGGACACCGACGGCTTTGTGAAAATCATCGCCGATGCAGCGACCGACCAGGTGCTCGGCGTCTGGATCATCGCATCACCGGCGGGCACGATGATCGCCCAGGCCGCGCAGGCGATGGAATTCGGCGCCTCGTCAGAGGATATTGCCTATACCTGCCACGCCCATCCGACCCATTCGGAGGCGATGAAGGAAGCGGCGATGGCGGTGCTCGGGAAACCGATCCACGCCTGATAGCGGCACTGACGATCAGGCGGCTTTTGCAGCTTCCAATTCGGTCGTTGCGTCGAGCCATTTGGCCTCGGCAGCGGCCAGCTTGCGGTCCAGATCACCGCGTTCGCGCATCAGGTCGCCCGCCGTCGCTGCCTTGTCGCGCACATCGGCAGAGGCGGGATCAAACAAGGCGCGGTCAATGGCGGCGCGCCGGTCGGTCAACCGGGCGATTTCGGCTTCGGCGACCGCCGCCGCCTTGCGGATGCCCGCACTGCGTTCCCGCGCTTCGGCGGCTTGACGACGGTCCGCCTTCCGGTCCGCCTTGGAGGCCGGGCGGCTGTCGCCCGCAGCATCGCCGCTGCCTTTGCCAAGGATCATGTCGGTATAATCATCGAGGCTTCCGGCGAACTCCCGCGCCGTGCCGCCGTCAACCAGCACCAGCCGGTCGGCTGCCGCCTCCACCATGTGCCGGTCATGGCTGACGATGACCACTGCGCCTTCATAGTCGTTGAGGGCGCGGACCAGCGCCTCGCGCGCATCGACATCTAGGTGGTTGGTCGGCTCGTCGAGGATCAGCAGATGCGGCGCGTCCCGGGTGATCAGCGCCAGCGCCAACCGTGCCCGTTCACCGCCCGACATTTTGCCGACAGCCTGGGTCGCCATATCCCCGGAAAAGCCGAACCGGCCGAGTTGGGCGCGGACGGCGGACGGTGATGCGCCTTTCATCAACCGCGACATATGCTCAAGCGGCGTATCGTCCCGATCGAGTTCTTCGACCTGATACTGGGTGAAATAGCCAACGCGCATCTTGCCGGCCGTCGCGATGCCGCCCTCCAGCGGCTTCAGCTGGGCCGCAAGCAACCGGGCGAGCGTTGTCTTGCCATTGCCATTTCGGCCAAGCAGCGCAATGCGGTCTTCCGGGTCCATCCGCAGATCAAGCCGCGACAGCACCGGCTTGTTCGCATAGCCGACAGCGGCCATGTCCAGTTGGACGAGCGGCGGTTTCAGCTGTGGCGGCGACGGAAAATCAAACACCAGGCTGGGGTCGTTGACCTGTTCTGCAATCGGCTGCATTCGCGCCAGCGCCTTGGCACGGGACTGGGCCTGTTTGGCGGTCGACGCACGGGCGCTGTTGCGGGCGATATAGTCCTGCAGCTTGGCCCGCTGGGCCTGCTGCGCCTCCCGGGCGGCGGCAAGCTGGGCGGCGCGTTCGTTGCGTTGCCGTTCAAAGGCATCATAGCCGCCGGGATACAGCGTTACCTTCCCGCGCTCGAGATGCAGGATATAGTCGACGACATTGTTGAGCAGATCACGTTCGTGACTGATGACGATCATCGTGGCACGGTAGGATTTCAGGAAATTCTCGAGCCAGAGCGTCGCTTCGAGATCAAGGTGGTTGGACGGCTCGTCGAGCAGCAGCAGGTCTGGCTGGGAGAACAGCAGGGCCGCCAGCGCGACGCGCATTTTCCAGCCACCGGAAAAACTGTCGAGCGGGCGCTGCTGCGCATCTTCGTCGAAGCCGAGGCCAACCAGGATTTTCGCGGCCCTAGCCGGTGCGGTGTGCGCGTCAATTGCTGTCAGACGGTCATGAATGTCAGAGATGCGGTGCATGGCATCTTCGTCGCCGCCGCTATGGTCCAGCCCCTCTTCCTCGGCGAGCAGCGCGGCGCGTTCGAGGTCGGCCTCCAACACCGTTTCAAACGGTGTCGATGTCCCTGATGGCGCTTCCTGCGCGATATAGCCGATCCGGGCAGCCTTTGGCATGTCGATGCTGCCTTCGTCGGCCTCGCCGCCACCAGCGATCAGCTTCATCAGCGTTGACTTGCCCGCCCCGTTGCGACCGATCAGCCCGATGCGCGCTTTGGGCGGCAAGGCCGCAGTCGCGCGGTCGAGGATGGTGCGCCCGCCAAGGCGCACGGTGATTCCGTTCAGGTTGAGCATGACGGCGCGGCGGGTAGCATGCGCCGCCGGGTTGGGGAAGGGAGTTGTCAGACTGTTCCGACCAGATCCGGATCACCAGGGAGGCCGGGGTCGAGTTGGACGCCGAAGCTGTTCAGGAGCATCGAGACCTGGGTGTACTGGCCGACAGTGTAGACCAGGTCCATGCATTGGTCCTGGGTGAAGTGGGCGGACAGGGCGGCCCAGCTGGCATCGGAAATGAAATGATTGCCGGACAGGTCATCGCAGGCGTTCAGGATGGCGGTATCGGCGGCGCTCCAGTCCGGGGCAGCGGGCCCGGATTTGATCCGGGTGATCTCTGCATCGGTCAGGCCGCAGCGTTTGCCGATCACCACATGCTGGGCCCATTCATAGCCGGACTTGCAGTTGAAACCGGTGCGCAGGATGGCCAGTTCCCGGGTCCGTTCATCGAGGCTGTTGCTCTTTGACAGGATGTAATTCCCCCATTCGAGGAACTTCTGCATCGCCTTTGGCCGGTGCGCCATGGTGCGGAAAATGTTGAATGAGGCACCGCGCTCGGCCAGCGGTGCGAAAATCGCCTTTGCGGCGTCGGACATGTCCTGATCGGCCAGCGGGGGGATGCGGGGGGTGTTGAGGCGCATGGCGGTCACTCCTTGGGTGGCGGTGCGTGGATGGTCCGCCAGGCGGCGGTGCCGAGCAGTACGAGCGTCAGGGCGGAGGCGATGGCAGTGGCGGCTGCGGCACCGATGGGGCCAAATTCGCTGAGCAGGAGCACCAGGCCAGCGAGCAGTAAGGCGGTTGACAGCATCCGGAGGCGGAGGGCGAGCCAGGCGCGATCGGTGGCGATCAGCGCCGGTTCAAAGCTGACACCGGCAGCATCGAGCGCAGCGGCAACTCCAAGCAGCATCAGCAGCGGCACCGCATCGTCATATCCGGGACCTGCCAGCAGACCGAGCAGGGTTGGTCCAGCCAGCAGCACGAGGACAACCATCACCGTTGCAGTGATCAGGGCGATGAGGGAGGCGCGGCGGAACAGTTGTGCGAGTTCCGCCGCCGTCTGTCCGGCCCGGGTCCGCATCAGTTCGGAGAAGGTCGCGCGCGACATCATGTCGGTGATGTTGGCCAGGGCCTGCCCCAGTTGGTGGGCGAGCCGGTAGCCGCCGGCTGCCGCCGGACCGACCCAGGCCCCGACCATCAACACCGCCAATTGCCGCCCGACCAGGCCGAGTGTGGCGGTGGCGTTGACCATCGCGGCATAGCGCCAGAGGCCGGGAATTTCTGCCGGGACCGCGGCGACACCGCGCCAGTGCCACTGCCGCACCGGGACGGTCTGAATGGCACCGCGCCAATAGACCAGCGCCGTCACGATATCGGCAACCGCCCAGGCGGCAAGCAGGTCGATGACGGTCGCCCCCTGCCAGACCACAACGAGCGCCCCGAACAGCCGCAGCACCGGGGTGACGGTTTCCGCAAAGGCCGCTGCGCCGAATCGGTCGTGCAGGCGCAGGACCCCGGTTGCCGCTGAGCGGGTGCATAGCAGCAGGACGAAACAGAATAGCAGGGCGTGCTCCCGCAGGTCCGCCGACCAGTCAAAGACCGGGGTCAGCACCGCAATTGCGCCGACGGCGATCAGGCAGCCGACGACAGCGCCACCCAAATCCAGCGTCACGCAAAAGGCGATCAACCGGCCAAGGCCTGCTCCGTCATGCGCCCGCAGGCGCGGCATGCCGTAGCGGACCAGCAACTGCCAGGATTCAAAGGTGACTAAAGTTGCGATGGCCTGTGCGGTACCGAGGACCAGGGTGAACTGCCCAAAACCGGTGGGCCCGAGCGACCGTGTCGCGAGGCCGAGATAGAAGAAACTGAGGATGGCCCCGACGGTCTTACCCGACAGCAGCCAGCCAGTGTTGCGCACAAGTCCCAGCCAGCCACCGGCCCGCAATGCGCGTAGACCGGTCCGCACAGTTCGTGCATAGGCGGGTTCATTGTCGGGGGTGGGAATGGCAACGTTCCTGTAGCTGCGGCTGATACCGGGGGGGGTAACAGACACGCGTTTAGCGCCGATTGGCCTGAACACCATAAAAGTTCAGGGTGACAACAGCAGGATGGACGGAATTTTGCCCAAATTCGCGACTAGGTCCAGCCAGATGAATTGGTTTTCCGCACCCTGCGGCACGGTCAGGACCTGATTGATGCGTCCTGTGTCCGTCCGTCAGGCGGGAGGTGGCCGCCTTGGCTTCCTCTTCAATCATGACACGCTGCACCAGATCGCGCACACCGCGCCGATCATCAGCGAGCTTGTGCAGATCAAGACCCCGGCCAGCATCACGATATTGACCTCCAGCGCTGAACAAGAGGCGCTGGTCCGGTCCTTCCTGGGGGCGGAGGTGGTTGCACATGTGCAATTCGTGTCGCTGTCCATCGACTGGCTGGCGCGGTTGGTCGATCGGTTCATCGGCAAGGCCGTCCCGGTTCAGCGGGTGGCGATGCTGCTGCAGAACCGGGCGATTTTTGCCGATCTGGATGTGCTGGTGGTGCCGGAGACCACTTCGACGATGCTGAAAACCCGCTTTGGCCTGTCGGGCCTTGGGCTGGTTTATGTACCGCACGGGGCCGGGGACCGGTCCATCGGCTTTCGCAATGATGTCCGGGAGTTTGATTTTGTGCTGTTGTCCGGCACCAAGGTTCGCGACCGGATGCTGAATATGGGTCTGATCACCGAGGCGGGCCATGCCATCGTCGGCTATCCCAAATTCGACACCATCGGTCCGGAGCCGGAGCTGGTTTTCACCGATGGCAAGCCGGTCGTCGTCTACAACCCGCATTTCGACCCCTATCTGTCGTCCTGGTACAAGATGGGGGAGCAAGTGCTGGAGCAATTTGCGGCGCAAGACCGGTTCAACCTGATTTTCGCACCGCACGTGATGATGCACCGGCGCAAATATCACCTGTCGGTCGAGCATTTCCAGATCGGCGCGGTCAGCGATCTGGCCGAGAAGTTCATGGGCCACGCCAATATCCATATCGACACCGGCAGCGCCCGCAGTTCGGACATGAGCTATACACGGCAGGCCGATATCTACCTCGGTGATGCCAGCAGCCAGGTTTATGAATTCCTGCTGACCCCAAGGCCGTGCATCTTCCTTAATTCCCATGATGCGAAATGGCAGGGCAATCCGGACTATGGTCACTGGGCGCTTGGGGAGGTGCTGGGCGACGTCGCTGAATTGCCCGCCGCGCTTGACCGGGCCGTTGCCGCGCCTGATGCCTACCGGGCTGTGCAGGAAGCTGCGGTCAACGATACCTTCGCCCTGTCCGACATCCCGTCCTCCCGCCGCGCCGCCCAAGCCATCGCCGCGTTTCTGGCGCGGCCCTAACGTTTCGCCTCGGCGGCTTTCACCAATATTTCATAGGCGGCCTGGATGGCGTGGAAGCGGGCGGCGGCGTCCTTTTTGCCGGCGTTGTTGTCCGGGTGCCAGATTTTCGCCAGCCGCCGGTGGGCGGCCTTGATGGCAGCCTCGTCGGCATCGGTGTCGAGATCGAGCGCCTTCAGGGCATCCAGCTCGGCGCGGGAGCGGCTGCCGTCGCCTTCGCCCCAGCCCCAATGTTCAGCGCGGCGGAATTTTGTTTCGCCGGATTCGGATTTCTCGCGTGCGGCGGCTTCTTCCTTGCTGAGACCGGCAAAATAGTCCCAGCCGCTGTTATATTCTGCCGCATGCGCTTCGCAGAAATACCAGCGTTCGGGGGAGTTCGGGGCTTTTGGTGCCGGTCGGTCGCCAACACCATCGCAGCCGTGCCGGTCACAGGCCCTGAGCGGTTGCGCCGCGCTGCCGCTGCCATAGGCACGCCAACGCGGGAACCCCCAGTCCATGTTACGCGAAAATTTAGCCATCCGGTCAGGATAGCCGCTCTGCCGGTTCGGCACCAGCACCGAGCGGCAAAAGGTCCGGATCGACCCAGCTGCGGCGGGCCGCGACCGAGAAGAGCCGCTCGGCCGACCAGTGCCGCAGCAGCGCATCGCGGGCTCCGAGCGGCGAGCACAGCAGAGCATTGACCAGTCCAGCAAGGGGGCCGCCCCGGTCATTCCCGGACAGCCACACGCGAATCAGCCGGACATAGGCCTGGGTAATTGTTTCATGATAGCCCTCGCTATCACTGTTCACCCCGCCGACGCTGGCATTGTAGCTGCGGATGATGTCGGGCAGCTCAAGCTCTGGGTAAATGTCGGGCCGGTCGCGCAGTGTCCACAGGCAGGCGGCGAGATGCGCTTCATGTGTCCAGTCCGGCCGCGGTAGCGTGCGGGCCAGCAGGCCCTCCCCGACACGGCGAACCGCGTCATCGTCGACGAACAGGCGGGGTGCGTAAGTGGTCATTGGTCAAGCCATTCTATCCAAAGCAAAGGGGCG
>CALRKY020000039.1:0-23962 GCA_943368345.1 Synechococcus sp. UW140 | reverse complement strand
CTAGGCCACGTGGACAAAGGGTATCCACAGTTTGATTGAGGCGAGAGCGACGAAGCCGAGGTAGGATTCTTTGGTTTTGTCGTAGCGTGTGGCGACCCTTCGCCAGTTTTTGAGTTTGCTGAACAGGCGTTCGACCAGGTTGCGCCAACGGTATTTCTCGCGGTCGTGCGGGATCGGAATCCGGCGGTTGCTCTTGGCAGGGATGACGGCCTTGACACCGGCGGCTTCGATTTCCTCGCGGATGGCGTCGGCGTCATACCCTTTGTCAGCGAGCAACGCTTCGATCCGGTCGTCCAGCATCCTGAACAACGGGCCAAAGCCATGCACATCATGCGTCTGGCCTGGCGTCAGGACAAAGCAGAGCGGACGTCCGTGGCCATCGCAGCGGGCGTGGAGTTTGGTGGTGAACCCGCCGCGCGACCGGCCAAGCCCCTCGTGCTCTTGATCCCCTTTTTTAGCCCGACGGCACAATGATGTGCCCGGACCACCGTGCTGTCGATCATGTCGGCGCTGGTATCGCGGGTCACCAGCTCGGCCAGTGTCTCCAGCAAGGCATCGAACACGCCGGTCTCCACCCAACGCCGATAGCGCCGGAACACGCTGTTCCACTTGCCATACTCGTCAGGCAGCAGCCGCCATTGCGCGCCCGACCGCGCCATCCACATCATACCTTCGAAATATGGTCGGTTGTCACCAGCAGGACGGCAACTCCGACCACGCTCCGACGGAAGCAAAGGCCCGATCAGTGCCCATTCATCATCGCTGACCCCAATCCGCTCGCCCAATGCTGCCTCCAAAAGACAGCCTTGAATCAATGATCGAGTCTCAGGTCAAGCTTTGTCCACGTGGCCTATATTATATTGGCTATAGTATTTATGCATCTCGCTTCTTGCAAGTCTACGCAAATTACACGAGACATAGACGGCTGCAATCTACCAGAGGGATACAAAAGAATATTGATCACATCGGATGAACCTTACCAATTTTTTCAAATACGTGCGAGAAACGGGATAATTACATGGAACAAGGCTATAATAAATTCAAATGTACTGCGGATTTATGCCATTCAATTAGCAAGACTTCCAAAGGATGCTGGAAGCGCTGTGTTGGAAGTTAACCGATCTGTCTCCTGCGACGACCGTTTAGCAGTCAGAACTGCATTGACTGGCTCAAATCTGTGCGAACAGGGCCGGTGTTGGGAATTGGAGGGTGTGGTGAAGGAGCCAACAGTTTACTAGAATTACGGTGACGAATTACGGTGACATTGCAAGATTGTCATCGAATTACGGTGACAGTGCACTTAACTCTCCAGAATTACGGTGACAGTGCACTTAACTCTCGGAATTACGGAATTACGGTGACAGTGCACTTAACTCCAGGCATAGGCGTCATTGTCGCAGGCCCGGGTCAGCCGCTCCCCGGCGCGCTCTACTGTCGTTCCGCTCAAAACTTAGCCATGATTCTGGCCACGAAGTTCACAAATCGAACACCGGCAAATGCCAATAACCCAAGCAGCGGCCCAGCCCAAATCTCATCGACTTTAAAGCCCCACCCTAACTTAAGCCAAAAATCGAGCACTGCCAGAGCGGTCCAAACAAGCGCAAACACGCAGGCTGCGACGAAAATTGACTTCACGATGCCAATAACGGCTCGTTGATACATTTACTGGCTCCTGAATTACGGTGACAGTGCACTTAACTCTCCAGCTACATCCCTCGAATTTACGGTGACATTGCAAGATTGTCATCGTAATTCGATGGTGAGGAAGTCAGAAAACAGATCGGCGAACTGATTGCCTTGACCGCTTGTGGCTATGTCATGACCCGCTGGTTCCTCAGCTCGGACACAGCAACCTAAAAAACCGCAGCGCCGCCACGAACGTCTTTTGGCGGTGCTGACGGGCCTGGGTGGCCAGATCATCCTCGCCCCAATGTTCAACCTGATAGAGTTCGTCGAGTTCGCTGGCCGTCCAGGCCGCGTCCTCCGACAATGCCCCCTGTTCCAGCGCCAAGGCGATCACCAAGGACCCGGTGATCGTCACCAGTGGCTGCATTGCCACCAGCCGGTACGCATCCAGTGCACCGAGCGCCGCAGCGAGCTTTGACAATGTTGCGGGTGGCTGCGACCGGTGCACGATGCCGACCACCGGCACGAACTCCACACCGTAGCGCCGCTCCGCCCAATCGAGGATCGGGTTCCACCGACTGATCTGACGTTGGGCCAGCCCCTCCGGCTCAGCGGCGCGGTACAGCAGCACATCGGAATCGGCATAGGGCAGCAGCGACGCGGCAAAGCCTGCCGGATCGGGCAGAACCCGGTCAATCGCAGCATTGCCCAATCCGGTCAGCGGCATGCTGCGCGGGTCAATCTGGTCACCCTGCACCCGCCATTCGTCGGCCATCGCCTCCGCCAAGCCCGCGGTCGGGACGGTCAGCAACGCTCGCATCGGGGTCCGGACCGGTCGGCCATCAAGCTGAAGTCCGAACCCGTCGTCAGCCTCAACGACAGCAACCGTCACGTAGAATCGCTTCACGCCGACCCCTTCCAGCGCCGGATGAGCACCATCGGAATGACCAGCAGCAGCACGGCCCCCAACAACATGATCACTGCCGCCACGGGGTCCGGCTCGCCGCCGCCCTTCACCCAGCGGGTAACGCCGGTTCCGAGGACGACGGCCCCGCCAAGCCGGAGCAGAAGCAGGGCCAAAACACGGTTCTTGGCAGGATCAGGGTTGCTCATAGGTCCTCCAGCCGGTTCAGCAGATCAGCAAAATCGAGCGCAACATGCCGGGCTCCCGCCTCGGTCAGTTCCTCGGCATCATGATAGCCCCAATCGACCCCAATGGCGGTTGCCCCGGCGGCCACCGCCATTTCCATATCGAAACTGGTATCGCCGATCATCACGGTTTGCGCCGGGTCGGCCCCGGCCTCCGCCATCGCCGCGGCCAGCATCGCCGGGTGCGGTTTCGACGGATGGCGGTCGGCGGTTTGCAGCGTGACAAACTGCGCCGCGATGCCGTGATGTTGAAGGCACAGCGCCAGCCCCCGGTCCGACTTCCCGGTCGCAACACCGAGCAACCAGCCCCGCGCCGACAGCGCCGCCAACCCTTCGGCGACACCCGGATACAGCGGCTCCTCGATCATGCCCTGCGCCCGCAACCCTTGAAACGCGCCCTTGAAACTCTCGGTCATCGACCGGTGCAGATGGTCATCGCCATCCGGGTGCAAAACCTGCATCGCTTCATGCAGGCTCAACCCGACAATCCGCCGCGTCGCATGGCGGCAGGGCGGATCGAGCCGGTGATCGGCAAAACTATGCTCCATGGCGCGCAGGATATTGGCCTGGCTATCAACCAGTGTCCCATCGCAATCGAAGACGGCGAGCCGGATCATTGGCCGGCCATCAGTGCCGCGACCGGATGCGTGCCCAGCGCATCAATCGCCCCCTGCCGCTCCGACGCGGACTTGTTCTGCCCAAGTTTGCGGGTACCGCTGAGCGACGTCACTGTCAGTTCAAAGCCAATGATGGCCTTCGTCATCGCCTCGAACCGCCCCGCCGACATTTTCGCCCGCGTCCAGGGCAGCTTCGGCAGCAACCGCGCCTCATGCACTGCCGACAAGGCATCGACCTGCACCACCAGTTCGTCATCGGTCAGACGCCGCACCGGTCCCGTCGCTTCAACCGCCAGATAGTTCCAGGTCGGCACCTGATCATCCGTCCCGTACCAATCGGGGCTGATATAGGCGTTCGGCCCGGCAATGCTGGCCGCCGCCGTCAGCCCGTCAAGCAGCGCGACTGCCCGGTTGCGGCGGGCGAGATGAAATTGCAGGTTGCCATCCGCTGTCACAACCACCGGCGCATGGGCGACGACCGGCCCTGCCGACGATTGCGCAAATATATGCGCAAACGACACATCGGAGATGAACGCGAGCAGTTCGTCACGGTCGGCCCAGGCAAAACGGGAATCGGGGTGCATGCTTACCTACCTCCCCGCCCTTGCAGGGCGGGGCGACGGAGAGCCCAAGGCGAACCGACGGGGGCGGGTAGAAAGCCGGTTGACCCTCCCCCGGTCGCTATCGCGACTCGCCCCTCCCTTCTTGGGAGGGGAGGAAGCTTCCGAACACTCACTCCGGACGCCGCCGGGAGCGGCGTTCGCCTTTGCGGGCCTTGCGGCGGGACTTGGCTTCTGCCGCAGCTGCTTTGATCTGACCTTCGGGCGTATCGCGGAACTTGATCTCGTCGAGCGGCAAGGCGTCGCCACTTTCGAGCTGAAAGCCCAAGGTCGCAAAACTTTCGGCAATATGGGTCGGCAGCGGTGCCGTCACATCGAGCATGCCGCCGTCGGGATGCTCGATCACCAGCCTGCGGGCGTGCAGGTGCAATTTGCGGCTGATCCCGCCGGTCAGAAACGACTCGCGGCCACCATATTTGCCGTCACCGACAATCGGGTGCCCGATCCCGGCAGCATGAACGCGGATCTGGTGGGTGCGGCCGGTCATCGGCTGAAATTCCAGCCAGACCGTGCTGTTGCCCGCCCGTTCGACCGTCCGGTATTTGGTCTTGGCGGCCAGCCCAGCTTCCTCATCAATGTGCATTTTCTCGCCGCCCGATCCGGGCTGCTTGGCGAGTGGCGCGTCAATGACGCCGTGCTCGGGCGACGGCACCCCGGTCACCAGCGCCCAATAAGCCTTGCGCGCCGTTCGGCTGGAAAAGGACTTGGAGAAAAATGCCGCCGCGCGTGTGGTCCGCGCCAGCAGCAGGACGCCCGAGGTGTCCTTGTCGAGCCGGTGTACCAATTTCGGGCGGCTGGCGCCGTCAAAGATCAACGCATCAAGCAGACCGTCGACATGTTCGGTGGTCGCGGTGCCGCCCTGCGTCGCCAGCCCCGGCGGCTTGTTGATCACAATGGCCTGCGAATCGCGGTGGATCACCAGACTCTGGGCAAAGGCAATCTGGTCTTCGCTCAGCGGCGCGCGCGGTCTGTCCACCGCCATCCGGGCAATGGCGGCGGGCGCTGTCGATTCCTCTGGCGGCAGGCGCAGCACCTGGCCCTCGGTCACCCGGTCCCCCGGATCAGCCCGTTTGCCGTCAATCCGCAGCTGCCCGGTTCGGGCCCAGCGCGACACCAGATTGAAGCTGACCGTCGGCATATTCCGCTTGAACCAGCGGTCGAGCCGGACCCCGTCATCATTGGCGGTCACGGTAAATTCACGGCTCATGGCAAACTCCGGGCGAGCGCAATTCCCGCCCACAACATAATGACAGACCCGACGACCGAGGACATGGCATAGGCCCCAGCAAGCACCGCCTCCCCGCGCACGATCATTGCATAGGCCTCCAGCGAAAAGGCCGAAAAGGTCGTGAAGCCGCCGAGCACACCGACGCCGAGCAGCAGTCGCAAATCCTCGCTGCCGTCGGAGGTTCGCGCCAGCAGGCCAACCAGCAGGCCCATTGCCAGCCCCCCGATCAGGTTGACCCCCCAGGTTCCCCACGGGAACGCCGTGCCGAGCGCACGTGTCGCCGCCTCACCAAACAAGAAGCGTAGGCCGGCACCCAGGGCACCGCCGATCATGACCAGAACAAGGGACGGCATCGCGCATCCTGTAGCGACAAGGACGCTCAGAAGGAAGGCAAGCTAGTGAATCCCAAACGTCCAGCCTTCGGTGCTGGCAATCGCCGGGCTGAGGCCTGGGGGTGACCATAGCCGTGGGGTGTCTGCAACATGACGCAACCAGGCCGCCGTCAGGATGGCATCGGTGCTGTGATCATCATAGCGTCGTAACGCACCGTGCGGGCGGGTTTGAAGCGCTCCGAGCGCCCGGTCCAGCGCCGCACCGTCCCGCATTTTGCTGCCGCCAATGACCCCTGCTGCGCGTGCGGCAACGCTGGTGTAAATCTCGACCAGCGCTGGCCCGGTGCTGCCAATCGCATGGAATGGCCATAGCGGGATGACACCGCCCAACCGGTTCAGGACGCGCATGCCGGTCAGGCTGGATTTGCCGACCTGGGCCGCGCCAACCAGATTGAAACAGCTTTGCGCCGGGCCAAAACCGCCCGTCCTGCAGCGCAGTTCCACCTGCCGAAACGCCCCCGTCGTTCCGGCGAACCGGTCCCCGCGCCGGCCATTGCTGCGGCGGAAATAGCGGCTGGCCTCCGGGTGATCGACAAAGGCGGAAGCCGCAAAATGCGCATCCGCGACGCAAAGGGCATCGACAAAGTGCCAAAGCTCGGGACCGTTGCGTGGCGGGACGTCCCAACCGGGGAAAAACCCGTGGTCCGGGTCAAAAGGCAGCGACGGCGAAAAATCGATCCCGATCAGCAGGTCCGAATGTGAACCGGCCTGCTGCGTCAACCAGTCGAGCACAGCCGCCCGCGACCAGCCACCGGTCAGCTGGACCAGCTGCGGAGCGGCATCTCCCTCCCCGCAGATGGCAACGGCAATCCCCGCCTGACGCGCACCCAGCGCGCCGGACCAGTCAATGCAAGCGAACTGACTGAACCGGCGCAATTGGGATCAATATGGCAGCGATTGGTACATGGTCATCGCATAGAGCATCGGCAGCGACAGCACGAAGTTCGTCCGGCTGAACAGCATGGCGGTGCGGGCGGCGGCGGCCTTTGCCGCGGCGTCCACCTCGACAATGCCAAGCGCCTTCTTCTGGTTCGGCCAGATAACGAACCAGACATTGGCGGCCATGATCAGACCGAGCCACATGCCCATGCCGATCAGCCAGAAGCCCGGCTGGAAGGTCAACGCCTCAACGAGATAGCCGAGATGCGCCGCAAGCGTGACCCCGACGATCACGGTACCAAGGGCTGCCCAGCGGAAATAGAACAGCGCCGCCGGAGCGATATATTTGGTGACACCCGGCTTCAGCTCTGCCGGAACGCTGGGCATCGTCGGTATCTGCACCAGGTTGAAATAATAGAGCAGGCCGATCCAGACGATGCCGAAAAATGTGTGAATCGTCCGAAGAAATGCCGTTGCCCAAGCCACATCGAGCGAGGTTCCATGGGAGGTGAACACCAAACTCGCCATCAGCACCACACCGAACATGAATGCCCAGCTGACATTTTCCAGTAGCTTCATCGTCTTGTCCCCTCACCCAGATGCGCGGCAACGCGCCGCGCCGAAGGTCAAGGATAAGCGGAGCGCAATCGCCCCGCAACCGTTACAAGGTGGATATGAGCGATGAGACCGCAGCCACCCCCTTGCTGACGGAAACCGCGACGCAAGTTGCGGGCCATGACTTGCGGCTGCTGCTGGACGGGGCGCAGGGCCGAAGTGCGCTGCTGCAGCTGATCGCCGGGGCAACCACCAGCCTGCGGTTATTCTATTATCAGTTCGCAGCGGACCGGATCGGGACCGAGGTACGGGATGCATTGATCGCGGCCTGCGGGCGCGGGGCGCGGGTTCATCTCGCTGTTGACGGCTTTGGCAGTTCGGATGCCTCAGACAGTTTTTTCCAGCCGCTGATCAACGCCGGGGCGCGGTTCTGCCGGTTCCATCCGCGCTGGGGCCGCAACTATGTCCTGCGCAATCACCAAAAGCTCGCCATTGCCGACGGTCGGACCGCGATGATCGGTGGCTTCAACATTGCCGACCCCTATTTTGACCCGGCGCGTACCGACAGCTGGCGGGACCTGGGCCTTATCGTGTCGGGGGAGGCAGTAGCCCAGCTGGCCTTGTATTTTGACCGGCTGTTCGCCTGGATCATCCGTGACCGCATCTCGCTGTTTTCACTGCGGCGTCTGATCCCTGTGGTGACGGCGGATGCCGACCAGCGGGTCCGCTGGGTCTTCGGCGGGCCGTCGCGCCGTCTCAGCCCCTATGCACGACGGGTCCAGAGTGATTTCCGCTCCGGCAGGCAGCTCGACATGATGATGGCCTATTTTGCTCCGAACCGGCGCTTCATCGCCCTGATCGGCGATATCGCGGAGCGCGGGGCGGCCCGGTTGATCAATGCCGGCAAGACCGATGTTGCGCTGTCCCGTGCCGCCGCCTGGTCCACCTATGGCCGCCTGCTCCGGCAGGGCACCCAGATCGCCGAATTTCAACCCGCCGCACTCCACGCCAAGCTGATCATCATCGACAACATCACCTACATGGGGTCCGGCAATTTCGACATCCGGAGCCTTTATCTCAATCTGGAGGTGATGCTCAGGATCGACGACGCCGACTTCGCAGCCCGGATGCGCTCGTTGTTTGATCGGGAGTGGCAGCAGAGCGATCCGATCAAGCTCGCGGTTTACAATCGGCTGGCCAGCCGGTGGAACCGGTTTCGCTGGCGGTTTGCCTATTGGATATTTGCCACAGTCGACTTCGCAACGACCCGCCGCCTGACGCGGCTGTAGCCAGCGCACCGGCTGCGGGCTATCGACGCGCATGGCCCGTTCAGACCCCGCTGCCCGGATACCGGCTTCGCCGCTGCTGTTTGCCGTCGGCGGCGTTGGGGCGCTCTGCGCGGTTGATGCCATCGTCAAGCACCTCGGCGGCCTGTACGCCATCCCAATGGTGCTGTTCCTGCGCTATGCGGCAGGATCGTTGTTTGCGGTCGGGTTGTGGCTGCATCATGGCCGCCCGGGGATCAGCGGAGAGGCGTTTCGCGCCCATTCGTTGCGCGCCCTCGTTATTCTGGGAACGGCAGGTCCGTTCTTCTGGGCCGTGACCCAGTTGCCGCTGGCGGAAGTCATCGCCATTTCCTTCATTGCGCCGCTGCTGGTGCCCTTTACCGCCCGGCTGATCCTGAAGGAACGCCTGCGACCGATGAGTCTGATCGCCGGGGTCGTCGGATTTGTCGGGGTCCTGATCGCCACCCGGGGCGAACCGACGGTTGCCGGGTCAGCAGACCGGACCTTGCCGATCCTGGCGACGCTGGCATCAGCGGCCTTCTATTCGCTCAGCGTCGTCCTGATGCGCGCCCGAGCCGCAAAGGATGGCGCGGTGGTCGTCGGTGTGCTGGCCTCAACGCTCCCGGCGCTGATGGCCGCGCCCTTCGCCCTGCTGACATCGGCGCTCCCGCCGGTGTCCGCTGCGCCCTGGTTCCTGCTGCTCGGCCTGTGCGGGACCGTCGGCATCAACCTGTTCACCCGGGCCTATGCGCGAGCCGAAGCACAGTTGCTCGCGCCGGTCGAATTTACCGCCCTGGCCTGGGCGGCGGGTTTCGGCTTTCTGTTCTGGAGCGAAATCCCCCGGATCGAGGTTCTGGCCGGTGCTGTGGTCATCATCGCCGCGTGCCTGATCTCCGCCCGCGAGGAACAGCGCTCCCGCCAGGAAATCCCGCTGCCGAACTAGAGCGTCTTTCCGCCAATCCGGGTCACCGTGACGTAGTCAAATTCGGTTCAGTGCAAGGCGTGAGGCGGGAGCGATGCATTGGCATCGTGACCAACGAGCGACGCCGCAATGGGCCGGATTTGGCCCGCCGCACGTGCGGTTGCGTCAGGACGCCCGCTGGACAGCGTTGCGTCCCTTGCAGGGGCCGCCCCAGCCCCTGCCGCGCGCCGCGCCTTGCCAGCAGACATCCTGACGCAATCACGGTGATCCGGATTGGTCGAAAGGCGCTCTAAATCTCCGGGCAGCGGGTCAGCAGGATCGGCGGTTGGTTGTCGCGGATCATCGACATCCGGTCCTCCGGCATTTCGCCGAGGCTCCATTGTTCAACTGACGATACGCCGTCGCCGATGCACGCCACCTCTATGTCAATGCCGGATGCTGTCGGGGTTTCACGCTGGAAAATGCAGCTGAGATTGTCGCGGGTGCGGAGTTGATCGGCACCGAAGTCGAACCATTTGCTCTCACACAGGGCGGCGCTCTCGGCCCAGCGACCGGCATAGCGCAGTTTGGAGGTCGCCACCGCCACCGACCGGGCCGGATTGTCCGCCTGGGTTTGGCCCTTCGGCCCGTCACAGGCCGCCAGCGTCAGCAGCAGGGCCGGACAGAGGAGGATCAGGGCCCGGATCATGCCGCCCCCGGACCCCGCAACGCTGCCTGCGCTGCTGCCAGCCGGGCGATTGGCACCCGGAACGGGGAGCAGCTGACATAATCGAGGCCAAGGCCCTCGCAGAAGGCAATGCTGGCCGGGTCGCCGCCATGTTCGCCGCAGATGCCGAGCTTCAGGTCTGGTCGCACCGATCGTCCGCGCTCCGCCGCCATTTCGATCAATTCCCCCACCCCGTCGGTATCGAGCGAGACAAACGGGTCCCGCGCATAAATACCCTTATCGACGTAGATGCCAAGGAAACGTGAAGCATCGTCGCGGCTGATGCCAAGCGCAGTCTGGGTCAGGTCGTTGGTGCCGAAGGAGAAGAATTCGGCGTCCCCGGCGATGTCCCCGGCGCGGAGCGCAGCGCGCGGCAGTTCGATCATGGTGCCGACCAGATAGTCGAGGCTGTGGCCGGTCTCTTGGAACACCGCCTTTGCCGCAGCGTCGATGGTCGCCTTGGTCAGCTCCAGCTCGCGCGCCGTGGCCACCAGCGGCACCATCACTTCGGGGACCACGGTCGCACCAGTGCGTTTGGCGACATCAACCGCAGCCTCGAAAATCGCACGGGCCTGCATTTCATAGATTTCGGGATAGCTGATGCCGAGGCGGCAGCCGCGATGACCGAGCATCGGATTGAATTCATGCAGTTCGGCGGCGCGGCGGCGCAATGTTGTGACAGCAACGCCCGATGCCTTCGCCACCTCCTCAAAATCCTCCTCCCGGTGCGGCAGGAATTCGTGCAGCGGTGGATCGAGCAGGCGGATGGTCACCGGCAGACCGGCCATGATCTCGAAAATCTCCGCGAAATCGGCGCGCTGTTCCGGGAGCAGCTTGGCGAGCGCGGTGCGGCGACCCTTCTCATCCTCGGCCAGGATCATTTCCCGCACCGCACTGATCCGGCGCGCGTCAAAGAACATATGTTCGGTGCGGCACAGGCCGATCCCTTCGGCGCCGAACCCGCGCGCGGTGCGGCAATCGAGCGGGGTTTCGGCATTGGCGCGCACTTTCAGGCGGCGCTTCACATCGGCCCATTCCATCAGCCGTCCGAAATCCCCGGCCAGCTCGGGTTGCACCGTCGGCACCCGGCCGGTCATCACTTCACCGGTTGATCCGTCGAGGGTCAGCAGGTCCCCCTCCTTCACCTCTCGCCCGCCGACCCGCATGGTGCGCGCCTTGTGGTCGATGGCAAGCGATCCAGCGCCAGACACACAGGGGCGACCCATGCCGCGCGCTACCACGGCGGCGTGACTGGTCATGCCGCCGCGCGCCGTCAGGATGCCCCGCGCCGCGTTCATGCCGTGGATATCCTCGGGGCTGGTCTCGGTGCGGACGAGGATGACGTCCTCCCCCTCGCTCGCCCACAGGGTTGCGGTGTCGCTGTCAAACACCGCCTTGCCCGATGCTGCGCCGGGGGAGGCGGGCAGCCCCTTGGTTAGCACGTCGCGGGGGGCCTTGGGGTCGAGCGTTGGGTGCAACAACTGATCGAGCGCCGCCGGATCAACCCGCAGGATCGCCTCATCGGTGCGGATCAGGCCTTCGCCCGCCATATCGACCGCGATCTTCAGCGCCGCCTTGGCGGTGCGCTTCCCCGACCGGGTTTGCAGCATCCAGAGCGTGCCGCGCTCCACTGTGAACTCGATATCCTGCATGTCGCGGTAATGGCGTTCAAGAATGTCGAACACCCCCGCCAGCTCGGCGAATGTCTCCGGCATCGCCTCTTCCATCGACGCGGCCTTGGCCCCGGCCCGTTCCCGCGCTGCCTTGGTCAGATATTGCGGGGTGCGGATGCCGGCGACAACGTCTTCCCCCTGCGCATTGATCAGATATTCGCCGTAATAGGCATTTTCGCCGGTCGCCGGATCGCGGGTGAAGGCCACGCCGGTGGCGGAAGTTTCCCCCATATTACCGAACACCATCGCCTGCACGGTGACGCCAGTGCCCCAATCCTCCGGAATGTCGTTCAAGCGGCGATAGACTTTGGCGCGCTCGGCCTGCCACGATCCGAACACCGCGCCGACCGCACCCCACAATTGTTCGTGCACATCCTGCGGGAAGGGCTTGCCCAGTTCACGTTCGACAATGGCGTTGTAGGTGCCAACCAATGCCTGCAGGTCGCTGGCATCAAGGCCGGTGTCGAGGTGGACGCCCTTGTCCTCCTTGGCGATCTCCAGCGCATCCTCGAACAGATAATGGTCGAGGCCGAGCACCACGTCCGCATACATCTGGATGAAGCGGCGATAACTGTCCCAGGCAAAGCGCGCATCGCCCGAGGCGGTGGCGAGCCCAACAACGGTGGTGTCGTTGAGGCCGAGGTTCAGCACCGTGTCCATCATGCCGGGCATCGACACCCGCGCGCCGGAGCGCACCGACAGCAGCAACGGATTGGCCGGATCGCCGAAGCCTTTGCCAGTGACCTGTTCGATATGCTGGAGGCCAAGGACAAGCTGTCCCGCCAGTTCGGGCGGATAGGCAGCCCCCCGCGCATAAAATTCACCGCACATCGCCGTGGTGATGGTCAGCCCCGGCGGCACCGGCAGGCCGATTGACGCCATCTCGGCCAGGTTCGCTCCCTTGCCGCCGAGCAGGTCGCGCAGGCCCTTGCCGCCATCGGACACGCCGCCGCCGAAGCGGTACACCCATTGGGTCACGGGGGCGGGGGTAAGCTGAGTGGCCATTGTTGTTCGTCTCTATCTTAACCCGTCATTCCCGCGAAGGCGGGAACCAACTCCGCAACGCACCCGGACGGGTCCGGGTTCGCACAACGATGGATTCCCGCCTTCGCGGGAATGACGAATGAAAGTGAGCAGGCAAATTGCTTCACCCTTCAATCTTTGAGAAATCGGCGACGCTGTGCATGGCCGCCCGGATGCGGTTGAGCAGGTTCAGCCGGTTGGCGCGGCGCTCCGGGACGGCGTCATTGACCGTCACCGCATTGAAAAACGCATCGACCGCAGGGCGCAGTTTGGCGAGCGACGCCATCGCAGCGGCAAAGTCTTCGCGCTCGACAGCGGTGCGGGCCTCGGCTTCAACGGTCTCCAGCATGTCGGCGAGGCCGATTTCCTCCGGAGCGACCAGCAGGCCCCGGGCGACCTCACCGGCGTGCGGCCCATCCTTCTTGTCCTCAATCCGCAGGATGTTGGCGGCGCGCTTGTAGCCGGCGAGCAGGTTGGTGCCGTCTTCGGTTGCGATAAACGCCTGCAGGGCTTTGACGCGGGCGAGCAGGCGGACCAGATCGTCCTCGCCGCCAAGCGCGAAAACCGCATCGATCAGGTCGTGGCGCACACCGGCTTCGCGTTGCTGGACCTTTAGACGGTCGGCGAAGAACACCATCAGCTCATTACTGATTTCGTTCAGTGAGCGAAATGTCGAATAGACGCCCGCTAGGTCGTCATCGACTGGAACGCCAAGCTGTTTCCGGATTTCTCTCGCACGCTCCGCATTGGAGAAGCCAAGCTCGTACTCGCGCCAGCGAGGGTCAAGTGTGTCGATTTCATAGTAGACGAACATCTCTCTCTCGGCACCTCTGGAGATACCTCGAACAGATTCGAACCATGTAGCTACGACCAACTCTGATGGTGTTTCGCCCTCCAACAACAGAGTGTCGTACCGCGCGAATGCGGCAAACGTTTCCGCGAGTTCTTCAAAGCAATCAAACAGGTTCAACCGTATTCTGTTGGTTTGCAGCAGCGCAATTATGCCAAGAGCCTGCCGCCGCATCCCAAACGGATCACGGGAGCCGGTTGCCCGCTCGGACGCTCCACACAATACAAACAGTGTATCCAACTTGTCCGCCAGCGATACCGCCACCGTGACTGGTGCAGTCGGCACGTCATCGCCCTGACCCACGGGTTTGTAATGGTCGCGGATTGCGACGGCGATTTGCGGGTCTAGACCCTCGGCGCTGGCGTAGTAGCCGCCCATGATGCCCTGCAATTCGGGGAACTCGCCGACCATGGCGGTGACGAGGTCGGCCTTGCACAGGCGGGCGGCGGTTTCGGCGAGGGTGGCCAAATCCGCCCCAGCAGGGGCAGGGGGACCGCCAGCGAAGCTGGGGGGGGAGGGGGCTGACACGGGCACAGGGCTCGCTTTGCTCGCGCCCCCTCCACCGCTACGCGGTCCCCCTCCCCCAGCGGGGGAGGATTTTATGGCTCCGCTTTCCACCAGCCATCGTGCCAGTTTTGCGACGCGTTCGACCTTGTCGGCGACCGTGCCGAGCTTCTCGTGAAATACGATGTCCGCGAGCTTCGGCAGCCGCGATTCAAGCGTTGTTTTCCGGTCCTGCTCCCAGAAGAATTTCGCGTCGCTGAGGCGGGCGGCAAGCACCTTGCGGTTGCCGGCGACGATGGCCTCGCCGCCGTCCGATGCCTCGGTGTTCGCAACGCACACGAAGGCGGGCGCGAGTTTTCCGGTCGCCGGGTCGGCGCAAGCAAAATATTTCTGATTCACGCGCATGGTGAGCTGGATCACCTCGGGCGGCACGTCGAGGAACGCCGGGTCGAATGCGCCGAGCAGCGGCACCGGCCATTCGGTCAGGCCGGCATTTTCGGCAAGCAGTCCGGCGTCCTCGATCAGTGTCAGGCCCGCCGCCGTCGCCGCCGCCTCAGCACCCGCCTTGATGACGGCCTCGCGGTCCTCCGACGACAGGATGACATGGGCGTCGCGCAGTTGCTCCGCATAGGTCGCGGCGGACCCGATTTCGATGGTTCCGCTGCTGAGGAAACGGTGGCCCTTGGTGGTGCGGCCCGCGACGATGCCGTCGATCTCGACCGGCACGACATCGCCGTCGAGCAACGCCACGATGCTGTGCAATGGCCGGACCCAGCGGAGCGTGCCGCGGCCCCAGCGCATCGACTTGGGCCAGGGGAAATCGCGGATGACGGCGGGCACGATACGGCCGATCACGTCGGCGGTGGCCTGTCCAGGCTTTTCGATCACCGCGTAGAGGAACCGCCCCTTGGGGTCGTCGCGTTCCTCCAGCTGGTCGCGGGTCAGGCCGGTGGATTTCAGGAAGCCCTCGACCGCCTGCGCCGGTGCGTCGGCGCGCGGACCGCGCCGCTCCTCCGAGACCGCCGCCGTCGCGAGCGGCAGGCCATGTGCGATCAGTGCGAGGCGGCGCGGGGTGACGAAAGTTTCGGTTGCTTCCGCGCTGACGCCAGCCTCCGCCAGTGCCGCCGTGAACAGACGCGCCAAGTCCAACGCCGCCTGCCGCTGCATCCGCGCGGGGATTTCCTCGGAGAAGAGTTCGAGCAGGAAATCAGCCATGCGCCACCCACGCTTCGGCGACGCCCTTGGTCAGCTCCCGCACCCGGCCGATATAGGCCTGCCGCTCGGCGACCGAGATGACTCCGCGGGCGTTCAGCAGGTTGAAAATGTGGCTGGCCTTGATCGCCTGATCATAGGCGGGGAGCGGCAGCTTGGCCTCGGTCAGGGCCTTGCACTGCTCCTGCGCCTCGGTGAACTGGCGGAACAGGATGCCGGTGTCGGCATGTTCGAAATTATAGGCGCTGAACTGTTTCTCATTCTCGAGGAACACATCGCCGTAGGTCACGCCATGATCATTGTAGGCGAGGTCGTAAACGCTGTCCTTGCCCTGAATATAGGTCGCCAGCCGCTCCAATCCGTAGGTGATCTCGCCACTGACCGGCGCGCATTCGATGCCGCCAACCTGCTGGAAATAGGTGAACTGGGTCACCTCCATGCCGTCGCACCACACCTCCCAACCCAGACCCCAGGCCCCAAGCGTCGGGCTTTCCCAATCATCTTCGACAAAGCGGATGTCGTGTTTGGCCGTATCGATGCCGATTTCGCGCAGGGAGCCGAGATACAGGTCGAGAATATCGTCGGGCGATGGCTTCAGGATCACCTGAAACTGGTAATAATGCTGGAGCCGGTTCGGGTTCTCACCGTAGCGGCCGTCGGAAGGGCGGCGGCTGGGCTGCACATAAGCGGCCCGCCAGTCCTTTGGTCCGAGCGCGCGCAGCGTCGTTGCCGGATGGAAGGTGCCGGCGCCCATTTCCAGGTCATAGGGTTGCAGCACAACGCAGCCCTGCCGCGCCCAATAAGCCTGCAGCGTCAGGATCATCGCCTGAAACGAAAGAGGCGTTGGTGCAGACAAGGGGCAGGCGTCCTTCGCAGTTGCGGCAAAAATGGCTGCGGCGGTCCTAGCCGACCGCCCCCCCGCCCGACAAGCCCGCGCTATTCCGCCGCGACCATCTGCGCCGCAAGTTCGACCTCCACCGGCACGCCGTTCAGCACCGCATTCCCGCTCAGCGGGTCGAACAGGCTGCCGTCGGTCAGGTCATTGGCGCTAACTCCCGGTTTCTCGCGCGCCACAGACAGGCGCACCCCGGCCCGGTTATGGCCAAAGCCGTGCGGCAGGGACACGACACCCGGCATCACATCGTCGCTGACCTCAGCCGCGACGGATACGGCCCCGACGCGGGAGCGGACCGTGACTATCGCGCCGGCCGCAATGCCGCGTGCAGTGGCATCATCGGGGTGGATCATCAGCGTGCAGCGGTCCGGCCCTTTGAGCAAACGGCGGCTGTTGTGCAGCCAGCTGTTATTGTTGCGAACGTGGCGGCGGCCGATGAGGCGAAGGCCGTCGATGGGCGTGTCGGCCAGCACCGAGGCCAGCCGGTCGAGATCGGCGACGAGCACCGGCGGTGCGCAGGCGATGCGCTTGTCAGGTGTCTGCAACCGGACGGGCAGTTGCGCCGGCTCCAGCGCACCAAGATCCATCCCATGCGGATGCGCCTCAACTTCCGCCAGTGTCAGCCCGCGCGGGGAGCGGCGCAGCATCGCGTCGAGCGCCTCCCGCGGGTGGCGGATATTGGGCATGACCTCGCCATTCCGCGCCCCGATGGCGCGGGCCAGTTCGGCAATAATCTCCCAATCGGCCTTCGCGCCTTCACTCATTGGAAGGGTGGCCGGGGAGTAATTGGCGAAGTTCCGGATGGCGATCGGGGCAAGCGACAGCGGGTAATGGTCCTTCTCCAGCGGCCCACACGGCGGCAGGATATAATGCGCATGACGGGTGGTGCCGGTCACATACATGTCGATGGACACCATCAGGTCCAGCCCAGCCAGCGCGGCATCGAGCGCACCGCCATTGGGGGCCGACAGCACAGGATTGCTGGCAATGGTGACCAGCGCCCGGATTTGCCCATCCCCCGGCGTTACAATTTCCTCGGTCAGGCAGACGGCCGGAAATTCACCGAGCAATTCAGGATGCCCGGAGACCCGGCTGTGAAACCGGCCCTGCGAACCCGAACCTGCCGAGCTGACAATGTCGACGGCGGGCTGGGTAAACATCGCGCCGCCGACGCGGTCGAGATTGCCGGTCGAGATATTCAGCAGATTGATCAGCCAGTGATTGAGCGTCCCGAAGGCGGTGACCGAAACACCCATCCGGCCATAGACGATGGCAGGCTGACCATTGCCGAGGCGGGCAGCGAGGTCACGGATCACGTCCGGCGAAATGCCACATTGGGCAGCGCAGCTTTCCAGATCAAACTGCCGCAGCGCGTCCCACGCCATGTCCCAATCGGCCAGCATCTCGGTCAAGCGTGCCGGTTGCACCAACCCGGCCTCATCCAAGGCCAGTAGCAGCGCGATCAGCAGGGCGCTGTCGGTCCCCGGTTTCACGAACAGATGTTCATTGGCGATTTTGGCCGTCTCGGTCCGGCGCGGGTCGATAACCACAAGCTGGCCACCTCGACCTTGCAGCGCCTCGATGCGCTTTTTCACATCCGGCACGGTCCAGACGCTGCCGTTCGAGGCCAGCGGATTGCCGCCGATGATCAGCATCAACATGGTGCGGTCGATATCGGGGATCGGGAACAACGCATTGTGGCCGTACATCAGCATCTGCACGAGCTGATGCGGAATCTGGTCGACCGTGGACGAGGAGAAGATACCCTTCGCCCCCAGCGCCTTGCGCAGCGGTGGCATCACGGTCGAAATCGTGTAATTGTGGGCCAGCGGATTGCCGAGATATAAGGTCGCTGCACCACCTTTGGCTTTGATGCCAGCCAATCGGTCGGCGATTTCCGCATAGGCTTGATCCCAGCCGACCGGCACCCAATCATCGCCCACCCGCTTGACCGGCGTCCGCAGCCGGTCCGGATCGTCCTGCAAATCGGCTATGGCGGTCGCTTTGGGACAGATGTGCCCGCGTGACAGCGGATTGGCGGCGTCGCCCTTGATGCTGATGACCTTGCGGCCCTCGATCTCGATCACCACGCCGCAATTGGCTTCGCAGATATGGCAGGTGCGGTAATGGGTTGTCGGCATGTCGGCCCTCCGGTTTCCGCGAGCCTACGCCGGTCCGCAACGCTGTGCTAGCTTGGAGGAAAGAGAGGGAGATTTTGATGCATCCGGTCCACCACGCCGCCGCGAGCCCCGACAAGCCGGCGATCATCATGGCCGGGTCCGGTGCATCGATGACCTATGCCGAGCTGGAGGCGCGGTCGAACCAGGTGGCGCAGTTGTTGCGCGCGAACGGGCTGCAGCGCGGCGATGTCATCGCCGTCCTGATGGAAAATTGCCTCGACTTCCTGCCGATCTGCTGGGGCGCTCAGCGGTCGGGTCTGGTGTTCACCTGCCTGTCGACCCGGTTGGGGGTTGAGGAGGCGCGCTATATCGTCGGGGATTCGGGCGCGAAGATCATTTTCGCCACTGCCGGCCTCGCCCCGGTCGCCGCCGCGCTGGAGGCCCCTGTTGCCCGCTATGCCATCGGCGGCGACATTTCCGGCTATGCGAGCTTCCCCGATGCCCTCGCAGCCCAGCCAGCCATCCGCATTGGCGATGAATCTCCCGGCCGCGACATGCTCTATTCGTCTGGTACGACCGGTCGGCCAAAGGGCGTGTCCGGCAAGCTGCCACAGGGGGAAATCGACACGCCGGACGCGCTCAGCATGCTGGTGGCGATGCTCTATGGTTTGAACGCCGAGACGATCTACCTCAGCCCCGCGCCGCTCTATCACGCCGCGCCGCTGCGCTATTGCATGGCGATCCACAAGGCCGGTGGCACGGTGATCGTCATGGAGAAATTCGATCCGGAAACCTATCTGCGCCTGATCGAACATCACCGGGTCAGCGCCAGTCAGCTGGTGCCCACGATGTTTGTCAAAATGCTGAAACTGCCCGCCGATGTGCGGTCCCGGTACGACCTATCGTCGCTGAAAACCGCCATCCATGCCGCCGCCCCCTGCCCCGTGGAGGTCAAGCGCCAGATGATCGATTGGTGGGGCCCCGTGGTCTATGAATATTATTCCGCGACAGAAGGGGCGGGGTTCACCGCAATCAGTCCGCAGGAATGGCTGGCAAAACCCGGCTCGGTCGGCAAATCGATCCTCGGCGAGATCCGCGTGCTGGACGAGGATGGCAATCTGATGTCCGCCAGTCGCGAAGGCCGGATATTCTTCCACGGCGGTGGTGACTTCCAATATCACAACGACAGCGAAAAGACCGCCAGCGTCAAAACCGAGCATGGCGCAACGTTCGGCGACATCGGCTATGTCGATGAGGACGGCTATCTGTTCCTCACCGACCGCGCCGCCTATATGCTGATCTCGGGCGGGGTGAACGTCTACCCGCAGGAGACGGAGGATGTGCTGGTCATGCACCCCAAGGTCGCCGATGTCGCAGTATTCGGGGTCCCGCATGACGAACTCGGTGAAGCGGTGAAGGCGGTGGTCCAACCGCGCGATTGGGCCGATGCCGGGCGGGAACTGGAGGCCGAACTGATCGCCTTCGCGCGCACCCGGCTCAGCCCGATCAAATGCCCCAAGTCCGTCGACTTTGAAGAAACCCTGCCTCGGCACGACACGGGAAAACTCTACAAGCGACTGCTCAAGGACCGCTATTGGCCAAAGGTGTGACGACCGTCACGTAGGCGATCACACCTGATTGATACCTAGACTCGGGCAGCCAGTGATTGGAGGATGACAGGCATGACCATCTATTTTGGGACCAACCGGGAACCTGACGTCCACAGCAAGCCGACGCGCTTTGGCTCGCGGATCAATTCCCGGCTGCCGGGTGAGTTGCGGTTCGGCACCGCCCGGATCGTCGGCGACTCGGTCCAGATCGACGTTGCCCGCGAAACCGCGCGCGGTGGCGTCCTGAAATTGATGCCAAAAGACAATGTGTTCGAACAATTGCGCCAGACCATGGTCGCCAATCCCGGCTCCGACATTCTGGTGTTTGTCCATGGCTATAATGTCAGTTTTGACGAAGCGATCCGCGATGCCGCCGCGATCTGCCAAGCCTATGGCAATGCGTCCGTCAACCTGGCCAAAACCTACATCCCCTTCGTGTTTTCCTGGCCGAGTGACGGCAGCTTGCTGCCGCTGCGCGCCTATTACAGTGACCGGGATGACGCGGCGTCATCGGCACTCGCCCTGCGCCGCGGATTTGAAAAACTCGCCAGTTTCCTCGGTGACATTGCTGAGAAGGCCAAGGCCATCACCAAGGCCGGTGGCGACGGTCGCGGTTATCTTTGCAACGGGCAAATCCATGTGCTCGCCCATTCAATGGGCAACTTCGCCCTGTCGCATGCGGTTGACGGCATTTCCCGGAACAATGCCCGCGCCCGCCGCCTGTGGGGCGAAGTCATCCTCGCCGCCGCCGACGAGGATGAAACGGTGTTCGAACCCGGCAGCCGCTTCCACCGGCTCGGCGAATTCTGCAACCGGGTGTCGATCTACATCAACCGCAACGACCGGGCGTTGATCATCAGCGATGTCACCAAACCGAATCCGGACCGGCTGGGCGCGCTCGGCCCGCGCAACCCCCGCGCCCTGTCAACCCAGGTCGAAATCGTCGATTGCCAGCGTGTCGCGGGCGGTTCGTTGACGCAGCACAGTTATTACCGGACCAGCCCGGCAGTGGTTGCCGATATTGCCGCTGTCTTGGGCGGGAAGGCCGGTAGCGATATCGATCCCCGAAGCTACGATCCGCAGAAAAATCACTACCGACTGGGGCCGACCTGAACCGGGGTCAGACCAGCATCAGCGCCGCCAACGTGACGCCCAGCAAACCGGCGAATGCGCCCATGACCACTTGCCCCGGAAAGCGCGGCGTGTCCGCCTTTGCCGGGGTGGCAGTGACCTCCCGGAATTTCTGCGCATAATCGGGGTGTTCGGTCCCCATCACCCGGTCCCAGAAGGTGAAGTAGAAACCGTAGTTGCGGTTGAACCCGCCGCTGTGGTGCATGTCGTGGTGGGTGGTCGTGCTGATCCATTGCAGGACCGGATGATCGACCCAGCCGCGCGGATGCAGTTCCAGTCCGGCATGCCCCATGCAGTTGCGCAGGATCATGATGGCGAGGAAGGCGAAAGTCACGCCGTTCGGCGTCGGCACCAGCCACAGCCACAGCGGCATGAACACCGCCATGATGAAGGCTTCTGGAATGGCAAAAGCATAGGCGGCAAATGGCGTCGGCGTCACCGTCCGGTGATGGGTGCGGTGAAACAGCTTGAACAATTTCGGGTGATGCATCGCCCGGTGCGACCAATAGAAATAGGCGTCATGGGCAACGATGATGGCCGCCAGCATCCCGGCGAAACCCAACGCGCCAACATCTCCGTCAAACCGCGCCATCCAGCCATTGCGGAACGCCCAGACCGTGAAGACACCGACAAAGGAATAAACCAGCACCGTCTGCATCGACGTCAGGACTTCGCGCAGATAGTCCTTCGCCTTGGCGCGGCGCGGCTGGATCCAGCGAGCCCGCCAGCTGGTGTGGTTGAGCAGCCAAACCACCCCGGCCACCAGGCAGGCAGCGATCAGGTAGCGCGATGCGTCAAATACAAAGGCGCGCGGTATGACCTGGCGGGCGACATCAATCAGAAGCGGCGAATCAATCATCAGGCTCTCCATCGGCTGTTGGCCTTAACATGGAGACAATGGAGGGTGGCCACTGCGCCGGATTGAAACCCGCATGATCGTTTCCGGAATCGATCATGCCGACCCCAGTGCTTTGGCGCGATATTCGGTTGGGGTCAGTCCTTCAACGTCGCGGAACGCCCGGTTGAACGGGGCAAGCGATCCAAAGCCAGCATCGAGCGCAATGGTGACAATCGGCACCTCCCGCTGGCTGGGGTCAGCCAGGGCGGCTCGTACCTCATCGAGCCGAAACCCGTTCAGGTAGGCCGCAAAATTCCGGTGGCCGAGATGGCCGTTCACCAGCCGCCGGAGCCGATACTCCGGAATGCCGAGCCGGGCCGCGAGCGAGGCCACACTCAGTGTTTCATCCCGCCACGGCTTCTCCGTCGCCATCAACGTGGCAAGGCGGCCCGCGAGCAAGTCGGCATCAGGGTCATCCCGGCGCAGTTCATCCTCGCGCTCCAGCAATGGTGGCCCGAACAAGCCGTCGTCCCGCAAATTGAAAATGGCGGTGCAGAGCGCAAAGGTCAGCGCGGCAATCCCGACCACGAGCAGGGAGCGCAGTTCATAGGGGGCACCGAACTGGAAAATCCAGATTTCAACCGTGTTCACCAACGCCACATAGGCCCCTACCGACCAGATCAGCCCAGTCCGGACCCGTCGGCGCAGCTCGACCAGATCATCGGCTCGTCCCCGCCAGGCGATGTAAATGCCAGCCCCGGCGAATCCAAAGGTTGCCAAACGCCATATTGTGCCAACAATTCGCCGCGGAATGCCCCCGCCGTCCACCTCCAGATACATTGCAAGCAACGGGAGCACGGCCAAAGCTCCGACCAAAAGGATTGGCCAGCGGCGGTGTCGCTGCTCATCGTTAAACCAACTACGGGCGACCAGCCAGAAAGCCCCTGATGTTATGCCGGAGCCAACTTCCACCACCCAATTCAGGGCGACCGAACCCGGTACAGGCTGCGGCATGATGGCGATCAGATGGCAGGCCACCGTCGCGCACAGCAAAACCGCATAGCGCGCCGCAGGCAGCCGCCAGTGCCAACGGATCAGGATCAGCGACCACAGCGCCAAGAGCGCCAGCGTCCCGCCGCGTGCCATCATTTCCAAGTCCGGCAGAAATCCCATCCCCAGACGCTGCCCCAGGACGGCGCGCATGGCAATGCCGGGGTCGTTTGCATGATTGCGAGGAAGTGTGTCAGGCAGTGCTTGACATCTAGTATGTCAGCCAGTAGCCTACACAATGATCCGCTCGTTTCGCAACAAAGCCCTAGGCCGCTTTTTTGCGTCGGGCGATACGGCAAAACTAAGTGTTCAAAACCCCGCTCGATTGCGGCGGATTTTGATCACGCTCGATGAGGCTGAAAATCCGGACGAAATGAACATGCCGGGTCTGCGGTTCCATGGGCTGAAGGGCAAAGACAAAGGCCGTTATGCCGTCGATGCATCGGGCAATTGGCGGATCACATTTGGTTGGGACGGCAGGCAAGCCACCGATGTTGATTTGGAGGATTATCACTGATGGCAAATAGTCTCAGGTGCGGCTTAGCCCCTATGCACCCCGGCGAACTGCTACGCGAGGATGTGCTCCCGGCACTTGGTCGCCCCAAGACCGAAATCGCCCGTCTGCTCGGCATTTCACGCCAGACACTGTATGACATATTGAACGAAAAGCAGCCGGTCACCGCACAAATGGCGCTCCGGATCGGCAAATTGTGCGGCAACGGCGGCGATATCTGGATCAGGCTGCAATCACGCTACGACATGCGAATGGCAGAGATTGAACTGGGTGATGCGCTGGATGCGATACCGATGTTGGAAGCGGCATAGTTGGCACCGCACCATCGGAGTCCGAGAACACGTGAGAGCTATGTATGGTCGATGAAAACGGAAGGGCTTGATCGATGATTGCAGCGATATTGGCTTTGTTGGTACAAGCTAGGCCACGTGGACAAAGGGTATCCACAGTTTGATTGAGGCGAGAGCGACGAAGCCGAGGTAGGATTCTTTGGTTTTGTCGTAGCGTGTGGCGACCCTTCGCCAGTTTTTGAGTTTGCTGGACAGGCGTTCGACCAGGTTGC
>CALRKY020000038.1:0-24248 GCA_943368345.1 Synechococcus sp. UW140 | reverse complement strand
GGCGCGGCGTGCGGCAGGGGCTGGTGCCCCCTGCAAGGGACGCAACGCTGTCCAGCGGGCGTCCTGACGCAACCGCAAGTGCGGCGGGCCAAATCCGGCCCATTGCGGCGTTGCTCGTTGGTCACGATGCCAATGCATCGCTCCCGTCTCACGCCTTGCACTGAGCCAAATTTGGCTCCGTCACGGTGACCCGGATTGGTCGAAAGACGCTCTAAGCCAGCGAAGGCACCGGGCGTGCCGCGCGGTGTATGACGCTGATAAGCCACAGTTGCTGCGGTTCTTTACAAACTTGTGAAAACAAGCGCGACATATTGTTGCGCGATTGTGACGACTGGTTAATCCTCCGTTCAAGATTCACGCGTGTTCCGCGCGCGCTGGATTGTGAAATTCACATGGGGGATCCCAAATGCGCCTTGATCGTTTCCTGCTCGCGAGCTCGGCACTCACCGCCATCATGTTCACCGGGGCAGCCACGGCCCAGACTGCACCGGCGGCGGCACCGGCTGCTGTAGCAGCAGCTGAGGAGGATGCGGCTCCAGAGACAATCATTGTCACGGGTTCACGTATCCGTCGTGTCGGCTTCGATTCACTTGAGCCCGCCACGGTGGTGTCAGACGAATATCTCGAGGTTCGCGGCCTCACTAACATTGCGGACGCGCTAAACGAAATCCCAGGCTTCGGCGTTGGTGTGAATCCCGACGGTAACCAAGCAGGCTTTGGCGTCGGTCAAAATTTCGTGAACCGGTTCGGTCTTGGCTCGGCGCGCACGCTCACATTGGTAAACGGTCGGCGCTTCGTGTCGACCAATGCCCCGTCCATCTTTGGCAATACGCCCGGACTTCAGGTCGATCTTAATGTCATTCCGAGCGCGTTGGTGGAGCGAGTGGAGAACATCGCGATTGGCGGTGCGCCAACCTACGGCTCGGATGCCATCGCAGGTACCGTCAACGTCATCATGAAGCGCAACTTCGAAGGCGTCGAAGTTCGCGGCCTATCGGGCCTTACCGAACGTGGCGACAATTTTCGCTATAACGGCTCGGTTGTCGCAGGGACGAACTTCGGGGGTGGGCGCGGCAATGTCACTGCCGCATTCAGCTACGATAAGAACAACGGCGTGCTCGGACTCGCCCGCGAGCGCTTCAGAGACGGGCTCGCGACCGGTACCAACCCGCTTGCTGGTTCAGCGTCGGCGACTTTGCCCGGGCGATCCCCTGCGACTGACGGCCGCGTTAATCCGTCGGTGCCATTCAACACTGGCAATGCGGACGGAATTCCGAACTCGGTGTTTATCCGCGACGCGCGCATTTTCTCGCTGACGGCGGGCGGACTGTTGCTGCCCTCGACCGGCGCAACAACGATTGCCAGCGGTTTGCCGCGCGGGTTTGGCGCGGCCAATACGCTGCTTCAGTTCGATCCGACCGGGCAGCTCGTGACCTTCAACCCGGGCATTCCGTTCGGTGCGCAGAATGCCAGCGGCGGAGACGGCTTTAACCTCAACACTGCTAGCCAACTCACGAGCGACCTCGAGCGTATCACAGCCAATCTGATCGGTCGCTATGAGCTAGCTGATGGTATCGAGTTCTTCGGCGAGGCTACATTTTACCGTGCTAAGGCCGGAGAACTGACCGACCAGCCAATTTTCAACGCGACGTTGTTCGGCGGGAATTCGGCGCCGCTGATCTTTTCGGCGACCGACCCGCGCCTGACCGCGCAGGCGCGGGCGCAACTGGCCACCTTAGGCGTGACAGATTTCCGGGTCTCGCGCGCGTCGACTGACCTGGTTGTCAACAACGCCAGCGCTATCACGCGCGTCTATCGCGGCGTCGCCGGTCTACAAGGTGACTTCAGCTTGGCAGGCCGCACCTTCTCCTTTGAGGCGTCGGCGAACTATGGCAAGTCCGAGGGCAGCTTTTTCGCGAGCGTCCTCAACCAGCAGCGCTTCGTCAACGCGATCAACGTCACCACCAATGCGGCCGGACAGATTGTCTGCAATCCGACGCCGGTACGAAACGTTGCTCCGGGAACTGTCGTGCCAATCGCCGATGCAGCCTGCGTGCCACTTGACCTGTTCGGTTTCGGGCGTGCTAGCGATGCCGCTCGTGCCTATGTAACAGGCCAGACACGCGCGCAATCGGAGCTAGAGCAACAGGTCTATAACATAAACGTTGGCTCCAGCTCGTTGTTCGAACTGTTCGGCAACAATGTCGGCTTTAATATCGGTTACGAGCACCGCGATGAAAAGGGTGGCTTCTTCCCCGATGCATTCCAGCGCGCAGGTTTGGGCCGTTCAGTGCCAATCGGAGGCAACCAAGGTCGATTCAACACCGATGAAGTGTTCGGGGAGGTCGCTGTGCCAGTGGTAGGCCCGGACAACGAGCTGCCGTTTATTTACAGCCTCGAACTTGAAGGAAAAGCCCGGTACGTCGATAATACCGTCAACGGCGGGTTCACAGCCTATACTTATGGGGGGCGCTATACCCCGGTGCGGGGCGTGCAGTTCCGTGGGAACTATACGCGATCACTGCGCGCACCATCGCTTACTGAACTGTTCACACCGGTGTCACCCGCATTCAACACCTTTCCCGATCCGTGCGATGTCGTAAACATTGCCAGCGGTACCAATCCGACGATCCGTCAGCGCAATTGTGCCGCATTCTACGCAAGCTATGGGCTCAACGGTTCAACGTTTAACAGCCTCGCGCGGGTTGCGACGGTGCCGATCACAAGCGGCGGCAATATCAACCTCAACAATGAGGTGGGCAAATCTTACACATTTGGGGTCGTGCTCCAGCCCACGTTTGTGCCGCGCCTGCGCGTTGCGGTTGACTGGAATCGGATCCGGGTTACCGGTAACATCGCGTCGCTCACCAACGCCAATATCGCTGAGGGCTGCTACGATAATCCCGACTTCAACACGGCCGATGTCGATAATGCCAATGCCTTCTGCTCGCTGATCCGCCGTGACCGAAGCGCCGATCCTGCTCGGAACGGCCAGCTCAGCAACGTCAACACGCGCCCCGGTCTGGCGACAAATTTTGTCAACGGTGCGTATATTGAGATGCGCGGGCTGACCTCGGAAGTGACGTACAACCTGCCGCTTGACGGCATCGGCATCAACGGCGGGCGTTTCGACATCTCAGGTTCGATGTTTTACCTTAACCGTCTGATCAGCTCGAACAACGGTGTCACTGTAAACACTGACACCGGCGAGCTTAGCAACCCGCGCTACACAGGACAGTTGAATCTGGGCGTCACGGTCGGAAAATTCGGCGTCGATTTCCAGACCAACTATCAGAGCGAGGTTGCACTCAACCGGGTGAACAACGTCGAGACGCAGGACATATTGACACTTGGTGAAGTGTTCACATTCAACCTCGGGCTGTCGTACCGCGTCGCGAAGGATTCGTTGATCCGCGTCACGGTCACAAACCTGACAGACAAGGATCCGCCGTTCCCAACTGCTGCGGGCGGACTAGGCACCTATGACTATCTTGGGCGACGGGCAGCAATTAGCTTCCAGCATCGGTTTTGAAATCGGAGATCACAACACAAGGGCTGGCAGCGCAAGTTGCCAGCCCTTCCCGTTTGGGCCTAGTCGGCCGCATTGCTGCTAGACATCTTGAATATTCGGCAGTCTTGACCACCTCCCACCGGCCCCGCATGACATCCTAGGCAAATTCGCCATTGCACCGGAGCCTCTTGCCATGCTCGATACCGCCGCCCGCACCGCCTACGATGCCGACCTTGACCTGTTCCGGGATCAGGTCCGCAAGGTGTTTGCCGTGCATCTGACGCCGAACCTCGACCGATGGGAGGAGGACGGGGCCGTCGACCGGGATTTCTGGCTGGCGGTGGGGGAGGCTGGCTTGCTGTGCCCGCAGGTGCCGGAGGCTTATGGCGGGCTCGGGCTCGACTATCGCTACAATGCCGTCATTGGGGAGGAACTCAGCTACGCCGGGTCGTCGGCTGGCATCACGCTGCAATCCGACATTGCGGTCGACTACCTCATTAACTGCGGGTCGGAGGAGCAGAAGTGCCGCTGGCTGCCCGGGATGGTGTCGGGGGAGGTGATTTCCGCCATCGCGATGACCGAGCCGGGGGCCGGGTCCGATTTGCAGGGCATCAAAACCACGGCACGGCGCGACGGCAATCATTATGTGATCAACGGCTCCAAAACCTACATCACCAATGGGCAGATGGCCGATATCATCATCGTTGTCGCCAAAACTGACCCTGACAAGGGGGCGAAGGGCACGTCGCTGATCCTCGTCGAAGGGGATCGGGAGGGGTTTGCGCGCGGGCGCGACCTCGACAAGATCGGGCAGAATTCCGCCGATACGTCGGAGCTGTTCTTCAACGATGTCCGTGTCCCGATCACCAATTGTCTGGGGGAGGAGAATCGCGGCTTTATCTATCTGATGCAGAATTTGCCGCAGGAGCGGTTGCAGATCGCCATTGCCGGGCAGGCGGGGGCCCAGCGAGCCTTTGACGAAGCGGTGAAATTCACCAAGGACCGCAAGGCGTTCGGCAAGACGGTGTTCGATTTCCAGAACACCCGCTTCACGCTCGGCGCGCTGAAGGCCAAATTGCAGGCGGGGTGGGCACATGTCGACTGGTGCCTCGCCCGGCATGTCGCCGGTAATTTGACAGCAGCGGAGGCGTCGGCGGCCAAGCTGTTCCACACCGAACTGCAATGGGAGGTATGCGACGCGGCGCTGCAACTGCACGGCGGCGCAGGCTATATGAATGAATATCCCATCGCCCGGCTCTGGCGCGACGCCCGGGTGCAACGCATCTACGGCGGCACCAGCGAGATCATGAAGGAAGTGGTTAGCCGGTCGATTTAGCAGCTGCCAGCGTCAGAATTTCGCGAACAGCTCCGCTGGCCGGGTGAAAGCCTTGAACTCCAGCGCATTGCCCGCAGGGTCGAACAGGAACATTGTCGCCTGCTCGCCCACCCGGCCTTCGAACCGGACATGTGGTTCGATCACGAACTTCGTTCCAGCCGCGTGCAATCGCGTCGCAAGGGCGTCCCACGCCGGTCGGTCCATCACCAGTCCGAAGTGCGGCACCGGCACCGCATCGCCATCAACCTCATTGGTCGGAGGCGCGGCCATGCGGGAGGCAAGGTGGACGACCAGCTGGTGGCCATGGAAATCAAAGTCGATCCAATGCGGGTCCGACCGCCCCTCCGGGCAGCCCATCACCCCTCCATAGAATCCCCGCGCCGCCGCCAGGTCATCGACCGGAATCGCCAGATGAAACAGCGGCACTGCGCTCATATTGATGCCCGCCGCCCGCTTCGATTGCAGCCGGTTTCACCGACCAATTCAAATAGAAATTTCAACGCAACATCCCGCACTACGGGTCGACTGGCGATGCAAAAATTCGCCCGCAGCCGACCCGGTTCGGTATGCCTCACCGCTTTTCGGGCGTTTGACGTCAACCCTTGGTGCTGGCGTAAAGGGCCCAGAGGGAGGCGATGTCCTTCATGCCGCCTTCCGGAACCGCTTTGAAGGTTGCCCGGGCAGCGCCTGCCTGACCGCTGCGGACCTGGGCAATGCCTTTGAAGACAGTCGCCTGATCGGGGCTTTCCTTGCCGGAAATCGCCGCATTATAGGCGGTGATCGCACCGGCATAATTGCCGCCGCCGAGCATGATGTTGCCGGCCTGATAACGGCCTGCCGGCGTGTTGGGCAGCTTCGCGAGCGTGGCGTTGGCTTCGGCGGCCTTCTGGCCAGCGGCCTGGAGCAGACGGAGCGTCATCTGATCGTTGCTGGCGATGGCATTGGCTGCTTTCGCCGCATCAAGCGCACTCTTGGCTGCGCCCGGCTGACTGCCGACGATGGCGAGCTTGGCAAATTCCTGGAAATCATCCGCGCTCGAAATCGCGCCGGTTGCGTTCATCAGGTGGAACAGGGCCAGCTTCGATTCGCGCGACATTTGCTGCTGCTTCAAATCGAGCAACAGGGCCTTCCACCGGGCCGGGGACGGATCGAACCGGATCAGCTTTTCGGTGGTGGCAAGATAGGCGGCCTTGTTGCCGGTCTTGAACTGGGCGGCAGCGAGATTTTCCAGATAGCGCTGGTTGCCCGGATTGGACTTTACCAGCTGCTGATAAATGCCGAGTGCCTGCGGATATTTGCCCTGGCGGATGTAGGACTGACCGGCGACGACCAGGCCCTGCCCACCGGCTTTCCGACCGGCTGCGATGGCTTTGTCATACTGGCCCGCCTGATAATAGAGCGGCGCGAGCTGTCCGGCGGGAGCACCGACCGCCTCCAGTTCCGCAGCTGCACGGCCATATTGACCGGCGCGGGTGTAGACATAGCCGGCCATCTGGCCGACCTTTTCGCGCTGGTCAGGCGTTGTCGCAGCGGCGCGCGCCTGCTGGACAGCGGCAATGGCCTTGCCGCTGTTTCCAGCAGCAGCAGCCTTTGCGGCTTCCTGCAGCGGTTTGCCGACGGCGGCCGGCATGGCCTGCGCATTCAGCAGGGAAGCGGGCACGACAGCAAGGGCAGCCGCTACGGCAAGACGGGAAACAAGCTTCATGGTCATCCTCTTCAAAATTGCGCCTGCGCGCCTTGACGTCCGCAATCCACCACGAACAAGCCACGGCTTGAACGGCGCTGTCGCATGCCATTCAATACGGCGTGGCTGTTCGACGGATGCACGGCAAAGCCCGCATGCCCGTTCCAGAGCAGTAACGACATTAGTAGAAACTATTCCCGGCGCAAAGGGGTGGAATCGTGCGTTGCTTGCGCCGGATGCGACACGGGTTTAGGCCCGTCTGGCAACAGACCAAAGCGGAGCGCCGTGCATGACCAACGCCTATATTTTTCCCGGGCAAGGCAGTCAGGCCGTCGGGATGGGCAAGGCCCTTGCCGAGGCATCGGCGGCAGCACGGGAGGTTTTCCAGGAGGTTGACGATGCGCTGGGGCAGCATCTGTCCGCGTTGATGTTTGACGGACCGGAGGCCGATCTCACGCTGACCGAAAATGCCCAGCCAGCGATCATGGCGGTCGCGATGGCGACACTGCGGGTGCTGGAACGGGAGGGCAATGTCCGTGTCGCGGACAAGGCGGCGTTCGTCGCCGGGCACAGTCTGGGTGAATATAGCGCCCTGTGCGCCGCCGGGTCGCTGACGCTTGCCGATACCGCCAGACTGTTGAAATTGCGCGGACAGGCCATGCAGGCCGCGGTACCGGTCGGTGTCGGCGCAATGGCGGCCCTGCTCGGGATGGACCTTGCTCCGGCCCAGGCGGCCGCTGCACAGGCCGCCGAAGATGAGGTTTGCGCCGTTGCCAATGACAATGCGCCGGGTCAGGCGGTGCTGTCGGGGCACAAAGCTGCCGTCGAGCGGGCGATTGAACTGGCCAAGGCGGGCGGGGCCAAACGCGCCATCCTGTTGCCAGTGTCCGCGCCATTCCACTGCGCGCTGATGCAACCGGCTGCTGATGCGATGGCGGCGGCGCTGGCGTCGGCAAAACTGCGCGGGCCGGTCGTCCCGGTCATCGCCAATGTGACCGCAGGCCCGGTCAGCAATGCCGATGACATCAGGCAGCTGCTGGTTGATCAAGTTACCGGCATGGTGCGCTGGCGGGAGAGTGTGTCGGCAATGACCGGGCTTGGCGTCGACCGATTCGTTGAATTTGGCGGCAAGGTGCTGGGGCCGATGATCAAGCGGATCGAACCGGACGCGGCCAATGTCAGTCTCGTTTCGATGGCCGATATAGAGGCAGTGCTGGCAACGCTTTGACGCGGCGTTCGGCTGCGACCGAGAATCAGACAGGGGGAGGGACGGCGCGATGTTTGATCTGAGCGGAATGACCGCACTTGTTACCGGCGCGTCGGGCGGCATTGGGTCGGCGGTGGCGAAAGCGCTTGCCGCGCAGGGTGCGCGGGTGGCCTTGTCCGGAACGCGGGCCGACGCGTTGGCGGCAGTTGCAGCCGAAATCGGCGACAACGTGGTCATCTTGCCATGCAACCTCGGTGATCCCACCGCTGTTGATGCGCTGGTCCCGTCCGCCGTGGCCGCGCTCGGGCAGCTGGACATACTCGTCAACAATGCTGGTGTGACACGCGACAATCTTGCGCTCCGGATGAAGGATGAGGAGTGGGAAACCGTCATCCGGGTCAATCTGGAAGCCGCATTCCGCCTTTGCCGCGCTGCGTTGAAGCCGATGATGAAGGCCCGATTCGGGCGAATCATCAGCGTGACGTCGGTGGTCGGGGTGACCGGCAATCCGGGGCAGGCAAATTATGCCGCGTCCAAGGCGGGATTGATCGGCATGTCGAAGGCGCTGGCGCAGGAAGTCGCCAGCCGCAATGTCACGGTGAATTGTGTCGCCCCTGGTTTCATCGCCTCCGCAATGACCGACGGACTGCCGGATGCCCAGAAAGAGGCGCTGAATGCCCGAATCCCGGCGGGCCGGATGGGAAGCGGCGACGAAATTGCCGCCGCCGTCGTCTATCTGGCCTCCCGCGAAGCCGGATATGTCACTGGCAGCACGCTCCACGTCAACGGCGGGATGGCGATGATATAGCCGGATGGGCGATACGGGTCTTGCCAGCCTTTCCGGACGGGGTTATCGGCAGGTTTGACCCGGTAGGGACCAATGAAGGGACACACGATGAGCGACGTCGCAGAGCGCGTAAAGAAGATCGTTGTAGAGCATCTGGGCGTGGAGGCCGACAAGGTCACCGAGGATGCAAGCTTCATCGATGATCTTGGTGCGGACAGCCTTGATACCGTTGAACTCGTGATGGCGTTTGAAGAGGAGTTCGGTGTCGAAATCCCGGATGACGCGGCCGAGAAGATCCTGACCGTCAAGGATGCGATCAGCTTCATCGACGAAAATGGCGCCGCCTGATCGGGCGCACACATGAATGACCGCCAAAACGGCTCTCCGGCGGTGCCGGGGAGCCGTTTTGCATGGATTTGAGGGGAGACTCGCCGATGCGCCGCGTGGTGGTGACCGGAATAGGGCTCGTGACACCGCTGGGCGGTGATGTTGATACCAGCTGGGCCAATATCCTTGCCGGACGCTCAGGCGCCGGACGTCTGACCCGCTTTGACGCGTCCGGAGACGAATGGAAGTGCAAGATTGCCGCCGAGGTCAAGAATGGCGACGGCAGCAATGGCACCTGGGACGTCACCAAGCGGGTGGATCACAAGGTCCAGCGGCAGGTCGATCTGTTCATCCAGTTCGGCATCGATGCAGCGGGCCAGGCCTATGAGGACTCTGGGCTTGGTGACCTGACCGAGGAGCAGAGCTATCGGGTCGGGGTGTCGATCGGCTCCGGCATCGGCGGGCTGCCGGGCATCGAGAAAGAATCGATTGTGCTGCACGAGCGCGGCCCGCGCCGTGTCTCCCCACACTTTGTCCATGGGCGGCTGATCAATCTCGTCTCCGGCCAGGTGTCGATCAAATATGGCCTGCGCGGCCCCAATCATGCCGTGGTCACCGCCTGTTCGACCGGCGCGCATTCAATTGGCGATGCAGCGCGGATGATCGCGCTCGATGATGCCGATGTGATGCTGGCCGGCGGCGCGGAAAGCGCCATATGCCCGCTCGGCATCGCCGGGTTCAGTCAGGCTCAGGCCCTGTCGACAGCGTTCAACGACGAGCCGTGGCGCGCCAGCCGCCCTTATGATCAGGCCCGCGACGGCTTCCTGATGGGCGAAGGCGCCGGTGTCGTGGTGCTCGAGGAATATGAGCATGCCAAGCGGCGGGGCGCAAAAATCTATGGCGAGATTGTCGGTTACGGCCTGACCGGCGATGCCTATCACGTGACCGCGCCGCACGAATCCGGGCAAGGCGGGTTCCGCTCGATGGCCAATGCCCTGAAGCGTGCCGGGATATCGGCGTCCGAAGTCGATTATATCAATGCCCATGGCACCTCGACCCCGCTGGGTGACGAGATTGAGCTGGGCGCGGTTCGCCGCCTGTTTGGCAGCGCAATCGAGACGGTGTCGATGTCATCGACCAAATCGGCGATTGGCCATTTACTTGGCGGTGCCGGTGCGGTGGAGGCGATTTTCTGCCTGCTTGCCATCCGGGATCAGGTTGCCCCGCCGACGATCAATCTGGAGAATCCGTCAGAAGGTTGCCTTGGTGTTGATCTGGTGGCGAACCACGCCAAGCCGCGCAAAATCAAGACGGTGTTGAACAACAGCTTCGGCTTTGGCGGGACCAACGCATCGCTTGTGATGACTGCGGTCTGATCGCAGCGCCAAGACCGTGAAGGCGAAACTCCTCCTCCTCGCGGTCCTGGCTCTGGTCGCCGCTGTGGGATTCATCGGGTTCGCCTGGTGGGGTCCGGGGCCGTCCGACACACCGGTAAAGGTTGTGATTGAACGCGGCAGTTCGCTCGCCCGTGCCAGCTACAAACTTGAGGAAGCGGGGGCCGTTCGCAGTGCCGGCCTGTTCCGTCGCCTCGCAGGCCAGTTCGGGCGCAAATCGCCGGTCAAATACGGCGAGTATGAAGTTCCAGCAGGTGCCAGCGCTGAAGAGATTCTGCGGCTGCTGCAGGGCGGCGAAGCGCTGCAATACCGGATCACGATTCCGGAAGGGATGCCCTCCATATTGGTACACGAACGGCTGATGGCGACACCCGGCCTGACAGGAACCGTCGCGGTTGCAGCGGAGGGAAGCATCTTGCCCGACACCTATAGCTTTGAACGGGATGAGCCCCGCGCCAAGGTACAACAGCGGATGCAGGCGGCGATGACCGGGACGCTGGCTGACCTGTGGAAAGACCGAAAAGCCTCGACCGTGGTGAAATCGCCGAAGGAGGCGATCATCCTGGCGTCCATCGTCGAAAAGGAAACCGGCAAAGCCGCCGAACGACGGATCGTCGCCGGGGTCTATTCCAACCGGTTGCGCATCGGCATGAAACTCGACGCCGATCCGACGGTCATTTATCCAATCACCAAGGGCAAACCGCTCGGTCGGCGCATACGGCGGTCCGAACTGCGGCGCGACACCGGCTATAACACCTATCTGAAACCCGGTTTGCCCGCCGGTCCGATCGCCAATCCGGGCCGGGCCAGCATCGCCGCCGTTCTTGACCCGGAGCCCACCAAAGCCCTGTATTTCGTCGCGGACGGCACCGGTGGCCATGTCTTTGCCAACACGCTCCCCGAACAGAATGCCAACGTCGCCAAATGGCGCGCCATCCGCCGCGCGCGCGGGGAAATGTAAGACGAAGCTGCCGAACTGGCCTTTGCGATGTCGGTACCAATTATGCCTGCGTTGACAGACCGGCGGGCGAAGGCGATGAATGGGTCAGAGACACGTGCCGGAAGGGGCCCATGATGATCCGTTCGACAATTCGCGCAACTCTGATGTCGGCAGGAGCAGCCTTGGCGCTGTGCGCCAGTCCTGCTCTGGCGGCGGATGCCGCGAAGGAGGAGGCCGAGAGCGCGAAGCCCTTTGATTTTGAGCTGACGGTTGCCGGGGTCAGCGACTACCGGTTCCGCGGCATTTCGCTGTCGGACAAGGACCCGGCCTTCCAGCCGCAGATTTCGCTCAGCCATGAGTCCGGTCTGTATGCCCGGGTTTGGGGATCGAACGTTGCCGCCAATGCGGGGGATGATCTCGAAGTCGATCTGGTGGCCGGATTTGCAACCGATGTTGGCGCGGTGTCCTTCGACCTCGGTGCGACCTATTATGTCTACCCGGGTGCCAGCGGCCTGGACTATATCGAGATTATCGGTGCAGCCAGCACGGCGGTTGGTCCCGGCACGGTGGGCGTGTCCATTGCCTATGTGCCGAGCCAGTCGAACACCGGCAATTCTGACAACATCTATCTGGCCATCAACGGCAGCCTGCCGCTGGGTGACACGCCCTTCTCCCTCACCAGTTCGTTCGGGTTTGAAGACGGCGCATTCGGGACCAACAAGAAGGACTGGTCGGTTGGCTTAAGCGCGGAAGCCGTTGGTTTCACCTTTGGTCTCAGCTATGTCGATACGGCCAAGGCCAGTGCCTTTGGCCGTCTCAGCAAGGCCGGTGTTGTGGCGTCGATCAGCCGTTCATTTTGAAATAGGAGGGGTGCGGGTTAGGTCGCCCGCACCGACATATCATGTCGACCAAATTGGCTGCCTGGATCGCCGACCACCGCGTCACCGAGATTGAGTGCATCGTCCCCGACATGAACGGTGTCCAGCGCGGCAAGGTGCTGCCCGCGGGCAAATTCCTCGCTGGGGTGAAGGACGGGTCGCTACGCATTCCCGGCAGCATCTTCACTGTCACCATCAACGGCGAATATCCCGACGATATCGGCCATGTTGTGCCGGAGTTTGATCCGGATCAGATCATGGTGCCGGACCCCGACACGATTTGTGAAGCACCGGGCTTCACCACGCCAACCGCCTATGTGATCGCCGATACATTTGCCCGGGACGGGACGCCGGTTCCCTTTGCCCCGCGGATGATCCTGAAGCGCGTGCTGAGGCTGTATGAAAGCAAGGGCTGGAAACCGGTCGTCGCACCAGAGGTCGAATTTTATCTGGTGTCGAAGAATCTCGATCCCGACGTGCCGCTGGTGCCGCCAACCGGTCGCTCGGGTCGGGCAGAAACCGCGAGCCAGCCCTATGGTCTCGAGGCGCTTGGCGAGTTCGAAGATATCATCGAACATATCTATGATTATTCGGAGAAAGCCGGGCTCGACATCGACACGATGATCCATGAGTCAGGCGCAGCGCAACTGGAGGTGAATTTCCAGCACGGCGACCCGCTGCGGCTCGCCGATGAAGTGTTGCTGTTCAAGCGGATCGTGCGGCAGGTCGCGCTGGAGCACGGTGTCTATGCGACCTTCCTTGCCAAGCCGATGAGTGATCAACCGGGCAGCGCCATGCATCTGCATCAGTCGGTGCTGGACATTGCGACGGGCAAGAATGTGTTCAGCACCGCAGGGGGTGCCGACAGCGCGCTGTTCCGGGGGCATATCGGTGGGCTGGTTCGCCTGTTGCCGCAAATCAGTTTGATGTTTGCCCCGAACGTCAACAGTTTCCGCCGGATGCGCCCCGATTCCGACGCACCGATCAACGTGCAATGGGGGTCGGACAACCGGTCGTGCGGCCTTCGGATTCCGGTTTCAGACGCAAAGAATCGCCGGATTGAGAACCGGTTACCCGGTGCCGACGCCAACCCCTATCTCGCCATCGCAGCGTCCTTGGTCTGCGGCTATATCGGCATGGTGGAACGGATGCAGCCGCCCAAGAGCATGGCCGGGAACGCCTATAACCGGGCGCGGACCCTGCCGCGTACACTGGAGGTCGCGCTCGACCGGTTCAGTCACTGCAAGCCGGTCAAGGCACTGCTCGGCGAGGAATTTTTCGACATTTTCTTCGCCATCAAGGAATGTGAACTGTTCCATTATCAGTCGGTGATCAGCAGCTGGGAGCGGGAGCACCTCCTTCTGCGCGTCTGATGCCCGAGCCGGTGGCCAACAGCTATTATGCCGCGACCGCCAATACCTCGGCGGAACCGACCCGTCTTGCCGGTTACCACAGGGCCGATGTGGTCGTGGTCGGCGGCGGCTTCACCGGGCTGTCCGCTGCGCTGGCCTGCGCGGAGAAGGGGCTGTCGGTCATCCTGCTGGAAGCGGAGACGATCGGATCCGGGGCATCGGGGCGCAACGGCGGACAATTGATCCCGGGACTGCGCTGGGGAATCGGGGAGATTGACGCCGCATTCGGCCGGGACCGGGCCCGCGCCATCTTCGATCTGGCCTGGAGCGCCGGGCAGCGGGTGCGCGACCGCGTCCGCCAGCACGACATCGCCTGCGATCTGAAATCCGGGCATCTGGAGGCGGCCTGCAAGCCAGCGCATTTTGCCGACATGCAGCGCGAGGCCGAGGTGCTGGCGCGGGATTTTGGCTGGGCGTCGGCGGAGATTGTCCAGCCAGAGGATCTGGTGACCCACATCCGGGGCGGTGGCTATCACGGCGGAATTTATGACCGTGGCGGCGGGCATTTCCATCCGCTGAACTATGCGCTGGGGCTAGCCGAAGCTGCCCGACGGGCGGGTGTTCGGATTTTTGAGCACAGCCGGGTGGCAAGCCTGTCGGATGGCGCCCGCGTCACCGCCAGGACGGCGGCAGGATCGGTCGAGGCCGACCACGCTGTGCTGGCGACCGATGCGTGGATAGGGGACGTCGCGCCGGATATCGGCAGGCACACGGTCCCGATCATGAACTATAATGTCGCAACTGCACCGCTGCCGGAGGCGAGCCAGTTGCTGCCGAGCGATGCCGCCGTTGCCGACAGCCGGTTCGTGCTCAACTATTTCCGGCTGTCCGCTGACAAGCGGATGATTTTTGGCGGCGGGGAGCGGTACCGGCAGACGCCACCTGCCGACATAGCTGCCTTTGTTCGACCGCATATGACAGCCGTCTTTCCGTCTCTGTCAGCCGTGCCCATCGATTATGCGTGGGGTGGGAGGGTGGCGGTCACAATGAACCGGCTTCCGCATGTCGGCAGGCGCGGCCGGGTTTTCTTTGCACATGGGTTTTCGGGGCACGGGGCAATGATCACGACCTTGACCGGCGAAATACTGGCCGAAGCGCTGACCGGGACGGTTGGGCGCTTTGACGTGCTGGCCGATCTGCCGAGCCGTCCGTTCCCCGGCGGGCGGTTTCTGGCGCGCCCGCTCGCGACATTGGGGTTGATCTGGTATGCGATGAGGGACCGGCTGTGATGGATATGACGCATCTAGTGTCGCTCCGCGACCGGGAGGAGGCGCGCTTTGTCGCCGCCAATCCCCGGTCGCAGGCAGCGGCGACGGCCCGGGCAAGCCACTGGCATCAGGGTGTACCCTTCCACTGGATGCGGGATTGGCCGAGCCCGTTTCCACTGGTCGCCGCGCAGGCGGTTGGCGCCACCCTCACCAGCCTTGATGGTCAGCTGCTGGATGATTTCTGCCTCGCCGACACCGCCGCGATGTTCGGCCATTCGCCCGCCCCGCTGGCGGCGGCGATCAGTCAGCAGGCGCGGCTGGGCCTTGGCTATATGCTCCCGTCTCCCGAAGCGGGGCATGTCGGCGCACTGTTGGCGGAGCGGTTTGGCCTGCCCTATTGGCAGATGACCACCACGGCGAGCGAAGCCAATCGCGCCGTCATCCGTTGGGCGCGTCAGGTCACCGGCCGCCGCAAAATCCTGGTGTTCAACGGTTGCTATCACGGGGCAGTCGACGACGTGTTTGTCGATCTGCGGGATGGACTCGCCGAAACGCGGCAAAGCCTGGTCGGGCAGGTCCATGATATCCGCGAGACTACCGTGGTGGTCGAGTTCAATGATATCGACGCGCTGTCCGCTGCGCTGGCAGGTGCCAATATCGCCTGCGTTCTTGCCGAACCGGTGATGACCAACGTCGGGATGGTGCAGCCCCTTCCCGGCTATCTGGAGGAATTGCGGCGGCTGACCAGCCTGCACGGCAGTTTGCTGATCTGGGACGAGACCCACACGATTTCGTCGGGCTGGGGCGGGCACAGCGGTACGCATGGCCCCTCCGGCGACATGATGGTGATCGGCAAATCCATCGGTGGCGGCGTGCCGTGCGCCGTCTATGGCTTTACCGACGCGGTCGCCGAACGGATGATTGCCGCCCGCAAGCGTCTGCCACCGGGGCATAGCGGGATTGGCACGACCCTCAGCGCCAATGCCCTTGCCATGGTGGCGATGCGCGCAATGCTGGATCAGGTGATGAGCCGCGCCGCCTATGCCCATATGCTGGGATTGGCCGACAGACTGGCCGACGGCCTTGGCGGCGTCATCGCATCGCACCGCCTTCCGTGGCACGTGACGCGGGTCGGGGCCCGGGTAGAATTGATCTGCGCCTCGACCCCGCCGCGTAGTGGCAGCGAGGCCCGTGCCGCGATGCAGCCAGAGCTTGAAAGGCTGCTGCACCTGATGCTGGTCAACCGGGGCAGTCTGCTTGCGCCCTTCCACAACATGATGCTGATCAGTCCGGTGACCAGCCCGGCGGCGGTGGCGCGTTTGATCGCAAACCTTGACGACTGCGTTCAAACCCTGTCGGAACACCGATCATGACCGTTTCATCCTCCCATCAGATCGCCACCTCTGCCGAGGCCGAGGCGTTTTTTGCTGCCCACCCGGATGTCGATGCGATTGACATCATCTTCACCAACATGTGCGGCGTCCCGCGCGGCAAGCGGTTGCGGCGTCACGAGGTGCTGGCGGTCTACAAGGCCGGCCGGTTCCTGCCCGGCTCCTCGGTTGTGGTCGACATCACCGGCCGGGACACCGAGGAAACCGGGCTGGTTTGGGAAGACGGGGATGCCGACCGCCAACTTTGGCCGATCCCGGGGACATTGGTGCTCGCCCCCTGGGCTGGTGCGCGCGCCGCGCAGTTTCTGGCTGGTTTCTATGAACTGGACGGGACACCCAATGATCTGGACCCCCGGCATGTGCTCGGCCGGGTCATCGACCGGATGGCCGGGCTTGGCTACACACCCGACGTCGCGGTTGAGCTGGAATTTTTCCTGATCGATGCCAAGCGCGGCAAGGATGGTCGCCCGAACCCGGCCCGTTCCCCGTCATCGGGCGAGATTCCGCAGGACATCCAGATTTACGGGCTGGCGGAGATGGAGGATTTTCGGCCGTTTTTCGATGATCTGTACGCAGCGGCAGACGCCCAGAACCTGCCGCTGGAGGCGGCGATCTCCGAATATGCGCCGGGCCAGTTTGAAATGACGCTGGCCCACAAGGCCGATGCGCTGCGGGCCTGTGACGACGCGGTCATGCACAAGCGTCTGGTGAAGTCGGTAGCGGCGAAGCACGGCATGGAGGCCACTTTCATGGCCAAGCCGTTCGAGGATGCGGCGGGCAACGGGATGCACCTGCATGCGTCCCTGCTCGGCGCGGATGGCAGGAATGCCTTTGCAAGCGAAGACCCGGCGGGAACCCCGCTGCTGCGCCACTGCATCGCCGGTATGCAGGCGACGATGGCCGACGCCTTCCTGGTCTTTGCACCCAACGCCAACAGCTACCGGCGGTTCAAAGCCAACAGCTATGCGCCGATTGCGCCGACCTGGGGGGTCAACAACCGCACTGTCAGCTTTCGGGTAACCGCCGGTCCGCCCGCCACCCGCCATGTCGAACACCGGATCGGCGGTGCCGACGCCAACCCCTATCTCGCAATGGCGGCGATGCTGGCTGGCATGTGCCACGGCATAGAACAGCGGCTTGATCCTGGCCCACCTGTGGTTGGCAATGGCTATGAAGCGGTGAGCGATGCCCCTGGGATGCCTGGGAATTGGTTTGCCGCCGTTGAGCGATTCGAAGCCTCAACCTTGATGCAATCGCATCTCGGAGAGCGGTTCGTGCGCATGTACAGCATCGTCAAACGCACCGAGCAGGCGCGTTTCTTCGCGGCCGTGCCCGACCTCGACTATGCGTGGTATTTGCGAACGGCGTGAGCCAGACGGCTATTTTTTGGGCGTGCGCGCGGCAAAAAGGGCGTTCAACAGGCTCAAAAGTGCAAAGGCACGCATGGAAAGTCTCGATTTGATTTGAGAAGGACCGGATTACCGGACCCATGATTTATGCTGCATCGCAGCATCAAAGTCAAATTTCGGAGCCGCTTCAATAGAAACCCTCTTTTCTGGTTCGGAATTTTGGCCCAGCATGTGAATTCGGCTTTGACGCGACGGGGGTAGCAGATGACGATTGAGACTTTGAAGGCGCATGAACTTAAGGCGCTGCTGTCGGACCGCCGTTCGCTGCTGCGCGGCATGGGCGCGACCGCCATCGGGCTGTCACTTGCTGGTGGCCTGACCGCGTGCAGCGACAAAACCGAAACCACCGCGAGCGGCAAAATCGCCGCCACGGGAGAAGAACTGAAGCTTAATTTCTACAATTGGGACACCTATATCGGCGAAACCACGCTGAAGGATTTCAAAGGCGCAAGCGGCGTTGACGTGAACATGAGCCTGTTTGCGACCAACGATGAGCTGTTCGCCAAACTGCGCGCCGGTAATCCCGGATTCGACGTGATCGTGCCATCCAACGATTTTGTCGAACGGATGGTGAAGGCGGACATGATCATTCCGCTCGACCAGACGCTGATCCCCAATTTCAAGAATGCCGGGGCCGCGTTCAAGGATGTGGCCTTCGATCCCGGTCGCCAATATTCCATGCCTTACACGTGGCTGGCGCTGGGTATTGGTTACCGCAAGTCCAAGGTGAAGGGGGTTCCCGACAGCTGGAAGCATCTGTTCGATTCCGCTGAATATAAGGGGCGGATCGCGCTTTTGTCAGAAGCTGGCGACCTGTTCCGGCTTAGCGCCAAATATCTGGGCCATTCGGTCAATGATATCCCACCGGAGATGATCAAGCAGATCGAGGCGATGCTGACCAAGCAGAAGGCCAATGTGAAAGCGTTCCACGAGGACAATGGTCAGGATTTGCTGCTGTCAGGGGAGGTAGACCTGGTCCTCGAATATAATGGCGACATCGCCCAGATCATGACTGAAGACCCTGATATCGGCTTTGTGATTCCCAAGGAGGGCAGTCAGCTTAATGCCGACAATCTGTGTATTCCCAAGGGTGCACCGCGCCCGAAGAATGCCCATGCGTTCATCAACTATCTGCTTGATGCCGAAGTGGGCAAACAGATCACCACGGCGATCCAATACCCAACGCCGAACGAGGCGGCGCGCACCCTGATGCCGGACAGCTACAAGCAGAATCAGGCGATCTTCCCACCGGCAGACGTCCTCGCGAAATGCGAATATGCGGCCTATAATGAAAAGCTGCAGCCGATGTACGAGGAAGCCTTTACCCGCATCCGCGCTGCCTGACGCAGATGCAGGACTGGCGGCAGTTCAAGCGCCCGTTTGCGGCCATCGCGGTCGCGCCGATGCTTTGGCTGTCGCTGTTCTTCATTATCCCGCTGGCTGTCGTGTGGGGCTATAGTTTCGGTCGCAACGTCGGCCTGACCGAAATTGAGATTTCAGGCACGTTCGCCAACTACGCCCGCGCGCTGGAGCCGCTCTATCTCGGGATTTTCCTGAAATCGGTTGGCGTGGCGGCGCTGACGACGTTGATCTGCCTGATCGTCGGGTTTCCGGTGGCGATGGCAATCACCTTCGCGCAGGACAAATGGAAGCCGTGGCTGCTGCTGGCGATCATGCTGCCATTCTGGACCAATTTGCTGATCCGAACCTATGCGCTGATCACCATGCTGCGGACCGAGGGCTATGTGAACAAGTCGGTCGGCGCGCTGTGGGACGGGGCGAGCTGGTTGAAGGTCATGGTCGGGATGCAGCCGTTGACCTCTTGGGAACCGATGCAGCTGCTCTACAACAATTTCGCAGTGATTTTGGGTCTGGTCTACGTGCACCTGCCCTTCATGGTGCTGCCGCTGTACGCCGCGCTCGACCGGCTCGACCGGTCGCTGATCGAGGCCAGCCTTGACCTGGGGGCCGGGCACTTGCGGACGATCATCAAGATCGTCGTGCCGCTGGCCGGGGCCGGGATCATATCCGGGGTGATCATTACCTTTGTCCCGGCGCTCGGGGCCTATCTGACGCCCGATCTGATGGGCGGAACCGACAGTCAGATGATTGCCAATGTCATCGAGCGCCAATTCAAGCGCGCCAACGACTGGCCGTTCGGCGCGGCGCTGTCCTTCCTGTTGATGTATGCCACCTTCATCCTGATCGCCCTGCAGGCGCTGCGGGCCCGGCAGGAGGCGCGGCGCGTATGAGCCTGTTCACCCGCACTCCTTTGGCACCGCTCGAATATACCAAGCGGCTGTGGATGCGCAGTTGGGTCGGATTGACGCTGCTGTTCCTCTACCTGCCGCTGATCGTGCTGGTGGCGTTCAGCTTCAACGATTCCAAGCGGAACATCGTCTGGCGCGGGTTCACCTTCAAATATTATGAAAAGGTGTTCGAAAACGACAGCCTGATGCTGGCGATGGGCAATTCGATCACCATCGCCTTCCTCGCCACCATCGTCAGCGTCATACTGGGCGGTCTGGCCGCGGTGATGCTGTGGCGGTTCCGCTTTCCCGGTAAGGCCGGGGTGGAGGGCGTGATGGCCATGCCGATTGTCGTGCCCGAAATCTGCATGGGCGTGGCGATGCTGGTGTTCTTCGCCAATCTCAACTGGCCAACTGACCTGCCGTGGCCGCTCAATCTCAGCGCCATCACCATTGCGCATATTACCTTCTGCTTTCCATTCGTGACCATGGTCGTCCGGTCCCGGCTGGCCTCGTTCAACCGGGAGGAGGAGGAGGCAGCGAAAGACCTTGGTGCCACCGAATGGCAGGCGTTCCGCGATGTACTGCTGCCGCATATGAAACCGGGGTTGATCGCTGGCGCATTGCTGGCCTTCACCCTCAGCCTTGATGATTTTGTCATCACCTTTTTCACCAGCGGGCCGAACACCATCACCTTCCCGGTCAAAGTCTATTCGATGGTGCGGTTCTCGGTGACGCCGGAGGTCAACGCCGCCTCGGCAATCCTGATATTCCTCACCATCATCCTGACCACGGTGGCCCTGAAGCTGCAAGATTTCAGCAAGGCAACGGCATGACCGAACAAACTCCCATCATCAGCATCCGGGGCGTCACCAAGAGCTTTGGGCAATTGGCGGCGGTCGACAATGTGTCGCTCGACATCATGAAGGGCGAATTTTTCGTCCTGCTGGGGCCATCAGGTTGCGGCAAGACCACACTGATGCGGATGATCGCCGGGTTCGAACTGCCGACATCGGGCAGCATCTTGATTGACGGTCAGGACATGATCGGCGTCCCGCCGAACAAGCGTCCGGTGAACATGGTGTTCCAATCCTACGCCGTATTCCCGCACATGACGGTTGCGGATAATGTCGCCTATGGCCTGAAAATTGCCGGAGTGGGCGGCGCGGAGATTAGAACGCGCGTCACCGAGGCGCTGGAGCTGGTGAAGCTTGACGGATTGGGGGCGCGCAAGCCCGATCAATTGTCGGGTGGTCAGCGCCAGCGGGTGGCGCTCGCCCGGTCGCTGATCATGCGGCCGAAAGTGCTGCTGCTAGATGAGCCGCTGTCGGCGCTCGATGCAAAACTCCGCGCCCAGATGCAGTTCGAACTGGCTGATCTGCAGGACAAGGTCGGGATCACCTTTGTCACCGTCACCCATGATCAGGACGAGGCGCTGTCGATGGCGGGGCGGATCGCGGTCATCAACAAGGGGCAGATCGCCCAATTGGCGACCCCGTCCGACCTTTATGAATTCCCCGCCAACCGGTTCGTCGCGGACTTTGTCGGGTCAGTGAACCTGTTCGAGGGCAAGCTGGTGGTTGACGAGCCGGAACAAGCGGTCGTCGATTGTCCGGAGATTGGCAAAATCTATCTGAACCACGGCGTCACCGGCGCCCATGCCGCAACCGTGTGGGTGGCGATCCGTCCAGAAAAAATGACCCTCTGCAAACCGGGCAAGGCGCAGGCAAAGGACGCGCCGGATGGCCACAATCTCGCCAATGGCCAGATCAAGGGCATGTCCTATCTTGGTGACTGCACCCTGTTCGAAATCCGCCTCGACAGCGGGCGGATGATCCTGATCAGCCGGGCCAATCTGTCGCGCTGGGATCAGGAGGATTTTACCTGGGACGACAAGGTCTCGCTGCACTGGCATTCGGCAAGCCCGGTCGTGCTGCTCAGCTAGCGTCATGGCTAAACGCCCGGTCCTTGGCATCATCTGCTGCAATCGTCAGGTCGGGACCGAACCGGCGCAGGCGGTAATGGAACGCTATGTCCGCGCCGCCATGACCTATGCCGATGTAGCTGCCGTGCTGATCCCGTCACTTCCCGATTTGATGTCGGCGCATGAGGTCGCACCGCTGCTCGACGGGATATTGCTGACCGGCACCCCGTCAAATATCGAGCCGCACCATTACGGCGGGCAGGGTGGCGACGGCCCGTTCGATCCGGGCCGAGATGCGCTGGCCATCGATCTGATCGGGGCAATGATCGACCGGGCCAAGCCGGTGTTCGGCATCTGCCGGGGCTTTCAGGAAATCAATGTCGCGCTCGGCGGCACGCTGCGTGGCGACACCTCCAGCCATCCCGATCTGCTGCCACACCATGCCCCCGACGACACCGGCTTTGACGCGATGTTTGACCATCTCCATCCGGTGAATTTGGTCGATGGCGGCCGGTTGGCGACGGCCTATCAGCGACCGGCCCTCGATGTGAATTCCGTCCACTACCAGGGGATCGCCACGCTGGCCCCGGGACTGGTCGTGGAGGCCGAGGCTCCGGATGGGCTTGTCGAGGCCTATTCAGCAACCCTCTCCGGCGCGCCGGTGCTTGCGGTGCAATGGCATCCCGAATGGCAGACTGACCGCCACCCCGACAGCCAGACCTATTTCCGCCTGATGGGAAAGGCGCTAAGGGGGGAGGCGATATGAACAACCGCGTCACCCGCTATAACCGCTACCTCGCCCGCCTCGGTTTCTCCCCCTGACGGCATCCTAGCCGCCTGCCTGACCCCCAAAGTCCCGGAGAGACCCATGCCCCGCAATTATGACATCGCCGACCTGAAACGCATCGACATCGCCCATCATCTACCCGCCCAGGCCGACTGGCAGGAGATAGAGGATCTGGGCGGCAGCCGGATTATCACCCATGCCGATGGTTGCTATATCCACGACGGCGACGGCAACCGCATTCTCGACGGCATGGCCGGGCTGTGGTGCGTCAATGTCGGCTATGGGCGCGACGAATTGGTCGAAGTCGCGGCTGCCCAGATGAAGGAGCTGCCATTTTACAATACCTTCTTCAAGACCGCGACGCCGCCGACCGTGCTGCTGGCGCAGAAAATCGCCTCGCTGACGCAGAACCGCCTCCCCCATATCTTCTTCAATGCGTCAGGGTCGGAGGCGAATGACACGATCCTCCGGATGGTCCGCCATTATTGGCAGGTGAAGGGCGAAACCAGCCGCACCATCTTCATCAGCCGGCACAATGCCTATCATGGCTCCACGGTCGCTGGCGTTTCGCTCGGTGGCATGAAGGCGATGCACGGACAGGGCATGCATGTCGCAGGCGAAATCCCGATTGCCGGCATCGAACATGTCCGTCAGCCCTATTGGTACAACGAGGGTCGGGACATGCGCCCGGAGGCCTTTGGTGCCATCTGTGCGCAGGCGATCGAGGACCGAATTCTCGCGGTCGGTCCCGAGAATGTCGCTGCCTTCATCGGGGAACCCGTGCAAGGCGCGGGCGGGGTCATCATTCCACCCGCCAACTACTGGCCGCTGGTTGAGGCGGTCTGCCGGAAATACGGCATCCTGATGATCTGCGACGAGGTGATCTGCGGCTTCGGGCGCACCGGCAACATGTGGGGCCATGAGACCATGGGTGTTAAGCCGGACATGATCGCCATGGCGAAGGGGCTATCGTCCGGCTACCTGCCCATCTCGGCGGTCGCCGTGTCTGCCGAGATTGTCAAAGTCCTGAAAACCGGCGGCGATTTCGTCCATGGTTATACCTATTCCGGCCACCCGGTCGCCGCAGCCGTCGCCCTTCGCAATATCGAGATCATCGAGCGGGAGGGGCTGGTTGAGCGGACCCGTAGCGAGACCGGGCCGCACCTCGCCAGAGCGCTCGCCAGCCTCAGCGACCACCCGCTTGTCGGACAGGCCCGGTCGGTCGGGTTGCTGGGCGCTGTCGAGATTGTTGCCGACAAGGCAACCGGCGCACGCTTCGGCGGCAAGGAAGGTACCGCAGGCCCCATGGTCCGCGACCTGTGCATCGCCGGCGGCCTGATGGTCCGCGGCATCCGCGACAGCATCGTCATGTGCCCGCCGTTGATCATCACCACCGACCAGATCGACCAAATGATCGCCATCATCCGCAAGGCCCTCGACACCGCCGAACCTAAATTAAGGGCAGTTTAGAGCATCTTACTGTTGCAGCAGCGTCCACACGAACGGCATTCTTTGGGAGTTGATGTGATTCAGGCTTCCTGCTGGTGACTGGCGGCCAGTGCAGGTGGCTCGAACGCCGTCACAGAGTCTGCGGGACCGGGTTATTGCCGCGATTGGCGGCGGGTATGATTGTCCATCGGCTGCACCATCGACCTCTAGAGTTTGACTCGTCCGGTTTGAATCGATTGGGGATTCACGCGGCGGGTTTATTGTGATTCAACGTGCTGGCCGTTGGAGGTCGGCGCGAGATGCCACGGGCTTATTCTGACGATTTACGGGAGCGTGTTGCGGTGTCGGTTGTTGA
>CALRKY020000037.1:0-24941 GCA_943368345.1 Synechococcus sp. UW140 | reverse complement strand
GATCACCAGCGTCATCCAGCTGGAGGCCTTGTAAGCCCCGATCAGCACGAGAAATTCCCCCACGAAACCGCTGGTCCCGGGCAGGCCGACCGAGGCCATGGTGAACAGCATGAACATCAGTGCAAATTTTGGCATGTTGGCCGCAAGCCCGCCGTAGCGTGCAATCTCCCGGGTGTGCAGCCGGTCGTAAACCACGCCAACGCACAGGAACAACGCCCCCGACACCACACCGTGGCTGAGCATGGTGATGATCGACCCTTCGATCCCCTGCGTGTTCAGGGCGAACAACCCGGCGGTCACGAAGGCCATGTGTGCGACGGAGGAATAGGCGATGAGCTTCTTCATATCCTCCTGCACCAGCGCAACCAGCGAGGTGTAGACGACGGCAATCATCGACAGCGCAAAGACGATCCAGACCAGCTGATGCGAGGCATCCGGAAACATCGGCAGCGAAAAGCGCAGGAAGCCGTAGCCACCAAGTTTCAACAACACCCCGGCAAGGATCACCGACCCGGCGGTCGGGGCCTCGACATGGGCGTCGGGCAGCCAGGTGTGGAACGGCCACATCGGCATCTTGACCGCAAAGCTGGCGAAGAAGGCGAGCCACAGCCAGGTCTGAACCTCGGGGTCGAAATCATGGGTCAGAAGCGTAGCAATGTTGGTCGTGCCGGCGACATTCACCATGTACATCATCGCCAGCAGCATCAGCACCGAACCGAGCAGCGTGTAGAGGAAGAATTTATAGCTGGCGTAGATGCGCCGCGCCCCGCCCCATATCCCGATGATCAGGTACATCGGGATCAGGCCCCCTTCGAAAAACACGTAGAACAGGAACAGGTCGAGCGAGGCGAATACCCCGATCATCAGCGATTCCATCAGCAGGAATGCCGCCATATATTCCGGCACGCGTTTTTCGATGCTCGACCAGCTGGCAAGGATGCAAATCGGCATCAGGAACACGCTCAGCATGATCAGCAGCAGGGCAATCCCGTCAATGCCGAGGTGCCAGCTGAAATAGGGCGCGAACAGATCGAGTTTCTCGACAAACTGGAAGCGCGCGCCGTCATTGTCATAGCCCGCCCACAGCATGCCGCCGAGGCCGAATTCAAAAACGGTGGTCACCAGCGCGATCCAGCGCGCCCGTTCAGCCCCGGCAACAGCGAGGATCAGCAGCGCCGCAGCCAGCGGCAACAGGATGAGAAGCGATAACATCAGCGGAACATCAGCCAGGAGGCCGCACCGGCAACACCGATCAGCATCACCAGGGCGTAGGTGTAAACATAGCCAGTCTGGAATTTGCGGGCGCTGACCGCAGCGCCTGCCACCATTCCGGACAGTCCGTCCGGACCGAAGCGGTCAATCGTGCCGACATCGCCGCGCTTCCAGAGAAACCGGCCAAGTGCGAACGCCGGACGCACGAAGATCGCGTCATACAGTTCGTCAAAATACCATTTGTGCATCAGGAAGTCATGCAGCGTGTGGAACTGCCGGACAAAGGCCGCCGGGATACCGGGTCGCCACATGTAAGAGTTCAGAGCCAACAACAGACCAACGATCCAGGCAACTGCTGGCGAATAGATCACCCAGGCCGGAACATGGTGCATCGCCTCCAGCAGCGGTTCCCGCACCACCAGCGATCCGGCCCAGAATTCTCCGGATTCAGGGCTGGCGAAATCATGATGCCAGACCAGTCCGGCCAGAACCGCGCCGGTCGCCAACAGGAGGAGCGGCAGCAGCATCGACCACGGGCTTTCATGCGGATGATAGCCGAGCGTGCCCGGGGCATGAAGATGGGCGTTGGGATCGGGATGCGCCTCGTCATGATGGGTGCTGTGCTGGATATGCTCGCTACCTGCCCAGCGCGGTTTCCCGAAGAAGGTCAGGAACATCAGCCGCCACGAATAGAAGCTGGTGAGAAGCGCCGCGAAAATGCCGACGGCAAAGGCGACATAGCCGGCCTCTACCCCGCTGGCGAAAGCGGCTTCCAGAATGGCGTCCTTGGAATAATAGCCAGCGAACGGGAACACGCCGGTGATCGCCAGGGTGCCAATGACCATCACGGCGAAGGTGATCGGAATGTCCCGGCGCAGGCTGCCGTAATGCCGCATGTCCTGTTCGTGGTGCATGGCGTGGATCACCGACCCGGCGGCGAGGAACAGCAGCGCCTTGAAAAAGGCGTGGGTGAACAGATGAAACATCGACACGCCGTAAGCCCCGACGCCAGCCGCAAAGAACATGTACCCGAGCTGGGAGCAGGTCGAATAGGCGATCACCCGCTTGATGTCGGTCTGGACGGTGGCAACGGTTGCCGCGAACAGCGCGGTAGCTGCCCCGACATAGGTGACGACCGTCAGCGCATCAGGCGCCGCCTCAAACATCGGGGACAGGCGGCAGACCATGAACACCCCGGCGGTGACCATCGTTGCGGCATGGATCAGTGCCGACACCGGGGTTGGGCCTTCCATCGCGTCCGGCAGCCAGGTGTGCAGGCCAAGCTGCGCCGACTTGCCCATCGCCCCGACAAACAGCAGCAGGCACAGCGTCGTCATGATGTCGACCTGCTGACCCAGAAATTCAAAGCTGTCGCCGGTGAAGCTCGCTGCCGTCGCGTTGATCGTGGAAATATCGATGGTGCCGAACACCAGGAAGGTCGCGAAAATCCCGAGCGAGAAGCCGAAATCGCCGACCCGGTTGACCACGAATGCCTTGATCGCCGCCGCATTGGCACTCGGCTTTTTGTACCAAAAGCCGATGAGCAGGTAGGAGGCGAGTCCGACGCCTTCCCACCCAAAGAACATCTGCACCAGATTGTTGGCGGTCACCAGCATCAGCATCGCGAAGGTGAACAGCGACAGATAGGCGAAGAAGCGGGGCTGATCCGGGTCTTCCTCCATATAGCCCCAGCTATACAGGTGGACGAGCGCCGACACGCTGTTGACGACGACCAGCATCACCGCCGTCAGCCGGTCAACCCGGAGCGCCCAATCAATGGTCAGGTCACCGGATTGGATCCACGGCAGCACCTGCACGACGCTGGCCTTCGCCAGCAGCGCATCGTCGAGGAACAGCAGCCAGGACAGGACCGCGCCCAATAGCACGGCGGCCGTGGTCAGCGCCTTCGACAGCGTACGCCCCAGCCAATATTGGCCGAGCCCCGCAATGAGCGCCGCCAGCAGCGGCAGAAAGACGATGGCCTGGATCACCTGCCCGCTCAGCCCTGCATCTGGTTGATGTCGTCAACCGCGATGGTGCCACGGTTGCGGAAATACAGCACGAGAATGGCCAGCCCGATCGCCGCCTCCCCCGCCGCGACGGTCAGCACAAACATCGCAAACACCTGGCCGACCATGTCCTGCAAATAGACCGAGAAGGCGACGAAATTGATGTTCACCGCCAGCAGGATGAGTTCAATCGACATCAGGATGACGATGACATTCTTGCGGTTGATGAATATCCCGAGCACCCCGAGGGTGAACAGGATGGCCGCAACCGTCAGATAATGTTCGAGGCCGATCATTTGATCTCAACCCCCTGCCCGACGCCCGGCTGCATCATCACAAACACCTCACCCGGCTCCCGCGCCACCTGATCCGCGATATTCTGGCGGCGCACCCCGGTGCGTTTGCGGTGCGTCAGCACGACGGCACCAATCAGGGCGGTCAGCAGAATCATCCCCGCCGCCTGAAAGATGAAGGCATATTTGGTGTAAAGCAGCGACCCGAGCGCCTGCGTGTTGGTCAGGCTGGCTGCATCCGCCGCCGGCGCCGCCATCACCGTTGTTGGCACGTCCGTCAGCGCCCAGGCCCCGACCACGAAAATCAGTTCTGCCGCCAGCAGGCCGGCAAGCAGCAGCCCGAACCCGGCATATTTCATGAAACCGGTTCGGAGCGACGCAAAATCGATATCGAGCATCATCACCACGAACAGGAACAGCACCGCCACCGCGCCGACGTAAACAATCGCCAAAATCATCGCGAGAAATTCGGCCCCGATCAGCACGAACAATCCCGCCGCATTCAGGAAGGCCAGCACCAGCCACAGCACCGAATGCACCGGATTGCGCGAGACAATCGTCGCCGAGGCGGAGACCAGCAGCACGCCTGCGAGCAGATAAAAGATGATGGCTTCGATCACGCGGCGCTGCCTATCGCCACGGCGCGTCGGCGGCAAGGTTCTGGGCAATGGCGCGTTCCCATTTGTCGCCATTCGCCAGCAGCTTGGCCTTGTCGTAAATCAGTTCCTCACGCGTTTCGGTCGAATATTCCATGTTCGGCCCCTCGACGATGGCATCGACCGGGCAAGCCTCCTGACACAGGCCGCAATAAATGCACTTGGTCATGTCGATGTCGTAGCGTGTCGTGCGACGGCTGCCATCCTCGCGCGGTTCGGCCTCGATGGTGATGGCGAGCGCCGGGCACACGGCCTCGCACAATTTGCAGGCGATGCACCGCTCCTCGCCATTGGCATAACGGCGCAGGGCATGCTCCCCCCGGAACCGGGGCGACAACGGACCACGCTCGAACGGGTAATTGATCGTGACCTTGGGCCGGAAGAAATATTTCAGCGTCAGCCACATGCCCTTGATAAATTCAAGTAGCAGCAGCGATTTCGCGGCGCGGAATAAGGCGATCATTTGCTCTGCTTACCACGTCGCTTAGCTACAAAATAGCCGCCTGCACAGGCCCCGAACATGGGGAAAAGCCCCTGCGCTACGCTGCTCTCGGTAGTGACCGCCAAGTAGCCGGTGGCGATCAGGCCGAGCCAAAAGATACAAGAGAATATCTGCCAAGATAGGCGGGCGGTCATTGGAAGCGATCCGTGAAAAACATCAGCCAGCCGCTGACCAGCGCTACCCAGACCAGTGAGATCGGCAGGAACACTTTCCAGCCGAGCCGCATCAGCTGATCATAGCGATAGCGCGGGACGGTGGCTTTGACCCAGGCGAAGATGAAGAACACGAAACTGATCTTGGCGAAGAACCAGATCCAGCCCGGGACGACATAGAGCGGCTCCCAGTTCACCGGCGGCAGCCAGCCACCGAGGAACAGCACCGACGTCATCGCGCACATCAACAGGACATTGGCATATTCGCCGAGCCAGAACAGCGCGAACGCCATGGAGGAATATTCGGTCTGATAGCCCGCGACCAGTTCCGCCTCCGCCTCCGGCAGATCGAAAGGTGAGCGGTTGGTTTCGGCGAGTGCCGAGATCAAAAATATGATGAACATCGGGAACAGCAACGGGTTGAAGACATTGCCGTTGAGGACTCCGAGGATATTGCCCTGCTGCGCCAGGATGATGTCCTGCAGCCGGAAACTGCCCGCGTAAAGGACGACGCAGACAACGACAAAGCCGATGCTGACTTCATAAGATACCATCTGAGCTGCCGAGCGTAACCCACCGAGAAACGGGTATTTTGAATTGGAAGCCCAACCGGAAATGATGATGCCGTACACCCCGAGCGAGGAGGTGGCGAATAGATACAGGATGCCGACATTGATGTCCGACAACACCGCCTGCGGGCCGAACGGAATGACCGCCCAGCCGATCAGCGCCAGCGTGAACGTCAGCATCGGGGCGAGCAGGAACAACCCCTTGTTGGCGGCAGAGGGGATGATGGTTTCCTGCAGAAACACCTTCAGGCCGTCGGCAAAGCTTTGCAGCAAACCGAATGGCCCGACGACATTGGGGCCCTTGCGCATCTGCATCGCCGCCCAGATTTTACGGTCAGCATAAATCACCATCGCCACCGCCAGCATGACGGGTAGTGAAATGGCGAGGATCAGCAGAATGTTGGCGACCAGATAGCCCGCAACATCACCAATCTGGGACTGGAACCAGGCGGTCATTCCGCCGCCTCCGCCAACTGGCCGATGCCCAATATTTCGCGGACGCAGTCGTGCATGGTCGCACTGGCCCGGGCGATGGGGTTGGTCAGGTAATAAGTGTCGAAGGCGTAGGTGACTTTGCCGGATGGCTTGTCTGCCGTAACTGTTGGTGCGCGCCAGACAGCTGCCTGGACCCCTTCGGTGCCGAGATGCGGCCAGTCGCGGACCATGCGGGCCCGGAGAGCAGCGAAATCATTGTAGGACAGCGTCTTGCCAAGCACATCGCTCAGCGCCCGGAAGATCGTCCAATCCTCCCGCGCATCGCCGGGTGGGGACACGGCACGAAGGCTGCGTTGGACCCGGCCCTCCAGATTGACCCAGGTTCCGGTTTTTTCCGCATAGGCAGCGGCGGGCAGGATGACGTCGGCATGGCGGACGCCTTCATCGCCGTGGGTGCCGATGTACACCGTGAAGCATTTGGTGAGCGACGCGGTATCAAGTTCATCGGCACCGTGCAGGAACACGGCTTTGAGCGCGCCAGATTTTGCATCGTCCAGGATAGCGGAGACCCCACCTGCTGTGGTCAGTCCGATATCCAATCCACCAACCCGTGCGGCCGCGGTGTGGAGGATGTTCCAGCCGTTCCAGCCGTCGCGCACCAGCTTGTATTTGGCGGCAATTTTCAGGGCCGCGCCGATTGCGGATGCGCCGCCAGTCCCGACGATGATGGCTGGCCGGGCCGCGCCGGTCAGGGCATCGGTCAAATCCTTTGGCAGCTTGGCCAGCAGCGCCAGATCATCACCCAGCCAAGTTACCGGATAGGTCAGGTCGACCTCCGGCCCGATGGCGAAAACCCGCGCCTTGCCTTTGACCACCGCCTTGCGGAGCCGGGTGTTGAGCAACGGCGCCTCGATCCGGGCGTTGGACCCGATCAGCAGAATGACATCCGCTGTTTCAATCCCGGCGATGGTTGAATTGAACAGGTAAGAGCCGCGATTGCTGGCATCGTGATCGACACCGTCCTGACGGCATTCAATCCGGTCGCTGCCCAGCCCGGTCAGCAGGTCCTTGAATGCGACCATCGATTCCACATCGAGCAGATCGCCCGCGATTCCGGCAATCTGGTTGCCTGACAGACCGAAGACCCCTGCCCTGACCGCCGCAAACGCCTCAACCCAAGTCGCTGCAACCAACTTGCCGGCTTTGCGGACATAGGGGCGATCGAGACGGCCGGCCATCAGGCCATCAATGGCGAAGCGGGTTTTGTCGGCGGCCCATTCCTCGTTCACCGCTTCGTTGAGGCGCGGCAGCACCCGCATCACCTGCGGCCCCCGGCTACCGAAGCTGATGTTGGTGCCGAGCGCATCCATCACGTCGATGCCGTCGGTTTCCCGGATTTCCCAGGGCCGCGCCGAAAAGGCATAGGGTTTGGAGGTCAGCGCACCGACCGGGCACAGGTCAATGATATTGCCCGAAACTTCCGAGGTCAGTGCCTGTTCGAGATAGGTGGTGATCTGCTCATTCTCGCCGCGGAACACCATGCCGATTTCCTCGACCCCGGCGACTTCCTCGGCAAAGCGGACACAGCGCGTGCACTGGATGCAGCGCGTCATCACCGTCTTGACCAGCGGCCCCATATATTTCTCGGTGACGGCGCGCTTATTCTCGTCATAGCGGCTCTGGCCGCGCCCGTAGACCAGGCTCTGGTCCTGCAGGTCGCATTCGCCACCCTGATCACAGATCGGGCAGTCGAGCGGGTGGTTGATGAGCAGAAACTCCATCACCCCCTCCCGCGCCTTTTTGACCATCGGGCTGGTGGTGCTGACAATCTGCCCCTCGGCGGCGGGTAGCGCGCAGGACGCCTGCGGCTTCGGCGGCCCCGGCTTCACCTCGACCAGACACATCCGGCAATTGCCCGCGATGGTCAGGCGCTCGTGATAGCAAAAGCGCGGGATTTCCTTGCCCGCGAGTTCGCAGGCCTGGAGCACGGTCGCGCCTGCGGGGACTTCGACTTCGATGCCGTCGATGGTGAGTTTAGGCATCGCTCTACTCCGCTGCCTGAAGCATGGGCGCGCGTTTCACTGCAATCCGCCGCTCCAGTTCGGGGCGGAAGTGGCGGATCAGCCCCTGGATCGGCCAGGCCGCCGCGTCGCCGAGCGCGCAGATGGTGTGGCCCTCGACCTCGGTCGTGACATCCAGCAGCAGGTCGATTTCGTGCGGTTCGGCATTGCCGTCGGCGAGGCGTTCCATCACCCGCCACATCCAGCCAGTGCCTTCCCGGCACGGGGTGCACTGGCCGCAGCTCTCATGCTTGTAGAAATAGCTGATGCGGGCGATGGCGCGGACGATGTCGGTGGATTTGTCCATCACGATCACCGCCGCCGTGCCGAGACCGGATTTCAAATCCTTCAACCCGTCGAAGTCCATTGGCGCATCGATAATCTCGTGCGCCGGCACCAGCGGTACCGACGACCCACCGGGGATGACCGCGAGCAAATTGTCCCAACCGCCCCGAATACCGCCGCAATGTTTCTCGATCAGTTCGCGGAACGGGATGCCCATCTCCTCCTCGACCACGCAGGGCTTGTTCACATGCCCGCTGATCTGGAACAGCTTGGTGCCTTCATTTTTCGGGCGGCCAATGCCGGAGAACCAGACGGCACCGCGCCGGAGGATGGTTGGCACGACGGCGATGGATTCGACATTGTTGACTGTCGTTGGGCAGCCATAAAGGCCGACGCCAGCCGGGAATGGTGGCTTAAGACGCGGACGCCCCGGCTTGCCCTCGAGGCTTTCGAGCATCGCGGTTTCTTCACCGCAGATATAGGCCCCCGCCCCCCGGTGCACGAACACGTCGAAATCATAGCCGGACTTGCAGGCGTTCTTGCCGATCAAGCCCTTCGCATAGGCTTCCTCAACCGCTGCAAACAGCGTTTCGGCTTCCCGGATATATTCGCCGCGAATGTAGATATAGGCGGCCCGCGCCCGCATCGCGTAACCGGCGATCAGGGCCCCCTCGATCAGCTTGTGCGGATCGTGGCGAATGATTTCGCGGTCCTTGCAGCTGCCGGGTTCGGACTCATCGGCGTTGATGACGAGGAAGCTCGGCCGGCCCGGCGGCGGGTCCTTCGGCATGAAGCTCCACTTCATACCCGTCGGGAAGCCCGCCCCGCCGCGTCCGCGCAGGCCCGAGGCCTTGATGGCGTCGATGATGGCGTCCTGACCAACGGCCATCAGCGCCTTGGTGCCGTCCCAGTCACCGCGTTTCTGGGCGTGCTTCAGCCCCCACGGCTGAAAGCCATAGAGATTGGTGAAAATGCGGTCGGCATCAGCCAGCATTTTTGCCGCTCCCACCCTTTTTGCCTGCCGCCCGCGCCGCTGCCGCCAGCGGCACCGACACCACCAATATGGCGATGCCGACCGGATACATGCCCTGCGAAATCAGCGCGATGGCGGCGATGACCAGCACTGCTGCCATGCCCCAGAGGATCGCTGCCTCCGCTTTGCGGTCGTCATTCATCCGGCGACCTCCAGCAAGGTCGTTGGTCCGCCTTCGGGGCAGCTGGCCTGACGACCAATGGCTGACCCCGGCTTCGGGCTTTCGCCACGGGCCAGTGCGTCCAATATTGCCGTCATACTGTCGTAGGTCAGGTCCTCATAATTATCATCGTTGATCTGCACCATCGGCGCGTTGGCGCAGGCACCGAGGCATTCGACCTCGCTCAGCGTGAACAGTCCGTCATTGGTGACCGCGCCCTTCGCCAGCCCCTTGTCCTTGCAGGCGCGGAGCAAATCACCCGAGCCGCGCAACATGCAGGGCGTCGTGCCGCAGACCTGGACATGAAAGCGCCCGACCGGTTTCAGGTTGAACATCGTGTAGAAGGTCGCAACCTCCACCGCCCGGATGATCGGCATGCCGATCTGTTTTGCGACATATTCAATCACCGGCCCCGGCAGCCAAGCGTGACCGGTCGCGGCACCAACCTGATATTGGGCGAGGTGAAGGAGCGGAATGATCGCCGAAGCGGCACGCGCCTCCGGATAGCGGCCAAGGATGACCGCCGCCTCGTTGGCGTTTGCCGGGGTCCAGGCGAAGTCCCGGAACGCTTCGGGGTCAAATGCGGTAACGGCGCTCATTTAACACCCGCCCGACCACGTATCGCCAATATCTTGAGAAGCAACGAACAGCCGATACTCACCAACATCCCAACAAACATCGCAGTGGCCACAAGCTTGGTGAACCCACTCCCCGAAATTTCCAGCCCAACATAAGCCACGCCCAAAAAAAGGGCTGCCATCAAGCTGGTGATCCAAATTAACGACAAAGGCTTCACCGGTCACACTCCCCGAACACGATGTCGAGGCTGCCGAGGATGGCGGGGGCGTCGGCCAGCATATGGCCTTTGCACATGAAATCCATCGCCTGCAGGTGGCTGAACGCCGTCGGGCGGATTTTGACTCGGTACGGCTTGTTGGTCCCGTCCGACACGAGATAAATCCCGAATTCGCCCTTGGGGCTTTCGGTCGCGACATAGACTTCGCCGGCTGGGACGTGGAAGCCCTCGGTATAGAGTTTGAAATGGTGGATCAGCGCCTCCATCGAGCGCTTCATTTCACCACGCTTCGGGGGCGCAATCTTGCGGTCGAGCGTCTGGACCGGGCCGGGACGCATATCGGTGAGGCATTGCCGAACGATGCGCAGCGATTGCAGCATCTCCTCATAGCGCAGCACCCAGCGGTCATAGCAGTCGCCATTCTTGCCGACCGGCACGTCGAATTCCATCGACGCATAGACGTCATAGGGCTGCGACTTGCGCAAATCCCAGGGGATGCCGCTGGCGCGGATCATCGGGCCGGAGAATCCCCAGGCAATGGCATCCTCCGCGCTGACCACGCCGATATCGACATTGCGCTGCTTGAAGATGCGGTTGTGGGCGACCAGCCCATACATTTCGGCCAGCACTTTGGGGAATTTCTCGGTCCAGGCCCAGATGTCGTCGGCCAGACCGTCCGGCAGATCCTGATGCACCCCGCCGGGCCGGAAATAGGCCGCGTGCATCCGGGCACCCGAGACACGCTCGTAAAATTCCATGAGATGTTCGCGTTCCTCGAACAGCCACAGGATCGGGGTCAGCGCGCCAACGTCCAGCGCATGGGCGCAGGTGTTCATGATGTGGTTGAGGATGCGGGTCAGCTCGGCAAACATCACCCGGACATATTGGCCGCGTTCCGGCACCGCGATATTCGCCAGTTTCTCGATGGCGAGCACGTAGCTGTGCTCCATGCACATCGGCGAGACATAGTCGAGCCGGTCCATGTAGGGCAGCGCCTGGAGGTAGGTCTTGTGCTCGCAAAGCTTCTCGGTCCCGCGGTGGAGCAGGCCGATATGCGGATCGACCCGCTCGATAATCTCGCCGTCGAGTTCCATCACCAGACGCAGCACACCGTGGGCCGCCGGATGCTGCGGGCCGAAGTTGATGGTGTAATTCTGGATGTCGATGCCACCGCTCTCGCGCTCCGGCAGCATGTGCGGGTCTGCATCAGCCATTGCCGGCCGCCTTTTCATCGCCGGGCAGGACATAGTCCGCACCCTCCCACGGCGACAGGAAATCGAAGGAGCGAAATTCCTGGGCCAGCTTCACCGGTTCATAGACGACGCGCTTGTGGGTCTCAGAATAGCGCAGCTCGACATAGCCGGTCAGCGGGAAATCCTTGCGGAACGGATGCCCCTGAAAGCCGTAGTCGGTCAAAATTCGGCGCAGGTCGGGATTGCCGTCAAACAGCACCCCGTACAGGTCCCAGATTTCGCGCTCGAGCCAGCCCGCCACCGGCCACACGCCAACAACGGACGGCACCGGGGTTTCGGCATCGGTGGTCAGCTTCACTCGGATGCGGCGATTATTCGACAGCGACAGGAGGCAATAATCCACCTCAAACCGCTCGGGGTTCTCCGGATAGTCGACGCCGACCATTTCCATCAGCTGCTGATAGCGGAGCTCAGGATCGTCGCGCAGGCTGGTCAACACCTCAACAATGCTGGCGCGCGCCACGTGTAGCGTCACCTCCCCTGCCCGTTCCCACGCGCCCAGCAGGGCTTCGCCCAGCACCGCGCGGGCGCGATCGATGACGCCGACGTCGGACGACATGATGGGGGCGGAATGGCTCACCGTTCGAAGGTCCCGACCCGGCGGATTTTGCGCTGCAATGCCATGACGCCGTAGAGCAACGCCTCCGCAGTCGGCGGGCAGCCGGGGACATAGATATCAACTGGCACAATCCGGTCGCACCCGCGCACCACCGAATAGCTGTAGTGATAATATCCGCCGCCATTGGCGCAGGACCCCATGGAGATCACGTAGCGCGGCTCCGACATCTGATCATAGACCCGGCGCAGTGCGGGAGCCATCTTGTTGCAGAGCGTTCCGGCGACGATCATCACATCGGACTGGCGCGGACTGGCGCGCGGCGCAAAGCCAAAGCGTTCAATGTCATAGCGCGGCATGTTGACGTGCATCATCTCAACCGCGCAGCACGCGAGACCAAAGGTCATCCACCACAGCGACCCGGTCCGGGCCCAGTGAACCAACTCCTCCGCCGAGGTCACGAGATAGCCCTTATTCGACACCTCCTGTGACAGGTCGGCGAAAAAGGCGTCATTCGGCAGCACCGGCAAGTCGGTGGATGGCAGGCCGGGCGACAGAGGCTGCGCTATTCCCAATCGAGTGCTCCCACCTTCCAAGCATAGGCAAGGCCAATGCCCAGTTCACCCAGGAATTCCATCATCGACCACCAGCCAAATACCCCGATTTCCTTGAGCGATACCGCCCAGGGGAACAGGAAGGCGACTTCCAGATCAAAAATGATGAACAGGATGGCGACCAGATAAAAGCGCACATCGAACTGGCGGCGGCTGTCCCCGAAACTGTCAAAACCGCATTCATATTCGGCGAGCTTTGCCGCCTCCGGCTTGTTGGTTCCGATGAGGTTGGACACGAGGATCGGCAAGCCGACAAACGCCCCCGACAGCGCCAGCGCCACGCCGACAAACAGCAGGATCGGCAGATATTGCAGGGCAATTTCTTGCATTGGGGACCCGGTGACTCGTGCGGCTGACTGACAGGCGGGCTTTTAGGCGGGCCGGCGAGGTGAGGCAAGGGCGGCGGGGGCGAGAAAAAGGACAGGATGGGGGCGGGATCCGGGCCGGTGTGGCGGTGGTGTGCGGGGCGAGGGCTTCAAATCACCATATCGGTTAGTATCGCTTGACATGTTGGAGAATGTTCTTTATATGTTCTATACCGCTGGTTGATCGGTCTGAGAGTTCGACGACCGCGCCGAGATTCAATGCGTTTCATAGCCCGACCAAAGGATTAGCGATGTATCCGCCAATTGAAGCCTATGTCGCCCAAACCATCGGTGAACTGATGGACAAACTCGGCTCGATGATGCTCGACTCTCCTAAGTTTGTGGACACATCAGGCTATTTTCCGAAGCAAAGCCTCGACACCACGTTTGAAGGACTGACCTATTCGCTGGATCATTTGCGAAAGAAGCTGGGGGAACGACGCTACCACAAACTGGTCGAACTCACCGGCCAAATGCGGGCGCATTTCGAGGCCGACCCGGACGATACAACTGGCGAAGCGTGGGAAGGGCGACGGATCATCAACGACATGGAGGACCTTCTGACCGGTGCGGTCAAACTCTCGGAGAGCTGAGCATGCGAGCACACGAACCCTATGTGTCGCAGACCATTGGTGAACTTATGGACATGCTCGGCTTCATGATGCTCGGAGCTCCCAAGTTCGAAGATAAGTCCGGGTATCTGCCGGACATGAACCTCGACAACATATTTCAGGGGCTGTTTTTGTCACTTGATCATTTGCGACAGAAACTTGGAGAACCGCGCCACGACAAACTTGTCGAAATGACCGTCCGGATGCGCGCGCATTTTGAGGCTGATCCGGACGATGTAACGGCGGACGGTATCGCCGGGCGGGAGTTGATCCTTGAGATGGAGAAAATCCTGACCGGCAAGACGAAGGTGCCGCCTCTGTCGAAATCGGGGTAGGCCGCGTTGGCAGATGTTGCGAGCCGCTCCGCTGGTCGGCAGCCACCTACGGAATGGCGACAATCCGTTGGTCCACGAGCTTTTTCCCCTTCAGAAATTCCTGAATTTGGTCGATGATGATGGGAGATGACAGAAGCAGGTCATTGTCATGCCCTGCCCCATCAAGGATCAGGTGGACACTGGTTTTGAATCCCTTGCGAACCGCAATGGCGTTGGCCGGTGGCGTACGGGAGTCCAGATCGCCGCTAATGAAGAAGGCGGGCACGTTGGATTTCAGGGAAGCGGACCAACGGTGATCAAGCTGCTTCACGCCCATTGCAGCCGCGAAATTGGCGTCCGGCCAGTTCACTGCATTGCCGAAGACGGACCGCGCCACCTGCGATTTTGCGACTTGCTGACGGGCTCCCGATACCGGCGAGGCCGCGTCCATCGCCAGCGGCATCGCCGGCAACGGCGCGAGAAAGCGGCGCAGTGCGGTGACATTTCGGGCCATGCCGCCGAAATCTCCGCGATCCATGTCCGCAATCAGGCCTGGAATCCGTTTCCGGTTTTCATTTGTTGCCATCAGAAACGACACAACAATTTGGACATCATATTTGCTGATCACCAGCGGCGTGCTGGTCCCCGAACGATCCTTGGTTTCGACGGTAACCGGGGACTTGGCAAGGCGCGCCAGTACCGATGTGAGACCGTCCCTCAGACTCCGCGATTCCGAAGGTTTTGCAGCCTTCTCCCGGGTCGATAGTGCATCAAACACCTGGTCGGCCTGCAATGGCAGCTTCAAGGTGTGATCCGGTCCTTCGGTTCCGGCGAGAACGACGCGGTCAATCAAGTCGCCATGATCGCGCAACACCGCAAAGGCCAGAAACGTGCCGTAGCTGATGCCGACCAGCCGGGCGCGCCCGCCGAGCGCACGGGCCAAATCGGCGACATCGGCGGCATTTTCGGCGGTGTTGTAGATCGACAGATCAACGCCGCGCGCCCGCCATTCTGCGGCGCAAACCGCCACCGCACCTTCAAGGCTGGCCGCCATATTGGCCTCCGTCGCAGCAACATCACCGGGAAAACGCCACGGCGTCGAACACTCCGGTGGCGGTGATGACAGGCCAACCCCGCGTTGATCGAGGAGGATGACGTCGCCGTGCTGGCGCAGCGCGTTGAAGAGCTTCCACCGGTCACCGCGCGCCGCATCAACCCCGGAACTGCCAGGCCCACCGGCAAGATAGATAATGGGAAGACCGGTTGCACCATTTGTTGCTGGCAGCCGGACAAACCGGATGGTGGTTGATCCGCCGTTCCGGGCAGCATCGCGGTGGTTTGGCACCGCCATCGCGCCGAGTTGGGCTTCAATGATTTCACCGCTGCGCAGCGTATATCTATGGTCCTGCCAATCGATCTTCGATGTAGCGACAGCAGGGGTCGATAGGACCCCGACAATGATCGCAGCGAGGCCGGGCAGGCGGCGCAACGGATGAAATGATGCTGGCATTTGGATCTCCGCAATTTTCGGTTGGTCTCGTCAACCTGCATGCGAAAATGCAGGTCGCAAGAGTGCCGAAGCTTTCCGAAGCATTCCGAAGCAGGTCGACGAACGACGGTTCTACCGGAAATAGCGGGCCAGCATTGCGACCAGTCCAAGGACAGCGAGGCTACCCGTCAGAGCCAGAATTGTGACGATGAATTTATGCCATGGTGACAATGGAGCCGACGGGGCATCGGAGCGCTCGAGTTGCACGTGCATCACGGAAGGTGTGCCGACCAAGCGGTAGCCTCTGCGGGGGACGGTCTGGATGACCGACGGTTGTTTCGGGTCGTCGCCGGTCAGGCTGCGAATCTCGCTGACGACGCGGTTGATAGCCGGGTCGCCAATTCCCCAATCCCCCCGCCAAAGTTGATTGACCAATTCCTCACGCGCAACGAGTTCGCCCGGAGTCTGTGCCAGAACTTGCAGAAATTGGGACGCCAAGGGTGAAAGGCGGACCCTGCCAGTGTTGGTCGTTAAAACATGATCAACCGGGTCGAGCCGAAACTGTCCCACGACAATCAGATTCTGGCGTTTGCTATCCACACTGACCTCGCCCAGGGTTCGCGCCGATCCGCTGCTACCTGCAGCATAGTTCAAAAAGCAGGGCGCAAGTCTACCCCCGCACCGCGCCCGCGACGATCTTGTGCAGTTTCGAATGGATTGCGTCATTGCCAGCGACGACTTCGCTGCGTTCGAAGATGCGGTCGCCGCCGCGGTAGTCGCTGACGAAGCCGCCGGCTTCGCGGACGAGCAGCATGCCCGCTGCCCAGTCCCACGGGTAGAGGTCTGCCTCCCAATAGCCGTCGAACCGGCCGGCGGCGACCCAGGCGAGGTCGAGCGCGGCGGAGCCGAAGCGGCGGATACCGGCGGTCTGCGGGCTGACAGCGGCCATGATTTTGGCATTTTTGTCATAGTCGCCGTGGCCCTGGAACGGGATGCCGGTGGCGATCAGGCTGTCGCCGAGGTCGCGCCGGGCCGACACGCGCAGGCGGCGGGTGTGGAGCCAGGCCCCGGAATTGCGCTCTGCCCAGAAGCTTTCATCAGTCAGCGGTTGATAGACGAGGCCGGCGATGATCTGCCCCTGGTCCTCCACCGCGATCGAGATGGCAAAATGCGGGATGCCGTGCAGGAAATTGGAGGTGCCATCGAGCGGATCGACGATCCAGCGCGGGCGGCCATCGCCCCCGGCAATCGCCCCTTCTTCTTCGAGAAGCATGCCGAAATCCGGGCGGGCCTGCTGCAGGACTTCCTTGATCGTTTGTTCCGCCGCGCGGTCGGCATTGGAGACGAAGTCCGACGGGCCCTTGCGCGACACCTGCAGCTGTTCAACCTCGTTGAAGTCGCGGCGCAGGCGCGGGGCGGCCTTGCGGGCGGCCTTGTCCATGATGGTGATGAGGGAGGAGTGCGAGGGCATGTTCAGACTTTCTTCCACCCCCGTTTCAAAACGCCGTCATCCTGACGAAAGTCAGAATCTGCGGAGGGTCGCGCGCATACTCACGAGATCCTGACCTTCGTCAGGATGACGGGACGTCCTATATCAATCGGCCCGCCGGACATATTCCTGTTCATAGACGTCGACGACGATGCGGGTTCCGGCACCGATGTGGGGCGGAACCATGATCCGGACGCCGTTGTCGAGAATGGCGGGCTTGTAGGAGGAGGACGCGGTCTGCCCCTTGATGACGGCATCGGCCTCCACCACCATCGCCTCAATCTGATCGGGCAGCTGCACCGAGATCGGCCTGTCCTCCCAGGTTTCCATCACCACATCCATGCCGTCCTGCAGGAAGGCAGCAGCCTCCCCCAGCAAGTCGCGCGGCAATTGGACCTGGTCGTAATTTTCCTTGTCCATGAAGGTCAGCTGATCCCCCTCGGCGAACAGGAACTGGAAATCGCGGGTGTCGAGCCGGACCTTTTCGACCGTTTCGGCGGAACGGAACCGCTCATTGCTCTTGCGGCCATCAATCAGGTTCTTGAGCTCGACCTGCATATAGGCCCCGCCCTTCCCCGGCTGGGTGTGCTGGATTTTCACCGCGCGCCACAGGCCGCCTTCATATTCAATGATGTTGCCGGGACGAATCTCGACGCCGCTGATCTTCATGGGAACTTGCCTTGAGAAAGAAATTTATAGGTGCGCGTATATGGGGCGGCTCTTAGCCGACGTCGCGCGCTTGCTCAAGCACGGCGGCAAAGGCCGCCACGCCTGCCGCCGCGCCTTGCGGATGGTCCCAAACGGCCGAGCAGACCGCGATGAAGTCGGCACCGGCGTCGATCAGCGGACGGGCATTGTCGGCGGTGATGCCGCCAATGGCGACGCAGGGCAGATCGGAAATGGTCGTCCACCAGCCAAGGATAGCCGGGTCGGGCCGGTGCGTGGTCGCCTTGGTCGTCGTCGGGTAAAAGGCACCGAAGGCGACATAATCGGCCCCGGCCTCCGCCGCCTCCATCGCGAGATGGCGGCTGTCGTGGCAGGTGACACCAAGCTGGGTACCGCGCGGCAACAGCTTTTTGGCGGCGGTTGGCGAACCATCGGATTGGCCGAGATGCACCCCGTCCGCGCCGAGTTCAGCGGCGAGATCGGCGCGGTCGTTGAGGATGAACGCCACGTCATGGGCGGCACAGACCGGCATCAACGCCGCCGTGGCCGCCCGGATGACATCGTCACCGCAATCCTTCAGCCGCAGTTGAAACGCCGCCACCGGCCCGGCGGCAAGCGCTGCCGCCAGGGTATCGGCAAAGCCCGGATGCCAGCTTTGCGGCGAAATCAGATAGAGCTGACAGGCCGGACGCCGTTGCCGCTCGAACCGGTCGGCAAAGGCGGGATCGAGGTCGATCTCGTCCACAGATCAGGCGGCCACCGCTTTGACGATTTTGCCCGGCGCCCGCGGTGGCTCACCCTTGGGCAGCGCGTCGACATGCTCCATGCCGGATGTCACGACACCCCAGACGGTATATTGGCGGTCGAGGAAGCTCGCATCATCGAGGCAGATGAAAAACTGGCTGTTGGCCGAATTGGGGTTGCTGCTGCGCGCCATCGAGCAGACGCCGCGCGCATGACGCTCGGCGGAAAACTCCGCGGCCACATCAGGCTTTTTGGAGCCGCCCATGCCGGTACCCGTCGGGTCGCCGCCCTGCGCCATGAACCCGGCGATGACCCGGTGGAACACCACGCCGTCATAAAAGCCTTCATTGGCAAGGCCCGCGATCCGCTCGACATGCTTTGGTGCCAGATCAGGCCGAAGCTTGATCACCACATCACCGGTATCGAGCGTCAAGGTCAGGGTGGTGGGTTGGTCGGTCATGTCTGTCTCCTGAAACTGCAAAACGGGTTACTCAAAATCTGGCGCGCCCGGCTGGGTTCGAACCAGCGACCTCATGCTTAGAAGGCACGTGCTCTATCCAGCTGAGCTACGGGCGCGCGGGGGTGCTGGCGGCTTTATCTGAAATTGTCGGCGTAGGCCTGAAGTTTCAGGCTGCGGGTATTGTCGGTGCGGATGTCGGGGGTGAGACCGGCGCGGGCGGCATAGGCCCGGGCTGCATCAAGCGTCGGGAAGGTCAGCCGGACCTGGGCGCTGGTATCGTCGGAGCTGATCCAGCCGGTCAGCGGATCATGGCCCTTGCGGTCGCTCGGTGCGAATTCGAGCAGCCAGTCACCGGCGCCCGCCCGCCCGGATTGCATCGCGCTTTTGCCGCGCTGGATGATGCGAGCCGTCATTGCACGTTCCCGAAATCGTTGTTCCCGGCCCAATTGCGTGCGCGACAGGCCAGCGTCAAGGGCCGCAGGGTCCTGCCACAATGAAAATGGGGACCGGCATCGCTGCCAGTCCCCACTTCGTCGGGTCGGTCGTCCGGCGGTCCGCCTTGCGGCTTCCCAGCCCTTCGCCCGGTCCGGCATCGCGCGCCGCGCTGTCCCCGAGGGGTTGGCGTGTCGCGGGCCGTGCCGTTGTTTCCGGCCCTGCTGGTCTGCGCCTGCTTGCACAGGTGCTGCCCGGTGGGTCCTTCGCTTCGGCTGCCCCGTCGTGTCGTTTCCCGCAGTGTCCTTTCCCTTGCGGGTCCGGGCGTTTCGGGCGCGTTTCGCGTCGGCGCTGTGGTCGTTTCCGTGACCGCCGTTACCGGCGGGCCGTGTCCCGTCCACACCCAGAACTTCTCACGCTCCCCCGAGTCGTCAAAGTGTAAAATAACGTCGCAGGCCTGTGGATAACGAGGATAACGGGGACAAGTTCGCCCTATCTGTTCCCGCCGTTGCCGACACCCCGCCCCTGCCCGATAGCCACCGTGCCACCGACCAACCGGAGAGTTGCAATGCCCCAGGGTTTTTCGTCCGACCGCCTTCAGCGCATCGATGCCTTCCTCGACCGGAAATATGTCCAGCCCGGGCGCTTGCCGGGTACGATGACGATGATCGCCCGCAAGGGGGAAGTGGCGCATGTCGGCCTGCGCGGATTTGCCGATGTCGAACGCGCGGCACCGCTTCGCGAAGACACGATTTTCCGGATTTATTCGATGACCAAGCCGGTCACCTCGGTGGCGTTCATGCAACTGGTCGAACAGGGGCTGGTGGCGCTGGATGACCCGGTGCACCGCTATATCCCCGAATGGCGTGATCTGGCGGTGTTTGGCGCCGGAACCCACCGGACCGGGTTCCAGACCAAGCCGGTGGCGCGCCCGATGCTGATCGTCGACCTGCTGCGCCACACGTCGGGCCTGACCTACGGCTTCCAGATGCGCACCAATGTCGATGCCGCCTACCGGGCCGCTAAGATTGGTGAGATCGAAAAGGCGGGTGACCTTGGTGGGATGATCGCCGCGCTCGGCAAACTGCCGCTGGAATTCTCCCCCGGGTCCAAATGGAATTATTCGGTTGCGACGGATGTGCTCGGCTATCTGGTTGAAAAGATCAGCGGCCGACCGTTTGAGGACTATCTGCGGACGGAATTGTTTGAGCCACTGGGCATGACCGACACCGGCTTTCATGTGCCCAGCACCGACGCATCGCGCCTTGCGGCCTGCTACCAGCCGACCCGGACCGGCGGCATCGAATTGATCGATGACCCGGAGAAGAGTTCCTACCTTGCCCCACCGAGCTTTGTGTCCGGTGGCGGCGGGCTTGTCGGAACCGCTGCAGACTATCTGAGATTCTGCCAGATGCTGCTGAACGGCGGCACCGCAGGCGGGCGGCGCTACCTCAGCCGCAAGACGATTGACCTGATGACCGCCAACCATCTGCCGGGCGGCGTTGATTTGCCTGCCCTGTCGATCTCGCTGTTTTCGGAGGCCAATTATGCCGGCGTCGGCTTTGGACTGGGGTTTGGCATGACCATAGACCCGACGGCGTCGCTGATGCCGGGGTCGGCGGGCGACTATTTCTGGGGCGGGGCCGCCAGCACCTTTTTCTGGATCGACCCACGCGAGGAGCTGATCGCGATCTTCATGACCCAGTTGATCCCGTCGAGCACCTATCCGGTCCGGCGGGAATTGCGCACCCTGGTCTATTCCGCGCTCGACGATTGAGGCGGGTCAGACCTGCAGCCGGGTCAACGAGCAGGACTGGCCGAGACCCAGCCCGCGTTTCATGGCTGGATAGGCGCGAACAGTGGCGGCCGTCACCGCGAGTTCCAGCCGCGCGTCGCGACCGTGCGCGGCCTCCAACTGTTCGCCAAGTGTAATCGCGCTGGCATCGTGGTTGGCGATGGCCTGTCCGAAATCAAAGGCAATCCTGAGGTCAGCCGTTGGTGGTGAGCCAGCCAGGGCAGCGTTGACCAGTTCTGGTGGCAAACCGTCAGCCAGCGCGCCACGCGCGGCTGTCAAAGCGCACGGCCCGCAGTCCTCAACCAGCGTTGCCCCAATCCGGGCAAAGTGGAACAGATCCGCCGGTGCGGCATGGCGGTGATTGGTGATCACCATGAACTGCTGAAGCTTTTCAAATGCGTGCCCGGGTGCCGCTGCGATTTCATGGAAATAGGCCGACTCGTCCGGTGACATCCGGTCAATGGCGCTGAGCAAAATCCGCTTTGGAAGACCCGCAGGGCTGATCCGCTGGCGGGCCATCAGGATAGCGACGGCAGTCCAGACCAGCAGCGGTGGGCCGAGCACACCCGGGGCATCGGCCCAGAAGCGGCCGGTTGAACAAATGCCGACCGCGACCTCATAAATGTGGAGGCCGCCGTGGACGCCGAGCCACAAACCACCGGCAAGCGCCGCCAGCCAGCGACCAGCCGGATAGCGCGCCGCATAGCCGAGAACGACCGCGCAGGTCAGATAGGCAAGTCCGATATCGCGGATAAAATGTGAGTTCGGCGGGCCGGTAAATCGCACGGTCGGCACCAGCAGATACCAGTCCATCGGGCGCACCAGCATGAACAATCCGTTGGCCAACGAAAACAATGCCGCGAGTGCAATCAGCCCTTGGGCGGCTCGATCCAGCCTGTCCGGCTTGCCCATATGGTCCTCCCGTCAGATTCCGGCGCGGTGCATCAGATCGCGCGTCGATGCATCAAGATCGCCCTGCCCGCCTGCTTCAACGGCCTTTGCCATGTCCTTGCCGAGCTCGACCCCCCATTGATCAAAGGGGTTGATGCCGAGCAGGACGGCGGCGGCGAAAGTCCGGTGTTCGTAGAAGGCGAGCAGCGCACCGAGCACATGCGGGTCGAGACGGTCCAGCAGGATCGTCGTTGACGGACGATTGCCCGGGAAGGTTTTGGCTGCTGCCAGCGCCCGGTCACCACCGGTCAGTGCCAAAGCCTCGTCGAACGTTCGACCGCGCATCAGGGCGGCGCCCTGGGCAAAGCAGTTGGCGAGCAGTTGCCGGTGGTGAGTTCCACCCAGCTTATGCCCCGGTTCCACCGACGCGATGAATTCAACCGGCATGATCCGGGTGCCCTGGTGCAGCAACTGAAACACCGCATGCTGGGCGTCGGTGCCGGTGCCGCCCCAGGTGACCGGCGCGGTTGGCAGAGGCACCGGGCCGCCATCACGGGTGACCGACTTGCCATTCGATTCCATCTCCAGCTGCTGCAGATAGGCCGGAAGCAGGCGGAGGCGTTCGTCATAGGCAAAGACCGCCCGACAGTCCCAGCGGTGCAGCGAATGACAGACGACATCAAGGAGGGCTGCGAGTACCGGGGCGTTGGAGAGGAACTCGGCCTCGGCAAAATGCCGGTCCATCACGGCGGCGCCGGCCAGCAACTGCTCGAACGCTGCCGGGCCGTACGCCAGTGCGGCGGGGAGCCCGACGCTCGACCATAGCGAATAGCGCCCGCCGACGGTTTCCGCGAACGGCAGGATGTGCGACCCGGCGATACCATAGCTCCGCGCCCGGTCCGGGGCGGCGGTGACCGCGACACAACGCGCCAAGGGGTCGGCGACACCGCCCGCCCGCATCCAGTCCAGCGCGCTGGCGGCGTTGGTCATGGTCTCTGTCGTCGTGAAGGTCTTGGAAACAATGACGAGCAGGGTCGCTGCCGGATCGAAACGGCGCATCACGGTTTCCAGGGCGACACCGTCGATGTTGGCGACCACCGCAATGTCGGGTCCATCGCCGCGACCAAGGGCGTCAACCAGCAAGGCCGGACCAAGCGCCGAGCCGCCGATCCCGACGTGCAACACCTGCCGGATGGCCGGGTCTCGCCGAATGGTGTCGGCCAGGCCCAGCATCTTGGCGCGGCCCGGCGATGCCGCCGCAGCCGCTGCCCCGCTGCCACGTTCGGCAATATGGGTGGCGGCCCGCCCCTCGCTTGGGTTGACGACCGCTGCAGCGAACAGACGGTCGCGCCAGAGCGGCAGTTTCGCGGCCTCGGCGGCGCGTCGCAGAACGGGCAGCGCGTCCAATCCAACAGGCATTTTCGAGAAATCGAAATGAACCGGGCCGACGCCCAGCGACAGGCGCTGAAGCCGGTCAGGCTCACGGGCAAAGCTCTCCAGCAATGTGGGCTGATCGGGCATCACCGCCCGTGCCACCTGTTCCCATGCGCTGCCGGTATCTTCTGTGGTCATCTGCTGTTCCTGCCCGCCACCGCCTTGACAGTCCAGCCCCTGCATGGCCACTGCCGCGCATGTCAGTCCCCGCCGCCGCTGTCCCTGCCCTCCATCCCGTGCGTCCGCCCGGATGGATGGACAGTCTGCGTATCGTCGGTGGCGCCATGGTCCTCGCGATGGCCTTGCGAATTTTTGCCTATGAACCGTTCAGCATTCCGACCGAATCGATGCTGCCTAACCTTCAGGTTGGCGACTATCTGTTCGTCGCCAAATGGCGGTACGGATTCAGCCGCCACGCCATTCCGGGCAGCCCCGACCTGTTCGACGGACGCTTGCTGCCGGTAACTCCCGAACGCGGAGACATCGCGGTGTTCAAGACCCCGCGTGACAACCGGACCGACTATATCAAACGGGTGATCGGCCTGTCGGGCGACCGGATCGAACTACGGGAGGGTCGCCTGCTGATCAATGACCAGCCGGTCCAGATCGGACCTGCCGATGATCTGATCCTGCCGGACGGACGGCGGTTTCCCCGGACACGCGAAACCTTGCCCAATGGACGAAGCTATCTGGTGCTCGATACGCTGCGCAGCAGCCGGGGGGACAATCGCGGCGTTTTCATTGTCCCTGCCGGCCACCTGTTCATGATGGGGGACAACCGCGACGATTCCGCCGACAGCCGGTTCCCGCTTTCGGAAGGCGGGCTGGGGTTCGTGCCTGTTGATAATCTGGTCGGGCGGGCCAGCATCAGCTTCTTTTCAACCGACGGCGGCGCCAAGCTGATTGATCCGCGCAGCTGGTGGACGGCGATGCGCGGCGACCGAATCGGCCTCGTCCTGTGACAAAGTCCGCTCCAACCGTCGCCGATTGGGCGGAAACGGCGCTGGGTCATAGGTTCAGCGATGCCGCCCTGCTGGAACGCGCCCTCACCCACCCAAGTTTTGGCAGCGCCAATTATCAGCGTCTGGAATTCCTTGGCGACCGGGTGCTCGGCCTCGTGATTGCCAGCTGGCTCTATCAGGACTTCGCCGACGACGAAGGCAAGCTGACCCGACGGGTGACGGAGTTGGTCAGCGGGGAAACCTGTGCGGTCATCGCGCGCCGGATCGGTGTTGGGGAGCATGTCCGGGTCGATGCTCCGGCGCGGGCCGGCGGGGTGAAGCAAAGCAGCCATGTGCTGGGCGATATCTGCGAAGCGCTGATCGCCGCGCTGTGGCTGGATGGCGGCTGGGGCGCAGCCGATGGGTTTGTCCGCAAGAACTGGGCACCTGAAGTCGAAGCCCGGGCGACCGCCCCCAAGCACCCGAAATCGGCGCTGCAGGAATGGGCCGCCGAACACCGGGTCGGGGTTCCGCGCTATGAAGTCGTCGAACGATCCGGACCGCACCACCAATCCCGTTTCAAGGTCCGGGTCAGTGTCCAGGGAGTCGAACCCGCCGAGGCGGAGGGCAGCTCAAAACAGGAGGCCGAACGCTTGGCTGCCCAATTTCTTCTGCAACGGATCGCATCATGACACCGGGACCTGAACGCTGCGGGGTGGTCGCCG
>CALRKY020000036.1:0-28351 GCA_943368345.1 Synechococcus sp. UW140 | reverse complement strand
CGCCGCAGAGAGCCCCAACCAGAAGTGGGTCGCAGAGTTGGCTGCGCTGCCCTTCGGGTCTCGTCGCTGAAAACCGAACACGTCGCGCGAAAAACCTGCCGAACGCAGGACCAACCAAGGGCCGATATGTTCGACTATATCGAGCGCTTTTACAACCAGACGCGCAGGCCCTCGACCTTGGGGTATCTCAGTCCCATGGACTTCGAAAAGGAAGCTGCGGTAGGCTAACTTGATGGCCGTGAAGTCGGCAGAAGCTCAACCAGTCATCCGGGCGAACGTCGGGACCCAGTTGCTTCGCCATATGAAGTGCGAGCAAAGCTCGCGCATTCCTGTCCCGCTGGGTCCCGGATCAAGTCAGGGATGGCAGATATTGGGACAATGGATGGGGATCAGTTCCCCCCCATTTGCCGCTCCCGCAATAGCGGCTATTGGGGTCAGATGAGTGATGCATCCTATCCGGCGCTTCGTCTTCGCCGCAGCCGGGCGTCGGCGTGGTCCCGCGCGATGGTGGCCGAAACTGTTTTGACGCCAGCCGACCTGATCTGGCCGGTGTTCGTCGCGCAAGGGACGGGCAACCGCGAGCCGATCCGGACCATGCCGGGGGTGGAGCGGTTATCGGTGGACCTGCTCGGCGCGGCGGCGAAGGAGGCGGCGGCACTGGGCATCCCGTGCATCGCGCTGTTCCCCAACACGCAAGGCGACCGGCGCAGCGACGATGGGCGGGAGGCGCTCAATCCCGACAATCTGATGTGTCGCGCCATCCGGGCAATCAAGGATGCGACCGGTGACATCGGCGTGCTGACCGATGTGGCGCTCGACCCTTATACCAGCCACGGGCATGACGGGCTGCTCGACGACGCAGGGCGCATCCTCAATGACCCGACCCTTGAGATATTGGTCGGCCAGTCGCTCAATCAGGCGCGCGCCGGGGCGGATATTATCGCGCCGTCGGACATGATGGACGGCCGTGTCGGCGCGATCCGCGCCGCGCTGGAGGGGGAGCGGTTCACGGATGTGCAAATCATGGCCTATTCGGCCAAATATGCCTCCGCCTTCTACGGCCCGTTCCGCGATGCGGTTGGTTCATCGGGCTTTCTGAAGGGCGATAAGAAAACCTACCAGATGGATTATGCCAATGCCGAGGAAGCATTGCGCGAAGTCGCCCTGGACCTCGCCGAAGGGGCCGACAGCGTCATGGTCAAGCCCGGCCTGCCCTATCTCGACATCGTCCACCGCGTGAAGGAACAGTTTCAAGTCCCTGTTTTTGCTTATCAGGTGAGCGGCGAGTATGCGATGATCGAGGCTGCGGTCGCAGCGGGGGTTCTGGACCGCGACAAAGGGATTCTGGAGACACTCACCGCCTTCAAACGCGCGGGCTGTTCAGGGGTGTTGACCTATCATGCAAGAGACGCGGCCCGGCTACTTGGGTAGATGACCGTTTGAATCAGCGACGTTGCCGACGAGACGGATTTTGTCCTTGTTAACTTCCCACACTCGGCCATCATTGGTCACGACAAACAGCGGTATCCCCGCAGCGTAGGAAACGAAGGAATGGATCTCCGTCGGGACGGGATCCAGCAAGTGGCTTGTCAGGAACGCTGCAGGTTTGCCCGGTCCGCCGACCTTTGGTGCGATTAGGCATGATTTGGTGTAAGCGCGACTTCCCACGACGTCACCGCGCTTGTCGATATCGAACCGATAATCCCCACCCAAAGGAATCTCGCCCGGCTTTTCTTCCGCGCTTAGGACATAAACCGATACGCTACTTCCTAACTCGGATGGCGGCACAACGATTGTATTGGGCAGAACACTGGTACACCACGGCCCGACAGCATTCTGGCGAGCGATCAGGACAGCGCGCGCCATCAATAATTCCGCGTCACTGAATTTCCAAGGACCTCCGCGCTCGATCTGGAGCGCCAATTCTACCTTCTTACCCGTTACAAATGCGACATAAACCCCATAAGGTTGGTCATTGGTCAGGCCGAAATAGGTCACTTTGAATTGACCGTCTGCAGGCGAAACGATCCAACCGCGTATTTCGCTTTGCCGTTCCTTCGGTAATTGTGCCACCAGTGTGTCGGTGGTGATCCATGCTGCCCGATCAAGTTGAAACAGCAATCGGCCGCGCGCGCCTGCTGCTTTTACCGCGATGGCCTCATCTGCCGTCAGTTTGGGAAGCGGCGCAGCTGCTACAAGACCCAGCAGAACCAGAGCAAAGGTAAAGCGTTTCATAGCTCAAACTCTCATGCAATATGGTCCAGTGCAACCGATGATTGGCCAATTTCACGCTCGACCGGTCGGTCATCAATGGTATTGCGGCCGATGTAACTGCAGTTTCCATCCTGTTTCCGGGAGTCCGTTGCTCGCATGAAAAATCCGGCGCGGCTGTTCACACTGACGATCTTTGTCGGGTCTTTCCTGCTGTTTCTGGTGCAGCCGATGATCGCGCGGTTGGCGCTGCCGAAACTGGGCGGCGCACCGGCGGTGTGGAACACCGCGATGCTATTCTATCAGGCGGTGCTGCTCGCTGGCTATCTCTATGCCCATGCGCTGAGCCGGTTGCAGATCAGGGCTCAGATTGGCGTGCATCTGGCACTGCTGTTGGTTGCCGCATTGACGCTACCGATTGGGCTGCGGGACCTGGCTCCGCCTGATGTCGCCGCCAATCCTGCCCCTTGGTTGCTGATGCTGCTGACCCTGTCCATCGGGCCGTTGTTCTTTGCAATTTCGGCGCAGGCCCCGCTGATGCAGTCCTGGTTCGCACGGGCCAGTGGCGGGCGTGACCCTTATTTCCTGTACGCCGCCTCAAACGCGGGGAGCCTGCTGGCGCTCATCGCTTACCCGTTGCTGGTGGAGCCGCAGCTGGCCCTTGGTGGGCAGGCGATCATGTGGTCCGGTGGCTTTGCGCTGTTGATCGCACTGGTGGCGCTGTGCGCTATTGCGGCGCGAAACAGCCCGGCCCCGGTTGCGGTGGCGGACAAACCCCGATCCACCGTCAGCTGGCGCGACCGGGTGCGCTGGACGCTGATCGCCTTCGTACCGTCTGGCATGATGCTGTCGACCACCACCCATTTGACCACCGACATCATGGCGATGCCGCTGCTGTGGGTCATCCCGCTTGGCCTGTATCTCGTCACCTTCATCGTCGCCTTTGCCGATGGTGGCGAGGGGTTCAGCCGCCACGCCGCCCGAATAGCACCTGCGGTCCTCCTTGTACTGGGGGCCTATGCCTTTCTGGCGTCCGGGGGACAGGCGGTCATCATGGCCTCGCTCGATCTGGTGTTGCTGTTCTATGTCGCGCTGGCACTGCACGGGGAGCTGGCAAGAACCCGACCTGGCCCAGATCAGCTGACCGATTTCTACGTCTGGGTGTCGGTTGGCGGCATGCTGGGCGGGCTGTTTTGCGGCCTGCTCGCCCCGATGCTGTTCGATTCGGGCTATGAGCATCCGATCCTGATCGTGCTGGCGGCGCTGCTGCTGCCTGCCACGCCGTTGATCCCCTGGTTCGGGCGGCTGTGGCAGAAGCGGTCCGTCCGGTTGCTGATTGGCGGCGCGTTGCCAGTTGCCGCGATTGCAGCATCCTGGTGGGCGGGGTTGTGGTTGATGGCACCCGGCAAAATGCAGGACGTTGGTGCGCTGATGCTGGGCGTGACGGCGCTGCTGGCCGTCGTCGCCATCGGTCACCGGCTGGCGTTTGCGACCTATCTGACCGCGCTGATGCTGGCGCTGGGCGGTTGGCAGGCGCTCAAGATTTCGCAAATCCCCTTTGCGCGGGAACGCAGTTTCTTTGGCATTTATTCGGTTCGCACCAATGGGGAACGGGGCGTGCGCGAGTTTCTGCACGGCACCACCCTGCACGGGGTGCAGAGTATCGTCCCCGGCATGACCAACCGCCCAATGACCTATTATGCCCCGGAAAGCGGGGCCGGACGGGCGCTCAGGGCGATGCCAGCCGACAGCGACATTGCCTTCATCGGGCTGGGGGCCGGTACGCTGAGCTGCTACGCCAAACCGGGGCAGCGCTGGACGGCGTTCGAAATCGATCCGCTGGTGGTCCGCATCGCGCGCACCGACCCGCTGTTCAACTATATCTCAATCTGCAAGCCTGACCTGCGGGTTGATTTGGGCGATGCCCGGCTGCGGCTGAAGGCCTACCCGAAGCGGTTCGACACCATCGCCGTCGATGCCTTTTCATCGGATGCCATCCCACTCCACCTGATGACCACCCAGGCCTTTGACGGCTATGCCGAGGCGCTGAAGCCGGGTGGATTGCTGCTGGTGCATATCTCCAACCGGTTCATCGATCTTGAGCCGGTGGTCGCAAAAATCGCTACTGCGGGCGGTTGGACCGTCAGTGTCCGCCGTTACAATCCACCGGACCCGAGCGTACAGCCGCATGGGCAATGGGACACCCCGTCCTGGTGGATCGCCCTTTCGCGAGATCCGGACAGCATCCGGACATTGACCGCCGATGGCGGCTGGCGACCGATCAAGACCCGGGCGGACCTGCGGGTCTGGACCGATGACTATGCCAGCGTCCTCCCGGTGATCCGCCTGCGCTGACGGTTTGCCAAAGCCCGTCCAAAGGCCTATGTTGCAACAGTTGCAACATGGAGGTTGCCGTGGGTGTTCTGTCTATTCGTGAACTCAATGCCAATGTTTCGCGCGCAATCGCTCGCGCCCGTTCAGGCGAAGTCATTGATATCACCAGCAACGGCGTGGTGGTGGCTGAAATCACACCCAAGCGGAACGCCAGAATGGACGATCCGGAATTCCGCGCGGCCTATGAACGGGCTGTTGCGGGACTGCGCGAAGGGGTGCCTGGTTTGCGAGGCGGTGCCACGTATGAGGAACGGACCGGTCGTTGACGGCCTTCGCGATTGACTCGAATATTCTGATCTATGCTTTGGGCTCAGGCGACCCGCGAAACGCTGTCGCCCAGGCACTCCTCGAAAAGGCGCTGGCGTGTGCCCCTGTGATACCGCTGCAGGTGTTGGCGGAACTATTCAATGTTTGCCGGAGGAAAGGAATAGCGCCATCAAACCACGTCAGGGCGCGCGTGTCGGAATGGCAAATGCTTGCCCGTTTTCCGCCGACTGGCTTTCAGGACCTGCACCGCGCGTCGCTATTGTCCGAAACACATCGCCTTCAGTATTTTGATGCCCTGATCGTGTCGGTATCGCTGTCGGCCGGATGCACTGTTCTCCTTAGCGAGGATATGGCTGACGGGACTCGTTTCGAAGGCTTGACGATATGGAACCCGTTCAATGCCGCCAATGTCGATCGAATCACCGCGCTTTTGAACTAGCGCCTCAACACCACACCAAGCTTCGTCAATACCAACAACGTCGTCGGCCAGAATAATGTGTTGAGGAAATCCTTGACGCTTTCCGCCACCGACCAAGGCGCGCCGAGCGCCAGGCTGTCACGCCGGTCGAGATATTCACCGAGAGCAGCAAACAGCACGACCGACAACCACGGCCACGGCGACGCGAGCGAGCGGCGGAACAGCAGCGCGACGATCAGCATCAACGCCAGTCCGAAATGCAGATGCAGCGTGTCGCGAGCCAGGCCCGTTACCTCAACCACATATAATTTTGCGGCGTGAAACTCGGTCAGAAGGTTCATGTCTGCGTCGTGAACGGCGTGAAGTCGGTGCGGTTGTCATAGACATCAATGCCTTCGCGCCGCTTGAGAAAGCCGATCACGGAATAGGTGACCGGGGTCAGCAAGGCCTCCCAACCCACCTTCAGGACAAACTGACTGAGCATCACCATGCCGAGCGCCTCCAGCGGCCAATCCGGTGCCCCGTAAAAGGCCAGCGGATAGAATATCAGGCTATCGACCCCCTGCCCGGCCACCGTTGACCCGATGGTCCGCGTCCACAAATGTCGCCCCTCGGTCCAGATTTTCATGCGGGCGAGTACAAGACTGTTCACAAATTCACCGGCCCAAAAAGCAATCATCGAAGCAAGGACAATGCGCGGCACCTGTCCGAACACCGATTCATAGGCAGCCTGACCAGTCCAGCCTTGTGCCGGCGGCAGTTGTACGACCACCCACGACATGCCTGCCATGAACAGCATTGCGGCAAACCCGGCCCAGATGCAGCGCCGCGCCCGGGCATAGCCATAGACTTCGGTGAGCACGTCACCGATCACGTAGGACACCGGGAAAAATAATATGCCCGCGCCAAACGGCCAGAGTCCGATCAGCGGCAGCTCGATTTCCGCTCGCTTGCCCGCGCCAATCACATTGGACAGCACCAGCACGACAACAAAGGCCGCCATCACGAAATCGAAATAGCGCAGCGGACGGCCCCGCAATTCGGCGGCATCAACGCGGACAATGGGTGTCGTCATCGGCAAAGGGTCCCTCTTCCACCGACTTGTTACCGCTCGGCTTTCCTCCTGCAAGTGTCTGTGTCAGTCTGCGGCAAATTCCTGGGGCGGGAGGTCTGCAATGTTCATTGGCCATTTCAGCGTTGCGTTGGCGGCTGGCGCGTCCCGCAAGGCCCCGTCGCTCGGAACCTTGTTCGTCGCCAGCCAACTCGTCGATCTCGGCTTCTTTTCGCTGATGATCGTTGGCATCGAAAAAATGCGGTTCCTGCCCGGCGCAACGGTGATGAACCCGATGGACCTATATTTCATGCCCTATACCCACGGACTGATTGGGGCCGCGCTCTGGGCACTGGGTTTTGGAGCTGTGATCTGGCTTCTGACCCGAAGAACCGCGGCTGCGGCCATCGGCGCGGCGGTGGTCTTCTCCCACTGGCTGCTCGACCTGCTGACCCACCGCCCCGACCTGGCGATGCCCGATGGCAGCAAGGTCGGCCTTGGCCTCTGGAACCACCCGATGATAGAGATGCCGCTGGAAATTGGCATCACGCTGGCGGCAGCCTGGCTCTATGCCCGAGCCACCGAACCGAAACGGCCAGCCGGTCGCTGGAGCCTGTGGTGGCTGATGGCCATTCTGCTGATCATGCAGGCGGTCAACTGGTTCGGACCGGTTGCGCCCAAGGCTGGCCCCGGTGTGGCAATCGAAGCGCTTGCCGCCTATGCCGTCGCAATTGGCCTGGCGATGTGGGTCGCATCCACCCGCCGGTTCAAGGGTCAAGTGACGCCGTAAAGCCTAGGCTTTTGGCGCAGGCATCGCTAGACGGCGGCGCATGAGCCAGATCACCCCGCAAATTGTCGCCGAACATGGCCTGACCCCGGATGAATATAAGGTCATTCTGTCGAGCCTTGGCCGCGAGCCCAATATCACCGAACTCGGCATATTCTCGGTGATGTGGTCGGAACATTGCTCCTACAAATCCAGCCGGGTCCACCTGAAAAAGCTGCCGACAACGGCCCCCTGGGTGATCTGTGGCCCCGGCGAAAATGCCGGCGTCATCGATATCGGGGACGGCCAGGCTGCGATCTTCAAGATGGAGAGCCACAACCACCCGAGCTACATCGAACCCTATCAGGGAGCTGCTACAGGCGTTGGCGGCATATTGCGTGATGTGTTCACCATGGGCGCGCGGCCTATCGCCAACCTGAACGCCCTGCGCTTTGGCGAGCCGACACATCCCAAAACCCGCCACCTGATTGCCGGTGTCGTCGCCGGGATCGGCGGTTATGGAAATTGCGTCGGTGTTCCAACTGTGGGTGGTGAGGTCAATTTCCATGCCGCGTACAATGGCAATATTCTCGTCAATGCGATGACGGTCGGCGTGGTCAACACCGACAAGATTTTTTATTCGGCAGCCTCCGGCATCGGCAATTCGATCGTCTATGTCGGATCCAAAACCGGACGCGATGGAATCCACGGTGCTACGATGGCATCGGCGGAATTCACCGAGGATTCAGAGGAAAAGCGCCCGACCGTGCAGGTGGGTGATCCATTCACCGAAAAATTGCTGATCGAGGCGTGTCTGGAGCTGATGGCCTCCGACGCCATTGTCGCCATTCAGGACATGGGGGCCGCCGGACTGACCAGTTCATCGGTTGAAATGGCCTCCAAAGGCGGTGTCGGCATCGAACTCGACATGAACGCCGTCCCCTGCCGCGAAACCGGCATGACGCCCTATGAGATGATGCTGAGTGAAAGCCAGGAGCGGATGCTCATGGTGCTGAAACCGGGCCGGGAAGATTTCGCCGAGGCGATTTTCCGCAAGTGGGAGCTGGATTTCGCGGTTATCGGCAAGGTGACCGATACCGGCCATATGGTGCTGAAGTTCAACGGCGAAACCGTCTGCGACATCCCGCTCGGTCCACTCGCCGACAATGCACCGGCGTATAATCGCCCGTGGGTGGAGACACCAAAGCGTGCGCCGCTAACTGATGTGCCGGAAAGCACTGACATCGCCGCCGACCTGCTGAAACTGATGGCCTCCCCCGATATCGCCTCCCGGCGCTGGATCTGGGAGCAATATGACCACATGGTTGGTGCCGATACGCTGCAACGCCCCGGCGGTGATGCCGCCGTGGTGCGTGTCCATGGCACCCGCAAAGGCCTGGCGATCACCACCGACTGCACGCCGCGCTATTGCTTCGCTGACCCGGTGGAGGGCGGCAAGCAGGCGGTCGCCGAAGTCTATCGCAACCTTTGTGCGGTCGGTGCGCTGCCGCTGGCGATCACCGACTGCATGAACTTCGGCAACCCGCAGCGCCCCGAGATAATGGGACAATTTGTCGGCTGCATCGAAGGGATGGCCGAGGCCTGCCGCGCCCTCGACTTCCCGGTCGTGAGCGGGAATGTCAGTTTGTACAACGAGACGAACGGCACGGGAATTCTGCCGACACCAGCGATTGGTGGCGTCGGCTTGCTGGCCGACTACGCAACCAGCGCGAAAATCGCGTTCAAGGCTGAGGGCGAGGATATCTGGCTAATCGGCGAGCCCGTTGGCCACCTCGGTCAATCCTTGTGGCTCCGCGAGATTCTGGGTCGCGAAGACGGACCACCGCCACCCGTTGACCTCGATGCAGAGCGTCGGAGCGGTGAAACAGTCCGCCGGTTGATCGCCAATGGTGCGGTCACAGCCGTCCACGATGTCTCGGATGGCGGCCTGTTGGTCGCATTGGCGGAGATGGCACTGGCAGGCGGGATCGGCGCGACATTGGATGCGAAGACTTTGACCGCTACGGTCGGATTTGGCGAAGATCAGGGCTGTTATGTCGTTACCGCACCAATTGCGCCGCCCGGTGGACGCTGGATCGGCTGCACTGGTGGACAATCGTTGGCGGGTGTCCCCTTGGCGGACCTCCGAACCGCACATGAGGGGTTTTTTCCCGACTTGATGGCCCGCTGATCATGCAACCCCATGCGACTGTGCCCTGGGTCGGCCTACCCGCCTATTCAGAGGCTGAACGGATTGCCCGTGCACAGGCGTTTTTGGCGCAGGCACGCACCCGCCGAACCTGTCGGGCTTATAGTGACACGCCGGTCCCAAGGGAGGTCATCGAGGCGGCTTTGCTGACCGCAGGAACCGCGCCGAGCGGTGCCAATCATCAGCCTTGGCATTTCGCGGTCGTGGGATCGCCGGATATCAAAGCCCGCATTCGGTCGGCTGCGGAAGTCGAAGAAGCCGCGTTTTACGCTGGCAAGGCCGGCAGCGAATGGCTGGAGGCGCTGGCACCGCTCGGAACCGATGCGGACAAATCCTATCTTGAGGTCGCTCCGTGGCTGATTGTCGTCTTCGGACAGAGGCGCGGCGGCCTTTATCCCGGCGACAACAAGCAGAATTACTATGTCAGCGAGTCAGTCGGCATTGCGACCGGCATGTTGCTGCTCGCCCTGCATGATGCGGGATTGACGACATTGACCCACACGCCGAATCCGATGGGATTTCTGACCAAACTTCTGGGGCGACCGTCGACAGAAAAGCCGATGATGGTCGTGGTCGTTGGACATGCGGCGCCAGATGCCACGATCCCGACCCACGCCCTGATCAAGAAGCCGCTCGACCAGATTTCGAGCTGGTTCTAAACTGTCGGCGATGGTCCGCAATCTCCTCGTCTTTCTGCTTCTTGCCCTTCCCCTGCCGGCTGCAGCCGCTCCGGCGTTGTGGAAAGTCGCCGACGCAGACACGACCATCTACCTGTTCGGCACGGTTCATATGCTCCCCAAGGGCGAGCCCGTCCTGACTGGCGCGACCAAGACGGCGTTTGAGAAAGCCGACACGCTGGCGCTGGAGGTGATTTTGCCGGCCGATCCACGGGCGGCGATGCAGATCATGCTGAAGCGCGGCATCGCTGATGGCCTGCCGCCGGTTGATGCGCGGGTTGATCCCGCCCGCCGCACCGCGCTGGCCAATTCGATCAAGCGGCTCGGGCTTCCCGACTCGATGGTCCCGAACATGGAAACCTGGCTGCTGGCGCTGACCCTGACGCAGGCTCAGGTTGTGACCCTTGGGCTCGACGCCGATTCTGGTGTGGAGGCCGTCCTTCGTAGCGCTGCCAAGGGCAAGGCGCTGGTCGGCCTTGAAACGCTGGATCAGCAGCTGGCGTTGTTCGACACGCTGCCGGAGGAGGACCAACGCGCCCTGCTGGCCTCTACCCTTGATGATCTTCCAACCATGCGGGCGGAGCTTGATGAGATGCTGGCAGCATGGCGGCGCGGCGAGACCGACAAGCTCGGTCGATTGATCAATAACAGCCTGCAAGTCACTCCCGGTCTGACCAAAAGACTATTGGTCGACCGCAATGCCCGGTTCGCTGATTGGGTAAAGGCGCGGATGGCGGTGCCAGGCACGACGATGCTGGCCGTCGGGGCCGGGCATCTTTCCGGTTCGGACAGCGTCCAGGCCATGCTGGCAAAGCGCGGGCTGAAGGTGGAGCGGGTAAACTAGATGTTTCTCGAAATCCCGGATTTACTGACGGCGGCAGAGGTCGCGGAACTTCGTCAGATCGGCGACACCGCGCCGTTCGTCGATGGCCGCATCAGCAATCCGCACAACCAGACCAAGGCCAATCTCCGCCTGAATGACCGGGACGCGTTCCAGCGCTCGGCCCAGATGATGATGACCGCCTTTGGACGCAGTGCGGCCTTTGACAATTGGGCTTTCCCCAAAACGCTCGCGGTGCCAACACTGACCAAATACGCCCTCGGCGGCAAATATGGCGTGCATGCCGATGCCGGCTTCATGCCGATGGGACCGGACAAACCTGCGCTCCGCTCCGACCTGTCCTGCACGATTTTCATCTCTGCACCCGAAACCTATGACGGCGGGGAATTGGTCATCCACCTCGGCACCCGAACTGTTGCGGTCAAGGGTGCGGCGGGTTCGGCGGTGGTCTATCCATCGACCACCCTTCACGAAGTCATGCCGGTGACGCGCGGTGACCGGCTGGTTGGGCTTACCTTCATTGAAAGCCGCCTCCGTGATCCGGCACAGCGCGACCTGCTCCACGAACTGAACGAAGTGGCAGCGCTGGAAGGGCTCAACATGCACTGGGACAATTTCACCCGCCTCCAACGCGTGCAGAACGGGCTGATGCGGATGTGGGGTGACGGCTAAGCAGCTTGCGTTTCTGCACCTGAGCCGCTAATGCGCGCCCCTTCCGGCAGGGTCATCCCTGGAGGCTTGTCGGATTCATCAATCGGAGAACGAACATGAGTGAAGCGCTCAAGCTGAGTGCCGAGGCGCGCGAACGGGCTGGCAAGGGAGCCTCCCGTGCAATGCGCCGCGACGGGCGAGTGCCCGCCGTTATCTACGGCAACAAACAAGACCCGGTGAACATCCACGTCGAGGAAAAAATCCTCGTCCGGATGCTTCAGAACGGTCATTTCCTAAATACCGTCGTCGAAATCGAGGTTGGCGGCAAGACTGTCACCACCCTGCCGCGTGACGTGCAATTCCATGTCGTCACCGACCGCCCGGTCCATGTCGACTTCCTGCGCCTCAGCGCGGATGCGAAGATCACGGTCAGCGTTCCGGTGCGATTCATCGACGAAGCCAAATCCCCAGGCATCAAGAAGGGCGCCGTACTCAACATCGTGCGTCACGAGGTTGAAGTCACTTGTCCGTCGAACGCGATTCCAGACGATCTGGTCGCATCGCTGGCCGGACTTGATGTCGGTGCCTCGCTGCATATTTCGGCCTTCCATCTGCCGGCCGGTGTCGTCCCGACGATCAGCGACCGCGACTTTACCGTTGCGACCATCGTTGCTCCGTCCGCGCTGAAGAGCGAAGCCGGCGATACCGAGACCGCTGCGGCTGCCAGCGCCTGATCGTACACACTTGGTCATCCGCTTGTCGGGTGACCAAGTGGTAGGCGCGCCGCCGAATGCACCTCCTCGTCGGCCTCGGCAACCCCGGCAGGGACTATAGCCTGCACCGGCACAATATCGGCTATATGGTGGCCGACACGATCCATGACAGCCTGGGCTTTGAACCGTGGAAAACCCGCTTTCAAGGGCTGGCTGCACAAGGCCACTTGGACGGTCGCAAGCTGCTGTTGCTGAAACCGGCAACCTGGATGAATGAAAGCGGGAGATCGGTTGGGGAGGCCATGCGCTTCTTCAAGCTCGAACCTGCCGACGTCATAGTCTTTTACGATGAACTTGATCTGGAACCGGGGCGCGTCAAGGTGAAGATCGGCGGCGGAGCCGCTGGTCACAACGGCATCCGTTCGATTGCGGCCCATATTGGCGACGAGTTCCGCCGGGTCCGGCTCGGGATTGGCCATCCGGGTCACAAGGACCGGGTCACGGGCCATGTGCTCGGCAATTTTGCCAAGGCGGAGTTAAACGGGTGGCTCCCGGACCTGCTCGGGGCGGTGTCCGCCGAACTCGACTGGCTGGTGGCAGGTAATGATGCGCGCTTCATGAACGATATCGCGCTCAGAATGGGGACTGACTGACATGGGATTTCGCTGCGGTATTGTCGGATTGCCCAATGTCGGCAAGTCGACCCTGTTCAACGCGCTGACGCAAACCGCGTCTGCCGCTGCGGCCAATTATCCATTCTGCACGATAGAACCCAATGTCGGAAATGTGCCGGTGCCCGATCCCCGGCTCGATACCATCGCCAAAATCGGCAAGTCCGCAAAGATCATCGAAACCCAGCTTGGCTTTGTCGATATCGCCGGGTTGGTCCGGGGTGCCTCAAAAGGCGAAGGTTTGGGCAACCAGTTCCTCGGCAACATCCGGGAAGTCGATGCCATCGTCCATGTCCTCCGCTGTTTTGAGGATGACGATATCACCCATGTCGAAGGCAAGATCGATCCGGTCGCCGATGCCGAGACGGTTGAAACCGAACTGATGCTCGCCGACCTTGAGAGTCTGGAAAAGCGGGTTCCGGCCTTCCAGAAAAAGGCCCAGCAGGGCGACAAGGAGGCCAAGGTCGCCGCCAGCGTTCTGGGCAAGGCGCTGGACTTGCTGCGGGAAGGCAAAGCCGCACGGCTGACCCAGCCCGCCGATGCGGAGGAAAAGCGTGTTCTGGACCAGTCGCAGCTGCTGACCGGCAAGCCGGTTCTGTATGTCTGCAATGTCGAGGAAGCATCCGCCGCCGACGGCAATGCCTTCTCGGCCCGGGTCGCCGAAATGGCTGCACGGCAGGGCGCAATTTCCGTGGTCATCTCCGCTGCCATCGAAGCCGAAATTGCCCAGATGGACAGCGCCGACCGGCCAGCCTTTCTCGCCGACCTCGGCCTTACCGAAACCGGCCTCGCCCGGGTGATCCGAGCTGGCTATGACCTGCTGCATCTGGTGACCTTTTTCACGGTCGGGCCAAAGGAAGCCCGGGCCTGGACCGTCGAACGCGGCGCAACCGCCCCACAGGCCGCAGGCGTCATCCACACCGACTTCGAGAAGGGCTTCATCCGGGCCGAGACCATTGCCTATGATGATTTCGTCAAATTTGGCGGCGAGGCCGGCGCACGCGACGGCGGGCGGCTGCGGCTGGAGGGCAAGGATTACCTGACCGCCGATGGCGACATTTTCCACTTCCGCTTCAATGTCTAGGAGCAGTCCGTTGAGATATCTGGAAGACCTTGTTGTCGGCGCGCGTGACAGTTTCGGGGCCTATCAGGTCACCCGCGAAGAAGTGCTGGAGTTTGCCACGAAATATGACCCGCAGGCGTTTCACCTCGACGATGCAGCGGCAGCGGTCACCTATTTCGGGCGGCTTTCAGCATCCGGATGGCACACCTGTTCGATGGTGATGCGGATGTTTGTCGACAATATGAGCCGAACCAATATCGCCGGACTTGGCTCTCCCGGCGTCGACGAAATCCGCTGGATCAAACCGGTCTATCCCGGCGATACCTTGCGGGTTGAAACCGAATGTTTAGAAGTACGCCCGTCCCGGTCAAAGCCCGACATCGGCTCCCACCACAGCCGCGCGACCATCTTCAATCAGCATGACGAAGTGGTGATGACCATGGTCAGCATCGGCATCGTCAAGCGCCGACCGGTTCGCTGACCGACATGCTCCACCGCAAATCGCGGAGCACCGAATCAAAATCATCGACGCGCAGATAGCCGACCCTTGGATATTCCAGATCGGCGATCACGTAGATGACCAACGTCACCACCAGGGCAAAGCTCAGCATATGAAGCCAAGGGCGCGCGGGAGCTGCTGCCAGCGCGTGGCCACCCAATAGGGCCCCGATCAGGGCAACCCCAACCAGCATTGCGGAGATGATCGACGGTGGATGCATGCGCGCCACCATCGCACGGGTCGTCGTGAGATCGATCATTTCATTCAACGCCGGGAGCAGCAGCATCTTGGCAGATGGCGATGCCGCGTCAGCTGCGGTGGCGCGCACCGCATCCGACCAGATGATTTGCTGCAATCGCCGGGCTTTGGCCGGGTCTGCCGAAGGGCCATGCGCGTCGATCCGGAGTTCGACATATTGTCGGAAGCTCTCTTGCAGCTTTGATCGGTCCGGTGCCGCCAGCAAATCCAATCTTGCATAAGCGGTACCGATTGCGTTCGCTTCCTGCACGATCAGGCCGCGTCGTTCGTCAAATCGGCTGGCAGCCCCCGAAAATGCAAAGGCCACGAGCAACCCGAAAAGTGCCAGCACCGCCGCATCAATTGCTGACGGCGCATGCCCTTCCGCCGGGTGCCGGGCAATCCAGCGACGCCCAAGCCAGCGCCCGCTTTCCAGCGCCACTAACAATCCGCCAAACAGCAAGATGCCAGATATCCAGGGTGAGGCAGCGATCCAGATCATTGGCGCCTCCCGAACGTCCAATTTACCCCGGCCCAGATCGTTCTGGGCGTCCCACGGTCGATGATACCGCTGTCGCTGATCCCGGCCTGAATTTCCCGGTCGAACAGATTCTCCACAGCGAGGCGCAGTCCGATCCCGCGCCAGATTGGCAGCACCGCACTAAGATCCACCGTCAGGGCAGGACGGAGCCGACGTGCCTGCAGATCATCCTCAAACTGATCGCCGACATAACGGCCCGTGACGGATGCGCGGAGTCCATCAGGAACGGTATAACCAATCGTTACCGACGCTTGAACCTTTGGACTTTGGGCCGGACGCTTGCCATCCAGCGCCACAGCGGGCCCGCTGGCGCTGACGCGGGCATTGGTCAGGGCGGCACTGCCCGACAGGCTCCAGCGGCCATAGTCCAGCGCCGCCGTCACCTCGACCCCCTTCACACGGATTGAATCGAGATTGAGCCGCTGCCGGAAGGCCCCGCCGGCCGCGACAAATCCAACCTGCGGGAAGGTACCGGGTCCCGTGCCGAGCGTGACATTGCCGATGGCATTGTCGAGCCGGTTCCAGAACAGGGTAAGTCCTGCGCGGGCGGTGTTCAAAGGCGTGTAGTCGATGCCCAGTTCCACCCCGCCCAGCCGTTCAGGATTGAGCGCAGCATTGGCGGCTGTCGCGTCGGCTCCGGCCCGGAATGGCCGATAGAGTTCGTTGAGGGTCGGCAAGCGCCAGCCGAGGTAGCCAGCGGCCCGGGCCTTCAGCGCCGCCGTCAACTCCAGTTCCGCACCGCCACGCGCCGTCGGTTCCCAGCCATCGCGCTTGGCAAAATTCAGGTTGGTGACTACTGCCCCATCGGCAATGTCGGTTTCGCGCAATCGTCCGTCGGTGAGCGTCCAATGATCGAGCCGGACCCCCGCCGTGAGCGTCAGACCGTCACGCGGCTGCCAGCTATCCTCGGCATAAAGTCCCAGCGTCAGCGATTGTCCCCCGGCCTGGCGCAGCCGGGTGAACTGCCCGAGTTGAAACCGGAATCGCTCCCGCGTCTCGCCGTCCGCCACCCGAATGTCAGCGCCGATCTGCACATCATGCGCAGCGCCAACGGGTGGGCGCAGTTCGAATTTGCCGCCGACACCGGTAGACGGCGTATTATATTGATCCAGCGTCGGCGTTGCGGCGGTGCGCGCCGCATTCACGGCCAGAATTTGGGTCGCAAATTTACGGGCCTGGACATAGGCAAGCGCTTCCCACGCCCAATCGCCACGGCTGACGAAGCGAATGCTGGCGTCGGCACCCTGACTGGCGATCCCTCCGCCCACCAGCCCACGCCGACGATCATCGTCAAATGCCCGCGCCGACACTTGAAGTTCGCTATCTTGCCCGACCGGTGCAACACCCCGGGCCGCGATTGACCATTGCCGGTACCGCGCCGGGACATCGACCAGCCCCCGCTGCCGTTCAGGAACCAGTCGGTAGCCATCGCCTCGGTCAAACCGCCCGGACAACATGGCAAAGCCCGCCTCGAGCGCCGCCGACGCCCCCGCGCTCGCACTCAGGGCACCGCGACTGCCCGCAGCCACTGTGGCATCCGCGACGGTCTCATCGGGCGTGCCTGCACTGAACAGTTCAATTGTCCCGGTGAGGGCGCCGCTACCAAAGCCGCCCGCGCCGCCACCGCGCGTTACCCGGGCCGCGGCCAAACGATCAGGTGACAGTGCCGGCCAAGGAATCCAGCCAGCAAAGGGATCGGCGACCGGAACGCCGTCCAGCAAAACCAGCGCCCGACTGGCGGCATTGCCCCCGAGCGACCGCAGGCTTGCCCCTTGCGACGTCGGATTGGCGGCGCGGCTGTCGCTGCGCCGAAATTGCTGGAACCCCGCCACATCGCGCAGCGCGTCCTCTAACCGACCGGACGCCTCCGACCGCAGGCGGTCCCCGCCGATTGTGACGGCACCATAGGCCGCCGCCCCAGCCGGTTGCGGCAAGCTGCGGCCGGTCACTACGATGTCGGGCGACGCCACCGCGGCGGTCAGGGCGACAAGTGCGATCATGAACCCAGCCTTCGCAGGGGTGACGCCGGTTTGGCAATGGGTTAGTCGCACCACCATGCACTTCAATGACCGCACCACGCCGCTGACATCGCTGGCTACGCGCCGATCCGGAAAAGCCCGCGATATGCAGGCCCCCGGCCCGACCGATGCCCAAGTGGCCGAGATTTTGGCCATCGCCGCCCGGACACCCGATCATGGCAAGCTAGCACCGTGGCGGTTCACAATCATCCCGACCACGGCGCGCGCGCAGCTCCAGTCGTTGCTCGAAGCCGCCTACCGGGAAACCAAGGCCGAGCCTGGGCGCGCTGAGCTGGAGGCAATCCGGGAGTTCGCGCACAGCGCACCAACACTCATTGTCGTAACCAGTTGCCCGGTTACCACGAGCCATATTCCGGTGTGGGAGCAGCAATTGTCGGTAGGGGCTGCGGCAATGAACCTGATCCATGCCGCCCATGCGGCGGGGTTTGTCGCCAATTGGCTGACCGGGTGGGCGGCCTATTCCGATACGGTCCGGGACGCGCTGGCATCACCGGGGGGGCAAATTGCCGGGTTCGTGTTCATCGGCTCGCCAGCGCGAGAGCTAACCGAACGTCCGCGACCGGCTTTGCAGGACATCGTCCGCGTCTGGACTGGTTGATCGGCATAACACACAGGCTTGACCAATATGCCGTCATAGGTGCATATGACACTCATGTGGCAAGACGCACGACCGATATATCTGCAAATTCGCGACCTGATCGTCAGCGGCATATTGGATGGCCGCTATGCGGTCGGTGATACCTTGCCATCGGTGCGCGCGCTGGCTGCCGACCGGGATGTCAATCCGCTGACGGTGTCAAAGGCCTATCAGGAACTGCAATCGCTTGGCCTGATCTCTGCCAAGAAGGGGCTTGGCCTGTTCGTCGAACCTGGGGCCAAGGAGGCTCTGTTGAAGACCGAGCGTCAATCCTTCCTGCGCACCGATTGGCCGCGCATTCGGGATCATATTGATCGTCTTGGCTTGACGCCCCGGGAGCTGTTCGCCACCGTCGACGCGTGAAGCATCCCCTGATTGAAGCCCTGATCCCGGCCGTTCGCGCTGCCGGGGACCTGATCGAAACCATCCGCATCGCCGGGGCCGTCGCTCGCGACAAGGCCGACCATTCGCCTGTTACCGAGGCCGATGAGCAAGCCGAGTTACTGCTGACCGCAGCCATCCGCGCCATCGAGCCGGGCGCGGTCATCGTCGGAGAGGAAGCGAGCGCTGCCGGGTTTCAGCCGGAACCAACTGCACGCTTCTGGCTGATTGACCCCCTAGATGGTACCAAGGATTTCATCCGGGGCGGCCCGGACTATTCGGTCAATGTCGCCCTCGTCGAAGGTGGTGAGCCGGTGCTCGGGCTGGTGCTGGCTCCGCGCGACGGCACATTATGGGCAGGTGCTAAGGGATTTGGGGCATTCCGCGAATTGCGGAACGGACCCCGTGTCTCCATCAAGTCCCGTCCGCTTGCACCCCGCCCGATTGTGGTGACCAGCCGGACCCACCTTGACAGCGAAACCAGTCGCTATGCCGCCGCGATTCCTAGTGCCGACACCCGGCCCAGCGGGTCATCGCTGAAATTCTGTCTGGTGGCAGAAGGGTCCGCCGACGTCTATCCGCGCTTCGGCCCGACCTGCGAATGGGACACCGCTGCGGGCGACGCTTTGCTGCGATCTGCGGGTGGCATGACGCGCGGCAAGGACGGCGCGCCATTTGCCTATGCCAAGCCAAAATTCCTCAACGGTGCATTTCTGGCCGTAGGCGATCCCGACGCGGCAATCCCGCCGCTTTAGGCCGCTGCGAACTGTGCCTCGTCGAGGGCGTAGAACAACTCACTGCCGCGTGTCGCCGGGCCGAGCAGGGCAACCGCCTGCGGGATCACCTGTTCGGCGAAAAACCGCGCGGTGACAATCTTCGCGTTAAGGAACGCCGGATCATAGCCGTTCATGCCGCGTTCGGCGGCGACCGCCTGTTTGGCCAGCAGCCAAGCTCCGACGACGATGCCGAACATCCGCAAATAGGGGGCAGCCCCCGCCGCCGCTTCACGCTGCGCCTCGCCCTGGTTTCCCACCATCCAGATCGTCGCCGTCTCCAGTGCCGAAAGACCATCCTCCAGATACGGACTCAGTGCGCCAAGATCGCCGCCCGCAGGCAGCGAGGCAATGTCGGCGCGGATATCGGCGAACAGGTCCTTCCACGCCCCCTGCGGCAGTTTCCGCACCACCAGATCCATCGCTTGGATGCCGTTGGTCCCTTCGTAGATCGGTGCAATCCGGGCGTCGCGCAAATGCTGGGCCGCCCCGGTTTCCTCGACGAAGCCCATGCCGCCAAACACCTGAACACCAAGGCTGGCGAGTTCGACGCCGGTGTCGGTCGCATAGGCCTTGGTGACCGGCGTCAGCAAATCCGCCAGTCGCCGCGCCTTGCTATCCCCGGCATGGGCCCGGTCAACGGCGGCGGCATTGTAATAGGTCAGCGCCCGCACGGCCTCGGTCGTGGCCCGCATCGTCATCAGCATGCGCCGGACATCGGCATGGGCGATGATCTTGCCCGATTGCACCCGTTCGCGGGCATAGGTGACGGCGGCCTGGGTTGCCCGTTCAGCGATTGCCACGCCCTGCAGGCCAACATTGATCCGGGCGTGGTTCATCATGGTGAACATCGCCCGCATCCCGGCGCCTTCTGCCCCGATCAGCCAGCCGACACACGCACCGCCATCGCCAAAGGCCATGCTGCAGGTTGGGGAGGCATGGATGCCGAGCTTATGCTCGATACTGGCGCATTTCAGATCATTACGGCTGCCATCCGGCAGGAATTTTGGCACCAGAAACAGGGAGATACCTTTGGTTCCAGCGGGCGCATCCGGCAACCGCGCCAGCACGAGGTGAATGATATTGTCTGCAACATCATGTTCGCCCCAGGTGATGAATATCTTGGACCCCTGGATGCGGTAGCTGCCATCCCCACGCGGTTCGGCCCGGCTGCGCAGCGCCCCGACATCGGAGCCGGCCTGCGGTTCGGTGAGGTTCATGGTTCCGGTCCATTCGCCGCTCACCATCCGGGTCAGATAGTCGGCCTTCTGACTGTCCGATCCATGCGCCTGCACCGCCTCAATCGCGCCCTGGGTCAGCATCATGCAGAGCGAGAAGGCCATGTTGGCGCTGGTCAGCTGTTCCTGAACCGCGCTGGCGAGCACGAACGGCAACCCCTGCCCACCGTGAGCCGGATCAGCGCCAAGTGACCCCCAGCCACCGTCCACATATTGCCGGTAGGCCTCCCGGAAGCCAGCTGGCATGGTCACCACGCCATCGGCCCATTTCGCGCCCTGCTGGTCCCCCAGCCGATTGAGCGGGGCGAACACATTTTCCGCCAGCTTTGCCGCCTCGGTCAAAATGGCATCGACCATATCCGGCGACGCTGCTGCAAATTGCGGCAGCCGTGCCAAACCGGGGAGGTCAGCAATCGTCTCCAGCACAAAGCGTTGCTCGGTAACAGGTGCGGTATAGGACATGCGATTCCCTTGGCCTTTGCTGCCCAAGCGTATAGCGCGAAGCCATGACACGACAACCACTCCGCTCCTATGCTTTCGATGCGACAGACTGACTTGCCCGGAATAACCGAGGCCATCGCGGTTCTGCGGAATGGCGGGATCGTCGCATTGCCGACGGAGACGGTTTACGGCCTCGCCGCCGATGCGACCAACGGTGACGCGGTGGCGCGGATTTATGCGGCAAAAGGACGACCGAGCTTCAACCCGCTCATCGTCCATGTCAGCGATGTTACCATGGCGCAAACTCTGGTCGACGTCCCCCCGCTCGCCCGCGACCTCATCGCCCGGTTCTGGCCGGGTGCACTCACCCTCGTCCTGCCGCTGAAGGACGGGGCGCCGATTGCCTCTCTGGTCACAGCAGGCCTCCCGACGCTGGCGGTTCGGTGCCCGGCACACCCGATGATGCAGGCGGCTATTGCTGGCCTCGGCAGGCCACTGGCAGCCCCCAGCGCCAATGCGTCGGGACGGATCAGTTCAACGACGGCTGCGCACGTCCGCGCGAGCCTTGGTGACCGGGTGCCGCTGATCCTCGACGATGGGCCGACGTCTGCCGGGCTTGAATCAACGATTGTCGCCATTGATGGCGACCGGGCGACATTGCTCCGCCCAGGTGCCGTTGCGGCAGAAGCGCTCGGCATCCCTCTGGCAGTTGCCGGACCAGCCATCGTCGCACCGGGTCAGCTTGCCAGCCACTATGCACCCACTCAGCCCCTGCGGCTCAGCGCAATGACTGCAGACGCGCAGGAATTCCACATCGGTTTTGGGGCCGTTGCAGGCGACCTCAACCTGTCCCCAACCGCCGACCTTGTAGAGGCCGCCGCCAATCTGTTTGCAGCACTCCACACCGCCGAAGCCAGCGGCAGGACGGGTATCGCAGTTGCGCCGATCCCAATGTCGGACCTGGGGATCGCCATCAATGACCGGCTGGCCCGCGCTGCAGCGCCGCGTGGTTGAGTGACAACCGCAGCCGTGCCACAACCCGCTGATTGAATTACTCCGGGGGTCCCGCATGAAGTCCGTCTACGCCGCCGCTGCCGCGCTGCTGCTCGCCACCACCGCCCATGCACAGGACGCGAAGAAGCCTGATGCCAAGGAGGAGGCAGCCGCCCCGATCCCGGCCCCGATTGTCTCAGTCACCAAGCACAAAGGCAATTTTGGTGGCGTCAGTGTGGCCTATACCGCGACGGCGGGTGAAACCTATTTGAAGGACAAGGACGGCAAGCCGCTCGCGTCAATCTTTTCCACCGCTTATGTCAAAGACGGGCCGCTCGATCCGAAGCGCCCCATCACCTTCCTGTTCAATGGTGGCCCTGGATCCGGCTCGCTCTGGCTGCATATGGGCGCCTTTGGCCCGAAACGGGTCGTGCTCCCCAACGCCCGGGATGACGGTGCACCGCCCTACCCCATCATCGACAACCCGGGCGGCCTGCTCGACGTCACCGACATCGTGTTCATCGATCCCGTCGGCACCGGATTCTCCCGCGCACTCGGAAAAACCGACCCCAAGGATTATTGGGGCGTGATCAAGGACGCAAAGTCCATCGCCCAGTTCATCCGCGACTGGACGAGTACCAATGGCCGGTGGAACAGCCCAAAATTCCTTGGTGGTGAAAGCTATGGCACCACCAGAACAGCAGCCGTCAGTCGGGAATTGGAGGGCAGCTACAACGACGTGTCGATGAACGGCTTGATCCTGATTTCAGCGATTCTGGACTTCACGGTCGCCAGCGATTCCCCCGGCAACGAACTTGGTTATGTCACCAACCTGCCCTCGATGGCGGTCACAGCTTGGTACCACGACAAAGTGTCAAACAAGCCCGCCAGCGTCGAACAATTTGCCGCCGAAGCCCGTGCCTGGGCGATTGGTCCCTATGCCTCCGCTTTGCTTCAAGGCAACAGCCTGCCCGCCGACCAACGGGCCGCCATCCGCAAGGACCTGTCGCGCTACACCGGCCTGTCCGAAACCTATCTGGAAAGCGCCGATATCCGGGTGACGCCAAACCGTTTCTACAAGGAACTGCTCCGCGACAAAGGCCTGGTCGTTGGTCGCCTGGACAGCCGCTACACCGGCAAGGATTATGACAGCGCCGGCGAAGGCCCGGACAATGACCCGAGCTTCTACGCCATTGACGGGGCCTATACTGCGGCAATGAACAGCTATGTCCGGGGCGACCTGAAACTGAAGATCGACCGCGACTATATCACCATCGGCGGGGTGCGCGACTGGGACTGGAACATCGGCGGCAACCGGGGCGGCGAGGCCTATCTGAACGTCGCACCGTGGATCGGCAAATCGCTGCGGGAAAACAGCGGCCTCAAGGTGTTCGTCGGACAGGGCTATTATGATTTCGCCACGCCGTTTTTCGGGGCCGAATACAGCCTCAACCGCACCGGCATCCCGGGCGGCGACCGGGTGCAATGGCAATATTATGGCGCCGGTCACATGATGTATGTGAAGGACGCCGATCTGACAAAATTGTCAAATGATGTCAGAGTATTCATCCGGTCGGGGGTGAAATAGCCAAACGCTATTTATACCCCAACTGCCGCCCTGCCAGATCGAGCATGATTTCCTCGCTGCCGCCGCCGATGGCGTTGACGCGGACCTCGCGGTAGATGCGTTCGACCTTGCTGCCCTTCATGTAGCTGGCACCGCCAAGGACTTGCGCGGCGTCGCGGGCCACGGTTTCCAGCATCCGCGTTGCTTGCACCTTCAGCATTGCATAGTCGGCGGGGCGGCCCTTCCCTTCGCGGTGCTGCCAGGCGCACAGGTCAACCCACGCCTGCGTCGCCTCAATCTGCCGGGCCATGTCGGCAAGCTTGATCCGTATCGATTGATGCTGGGCCAGCCGCTTGCCGAAGGTTTCGCGGGTTACCGCCCAGTCGGCGGCTTCCTCCAGACAGACCCGGGCCATCGCGCAGCAGCCCATCGCCATGCCGAGCCGTTCGCTGTTGAAATTCTGCATGATGCCCATGAACCCGGCATTTTCCGGCCCGATCAGATTTTCCGGCGGCACCTCGACATTGTCGAAATAGAGGGCGGCGGTGTCCGAACAATGCCAGCCCATTTTCTCCAGCCGGGTTTGCGTGAAGCCCGCCATGCCCTTTTCGATCAGCATCAGCGACACGCCCGCCATCCCCGGCCCACCGGTGCGCACGGCAACCGTGTAATAGTCGGCGCGCATGCCTGTCGTGATGAACATCTTGGAGCCGTTGACGACATATTTGTTGCCGACGCGTTCGGCCCGGGTCTTCAACTGCGCGACATCGGAGCCGCCCGACGGCTCGGTAATCGCCAGCGCGATCAATTTGTCACCGGACAGAACCTCCGGCGCAATCCGGCGCTTCATCTCCTCGCTGCCCATGCGCAGGATCGGTGGCAGGCCGATGCCGTGGGTCATAAGTGATGCGCCAAGGCCACCGGCTCCCGGTCGCGCCATTTCATCGGTCTGCGTCAGCGAGTGGAAAATGTCGAAACCCTCGCTGTGCCCGCCATATTCCTCCGGATAACCGAGGCCCAAAACCCCGGCCTCGGCGGCCTTTTTATGCAAGGCGCGCGGCAGTTCCCGCGCATCTTCCCATGCCTCGATGTTGGGCATCACCTCCCGGTCGATGAAAGTGCGCACCGACCGCGCCACCGCCTCATGGCTCTCGTCATAAAATGGCGAGCGGGCGCGCCAATCGTCAAACATCGTCATGGCATTCACCCCATTGGTTGTGCTTTGTTATGCTCAGCATGGGAGTTTGGGGGATAAAATGAAACTGGCCGTCTTGGCAGCACTGCTGCTTGCCGCACCTGCAATTGCGGCGACGCCGTACGAAGCCGGTGACCTGTTCCGGATTTCGCAGGTCGAACAGCCGCAGGTATCGCCCGACGGCAGCCGGGTGCTGTTCATGCGAACCTATGCCGATATCACCACCGACAAGCGGATGGGGGAAGTGTGGCTGCTGACCATCGGTGGTGACAAACGCCTGCTGATCGGTGGCCAGGCGGGTGCCGCAGGTGTGCGCTGGTCGCCGGATGGCACCAGCATTGCCTATATCGCCCCTGTGGCGGGCAAGCCGCAATTGCATGTGATGCGCGTGGCCGAAGGCATTGGCCGGCCGATCACCTCCGGCAAATCATCGCCCGGCGCCTTTGCTTGGAGCCCCGATGGCAAGTCCATCGCCTTTGCTGCCCAGATCGATACCAAGCCGGTGTCGTTCAATGGCATGCCCACCAAGCCGGAGGGCGCAACCTGGGCATCCGATGCGCGGGTCATCACCGATTTCCGCTACCGCCTCAACGATGGCGGCTATCTGACGCCGGGTACGCGGCACCTGTTCGTGGTTGGGACAGACGGCGGCGCACCGCGCCAGATCACCAAGGGTGATGTCGACCAGCTGGAGGGTGATTCGCCCATCGCCTGGACGCCCGATGGCAAGTCGCTGGTGGTGACCGCACTGATGGGCCCGGATGCCGACCTAAAGGGACGCGATTCGGACCTTTATGTCGTGCCGGTGGACGGCAGCCCGGCGCGGCAGTTGACCAGCGCCAAGGGCTATGAAGGCGAGGCTGCGGTCTCCCCGGACGGCAAATGGGTCGCCTATGCCGGGGCGCTCGACAAACAAGCCTTTTATGTTCGTCCCGATCTATGGGTGGTCCCGATTGGCGGCGGCACACTCCGCAACCTCACGGCCAGCCTCGACCGCGAACTGCATGCGCCGCAGTGGAGTACCGACGGCAAATGGGTGCGGGGATTGATGAACGAAGCAGGCGTCACCCGGGTGATCGAGGTTCCTGCTGCTGGTGGCGCGCCGCGTGTGGTGGTGCGCGAAGTCGGCGGCACCCGGCTCTACCTGCCGTCGGCGGGCGGCAGCTATTCCGCCGGAGCTGCGACAATTGCCTACACCTCGCGCTTTGAAGACCGGCCGGCGGGTCTTGCCGTGCAGCGCGACGGCAAACTGGTCGCGAGCGTTGATTTCAACACCGAATGGCGGGCCGGGAAAACGCTCGGCAAGATGGAACAGCTGACCTGGAAATCCCGCGCCGATGGGCGGGAGATTGAAGGCTGGGTGCTGTATCCACCAAATTTCGATCCGGCGAAGAAATACCCGGTCATTCTCGACATCCACGGCGGCCCGAACACCGACTACGGCCCGTTCTTCTCGGTGACCTATCAACTCTATGCCGCGAACGGCTATCTGGTGCTGTCCACCAACCCGCGCGGTAGCATCGGCTACGGCGAGGCCTTCGCCAATTTCTATGGCAAACCCTACCCGAGCGAGGATCATGATGATCTGATGTCCGGGGTCGATGCCCTGGCCAAGCGACCCTATGTCGATGGGCGCAACCTGTTCATCACCGGCGGGTCCGGTGGCGGCGTGCTGACGCTGTGGGGGATTGGCCTTGAACCAACCAAGTTCCGCGCCGCCGCTGCCCTGCGTCCGGTGACCGATTGGACGCTGCAGGCGCTGTCCTCCGACATTCAGGCCCTAACCGTCGGCTATTGGCTTGGCGGCGCAAACCCGTGGGACGGGCAAGCCACCTATTGGAAACAGTCCCCGATCAGCCTCGTCGGCAAAGTGGTGACCCCAACGCTGCTCATCACCGGGGAGGCGGACTACCGCACACCGATTGCCCAGACCGAGACTTACTATCAGGCGCTGAAGCTGCGGAATGTCCCCGCCATGATGGTGCGCCTGCCGGAGGCCAACCACGGCATGGGACGGCCCAGCCAATGGCTGACCTCCAACGTGGCGGTCATCGACTGGTTCAACCGTTATCTGGTCAAATAGGCGATCCTATGAAGACACTTGTCCTTGCGGCGCTGGCAATTGCGGCACCTGCCAGCGCGGCACCACTCGACGATGCGGCCCGGGCCTATGTGGCGCTGGTGCTGGAATATGGTGAGGCCGAGGCTGGCTATGTCGATGCCTATTATGGCCCGCCCGAATGGGCCGCCGCTGCCAAGGCCAGCCCGAGAACAATGCCCCTGATCAGCCGGGATGCTGCGGCCTTGCTGCGCAGCATAGCGGCCGTGCCGACCCGTGGTGTCGATACTGCCCGCAAGCGTTTCCTGACCGCGCAGCTTCGTGCCCTGGCGGCGCGGGCGGCGATGAAACAGGGCGCACGCTACGGCTTTGCCGATGAGGCCGAAGCATTGTTTGGCGTGCGTCCGGCGTTGAAACCGCTGGCCAGCTATGATGCCATTCTCAACCGCATTGAGAAGCTGGTGCCCGGACGCGAGCCGCTGCCGGCGCGCGTCGCTGCCTTCCGCAAACGCTATGACATTCCACCGGACAAGCTCGCCCCGGTGATCGAAGCCGGGATTGCGGAATGCAAGGCCCGCACCGCTGCAAATATCGCCGCACCGGCAGCTGAAAGCTTTGACCTGTCCTTCGTCACCAACAAGCCCTGGAGCGGTTACAACTACTATCAAGGCAATTACAAAAGCCTGATCCAGATCAACACCGACCTACCAGTTCAGATCAGCCGCGCGGTCGATCTCGGCTGCCACGAAGGCTATCCCGGCCACCATATCTACAACGTCCTGCTCGAACGGAACCTGACCAAGGGGCGCGGCTGGGTCGAATTCAGCGTATATCCGCTGTACAGCCCGCAATCGCTGATCGCCGAAGGGTCGGCCAATTACGGCATCGACCTCGCCTTTCCCGGTGATGAGCAGACCCGGTTTGAGCAGGACAAACTCTATCCCCTCGCCGGTCTCGACCCGCGTTCGGCACCAGCGCTCGCCGACCTGTCAAAGGCAACCCGCGCGCTCGCCGGTGCCGGCTACACCATCGCCGACCAATATCTCTCCGGCCGGATCACCCGCGACGCCGCAAAAACGCTCGTCGAACGCTATGAACTGGCCGACCCCAAACGCGCCGAACAACGGCTGAAATTCATCGACACCTACCGCAGCTACATCATCAACTACGGCCTTGGCCGCGATATCGTGCAAACATATGTCGAACGCGCCGCGCCTACGGAGAGGTGGGCAAGGATGGAGAAGATACTGGGAGAGCCGACATTGCCGGACGATCTAAAATAGCCAGTGAATCAGGCCGGAAGAGTTGAGTTCATTATCAGCGGAATCCCAGAGCTAACTATAGGTATATTTCGTCGTCACCGAAATTTCGGCGGAAATCTGAGCCACGTTGAAATGAATGCTGTAACAACAGTTACAACGATCGCTCTTACAAGAGCATCATGATGAACAAATCCACCCAAGATATCCAATGCAATGTAGCACACAGGTCCGACTATCAGGACGGCGCTTACCCAAATCAATAAGATAATTTGCATATTACTCAACAGAGATTTCCTTCCAAGGAACATCTTTTGTGCTCTGAAACGGCGGCCTTCGATACACCCGGAGCCTCCCCTATTACAGCAGATTGTCCAGATAAGATTCGCTGAACTATGGGACACAATTCCAATTAGGCCACGTGGACAAAGCTTGACCTGAGACTCGATCATTGATTCAAGGCTGTCTTTTGGAGGCAGCATTGGGCGAGCGGATTGGGGTCAGCGATGATGAATGGGCACTGATCGGGCCTTTGCTTCCGTCGGAGCGTGGTCGGAGTT
>CALRKY020000035.1:0-28864 GCA_943368345.1 Synechococcus sp. UW140 | reverse complement strand
GCTGGTGGCTCCCTGCAAGCGATGCAACGCTGTCCAGCGGGCCTCCCGCCGCAACCGCACGTGCGGCGGGCCAAATCCGGCCCATTGCGGCGTTGCGCGTTGGTCACGATGCCAATGCATCGCTCCCGCCTCACGCCTTGCACTGAACCGAATTTGGCTCCGTCACGGTGACCCGGATTGGTCGAAAGACGCTCTAGCCGCGATACCTGCGGATCAGTGACGACGTGTCCTGCCGCGCACCGCCCATTGCCTGCACCTCGGCATAATAGCCATCGACTAGCGCGGTCAGCGGCAGGTCCAGCCCGCGCGATGCCGCCTCTCTCAGCACCAGCCCAAGGTCCTTGCGCATCCAATCGACCGCAAAGCCGAAATCAAACTCGCCGCGCACCATGGTCCGGGCCCGGTTGTCCATCTGCCAGCTTTGCGCCGCCCCTTTGGAGATCACATCGACGACGGCATCGGCATCGAGCCCCGCCGCAGTGGCAAAGGTCAGCGCTTCCGACAGGCCCTGCAACACCCCGGTGATGCAGATTTGATTGACCATCTTGGTCAGTTGCCCGCTACCGGCAGGGCCCATATGGCCAATCCGCTTGGCATAGGCGGCCATCACCGGCTCGGCACACGCAAAGGCCGCAGCCTGCCCCCCGCACATGATCGTCAGCTGCCCAGCCTCCGCCCCCGCCTGCCCGCCCGATACCGGCGCATCGACGACGTAAAGACCGCGAGCGTCGCCCGCTTCGGCCAATTCCCGCGCGATGCTGGCGGACACCGTGGTGTGATCGACAAACAGGGCGCCCTTTGACATCGCGGCAAAGGCCCCGTCCGGCCCAAGCACCACGCTGCGCAGATCATCGTCATTGCCAACGCAGGTGACTACCACATCGGCCCCTGCGGCAGCGGCAGCTGGACTGAGTGCCGCCCGGCCACCGTGCACCGCGACCCAGGCATCGGCCTTGGCGAAGGTTCGATTGTATACGGTCAGGTCGTGCCCGGCGGCGGCCAGATGCCGCGCCATCGGGAATCCCATCACCCCCAGCCCCAGAAATGCCACACGCGCCATCAATGCCTCCGTCAAAGCTGCGCAGCCCGTTAGCATGGTTTGCGCCGCGCGCCACTTGGGCTATGCGCCTGCCATGGCCAGCGCAGCGACAAATCAACCCCCCGCCCTCCCCGTCACCTTTGCCGATGTCGAGGCGGCACGGATCGCGATTGGCGACAAGGTGGTGCGGACCCCCTGTCTGCACTCCCGCACCCTGTCGGACCTGACTGGTGCCGAGGTTTGGCTGAAGTTTGAAAATTTGCAGTTCACCGCATCGTTCAAGGAACGCGGTGCGCTGAACCGGCTGCTGACGCTTGACCCGGACCAGCGCAAGCGCGGCGTCATTGCCATGTCGGCGGGCAATCATGCCCAGGGTCTCGCCTACAACGCCAAGCGGCTGGGGATTCCAGCCACCATCGTCATGCCGGTGCATACCCCGGTGGTGAAGGTGATACAGACCGAAGGACATGACGCCAATGTCATTCTGCACGGCGAAAAGCTTGAGGAATCGGCGGCCCACGCCCGGATGCTCGCAGACAAGCGCGGGCTCACCTTTGTCCACCCCTATGACGATGCCCAGGTGATTGCCGGGCAAGGCACCATCGCGCTGGAAATGCTGGAGGATGCACCCGGCATCGACACACTGGTCGTCCCGATCGGCGGCGGCGGGCTGATTTCCGGCATGGCGGTTGCAGCGCGCGGTGTGAAACCAAGCATCGAGATTGTCGGCGTTCAGGCGGAACTTTACCCATCTATGTACGCCAAGCTGAAAGGCGAGACGGCGGTTTGCGACGGCGACAGCCTGGCCGAGGGTATCGCGGTCAAATATCCGGGCGAGTTGACCTTCGAGATTGTGAAAGCGCTGGTCGAGGATGTTCGGCTGGTTGGCGAACGCGACCTGGAACATGCCGTCGCGATGCTGCTCAACATCGAAAAAACCGTGGTGGAAGGTGCCGGTGCCGCTGGCCTCGCGGCACTGCTGGCCCATCCGGGGCGGTTCCGCGGCCGCACCGTCGGCCTTGTCCTCTGCGGCGGCAATATCGACACGCGGCTGCTCGCCAATGTCCTGCTGCGCGATCTGGCGCGGGAGGGACGGATTGCCCGCCTGCGTATCCGCCTCAAGGACCGGCCGGGCCAGCTCTACAATGTGGCGCGGATTTTTGACCAGCAGCAGGTCAACATCATCGAAGTCTATCACCAGCGGGTGTTCACCAACCTGCCGGCCAAGGGCCTGATCACCGACATCGAATGCGAGGCCCGCGACCGCGCCCATCTCGACCGGTTGATCGAGGCGTTGCGCGGCGCTGGTTATGAAGTCCGCCCAATGGAACTGGCCTGAAATGTCGCAGCGTCGTGGTTAACCACCTATTGACCTTTTCAGGGCGGCAGGTGTCGCGCATAATCACCGCGTGACCGACCAGACCTTCCGCTTCCCGCGCTTCTTCGTCACCTCGGCGAACCCCTGCCCCTATCTTCCCGGCCGGACCGAGCGAAAGGTGTTCACCGAGCTGCGCGGCCCCGACGCGACCGAGATGAACGAGGCGCTGACCCGGATCGGCTTTCGCCGCAGCCAGAATGTCGTCTACCGGCCGAGTTGCGATGGCTGCAACGCCTGCGTGTCGGTGCGGGTGGTGGCGCGGGAATTCCGGCTGAGCGCGTCGCAGAAGCGGTTGATCAAGCGCAACGCCGATATCGACGTCCGCATCTGCCAGCCCTGGACCACGCTTGAACAATTTGAGCTGCTGCGGCGCTATCTGTCGGCGCGCCATCCGGTTGGCGGCATGTCGAACATGGACGGTTTTGACTATGCCGACATGGTTGAACAGACGCCGGTTGATACCCTCCTACTGGAATATCGCGAGCCCGGCGATGGCGAGACCCCGGGGCGGTTGATCGCGGCTGCGCTGACCGATCGGCACAGCGACGGCCTGTCGATGGTCTATAGTTTCTACGATCCGGACAGCGACCGCGCCGGCCTCGGCAATTTTGTCATCCTCGACCATATCGCGCGGGCCAAAGGCGCCGGACTTCCCTACGTCTACCTCGGCTACTGGATCGATGGCTGCAACCAGATGAGCTACAAAACCCGCTTCAAGCCGGTAGAGCGACTAACTGCACACGGCTGGCAAAGGGCTGAGGCTTAAGCAGACCGTCATCCAGCCGCGAGCGCAGCGGCAAGCAGGCGGAATTCGTCACCACGGGGGCTGCTGGTGCGCCAGACCATGGCGATTTCCCGGGAGGCGTGGGTTCCGGCGAGGGGCCGCGAGACGACATGGGTGTTCGCCAATATGCCGGCGTCCACGGCCATTTGCGGCAGCAATGTCAGGCCAAGGCGGTTGTCGACCATCTGAACCAGCGTGTGCAGCGAGGTTCCGAGGATTTTGGCCTCGGCCCGGAGTTCCGGCCGGTTGCAGGCCGCCAGCGCCTGATCCTTGAGGCAATGGCCGTCCTCCAGCAACAGCAGCCGCTGCTCGTCAATCGCCTCTGGCGGAATACGCGGCAGCGGCCCAGGCGGCTCGCTTTCATGGAAGGCAACGGTGAAGGCATCATCAAAAAGCTTCACGCTAGCCACATCTCCGCAGGCATAGGGCAGCGCCAGCAAAACGCAGTCAAGTTGACCGCGGGCCAATGCTTCGCAAGCCTGCCCGCTGGTTTCCTCGCGGAGATAGAGCTTCAGGTCAGGGTAACGCTCCCGCAATTTCGGCAGCACCTTGGGCAACAGAAATGGTGCGATTGTCGGGATAACTCCGAGGCGAAGATCACCTGATAGAGGTTTCCCAGCGGCAACAGCCAGCCCGGCCAATTCCTCCGCCTCTCGCAGAACGGCGTGCGCCTTCTGCGCAATCCGTTCACCAAGCGGGGTGAACCGCACCACCCGGCGGGTCCGCTCGACCAAGGTGACACCCAGCAGCACCTCAAGCTCGCGAAGGCCCGATGACAGCGTGGATTGAGTCACAAAACAGGCATCTGCGGCCTTGCCAAAGTGGCCATGCTGTTGGAGTGCGGTCAAATATTGCAGCTGCTTGAGAGTGGGAAGGTACATGATCGATATTATCGATCAACCTGCATCAAATAATCAATTGGCTCTTTTGATCAGGTTCCGCGCATATGCTGCTCATCAACCTAACAGGAGAGACACATGCTGAGCATTGGCGACAAATTTCCGACGCTGACCGTATCCGTCCAACAGGGCATTTCTGCCCTCCCAGGAGGTGAGTCTCTGAACCTTGCTGAGACTGGCGGCAAATGGAAAGTCGTGTTTTTCTGGCCGAAGGATTTCACATTCATCTGCCCAACTGAGATTATCGCCTATGGCGACCTCAACAGTGACTTCGCTGACCGGGACGCCGTGCTGATTGGCGCTTCGACTGACAGCGATTTCGTGCACTTTGCATGGCGCAAGGCTGACGAGCGCCTGGCCGCCTGCGACTTCCCGTGGATCGCCGACAACAAGCACGAGCTTGCCCGTGCGCTCGGGATTCTTGACAAGGACGCTGGCGTCGCCCTGCGCGCCACCTTCATTGTCGACCCCAACAATGTCATCCAGCATGTGTCGGTCAACGGCCTCAATCAGGGCCGCAATCCTCAGGAAACATTGCGGAATCTTGATGCGCTGCAAACCGATGAACTCTGCCCCTGCAACTGGCAGGCCGGCGAAGACGTCCTCAAGCCGGCGGCGTAGCAATCATTCCTCTCCCCGGACGGGGAGAGGAGTTGATGCCCTTCCCTGCTTGTGGTGCTAGGTTGGGGTAACCCAGTCTAAAACCTGCTTTTTCCAATATTTTTCTCAAACCTCTCTCCCGCTTGGAGGAGAGAGGCTAGGAGTAGCTATGTCTCTCACCGAACTTGCGCGCGCTTTGCCGGACTATGCAAAGGACCTCCGGTTAAACATTGGGTCGTTGCTGACTGAGCCCGGCCTGACCGACCAGCAGCGCCACGGCCTTTTCGTTGCTTGCGCTCATGCTACTGGGAACCCGCAAATGGTTGCGGCGGCCGAAGCAGAAGCCCGGCCGCACCTCAGCGACGCAGCCATGACCGCAGCGAAGGCAGCCGCGTCGATTATGGCGATGAACAATGTCTACTATCGCTTCGTTCACCTGTCTGCGAACCAGGACTATGCGACTCTTCCTGCAAGGCTGCGGATGAACGTCATTGGTGCACCCGGGATCGAAAAAGTTGATTTCGAACTGTTCAGCTTAGCGGTCTCTGCCATCAATGGCTGCGGTATGTGCATCGATGCGCACGAGAAGGTTTTGCGGGATCACAATGTGCCGGTAACGAACATTCAAGCCGCAGTTCGGATCGGGTCCGTGGTCAATGCCGTGTCAAAGGCATTGCAAGCTATGGCTTAGCTCAGGCCCCGATAGATGCCGTAGCTGCTGGTGACGACCAGCAGCACGCCAACGGCAATCATCAATGGTCGAGTGGAAACGCGTTTGACAAGCCAAGCTCCAAGCGGCGCGGCAGCCACCCCGCCGATCATCAGGCCGAGGGTCGCCTGGGTCAACACCTCCCAACCAAGGGCGTACAGGAAGGCGGCGGCGGCCGACAAAGTGACGAAAAACTCCGCCGCATTGACAGTGCCGATGGTCCGGCGCGGGGTCGCCCCCTGCAGAATGAGGTTGGAGGTGACAATCGGGCCCCAACCACCGCCGCCAGCAGAGTCAAGGAAACCCCCGACAAGGCCGAGCGGGACAATCACTTTTGGTGTCGCCTCCCGGTGCGATTGCCGCACGCCCCGCCACAGGATGATGAGACCGATGATCATAAGATAAGCGAGTACAATCGGCTTGGCGACCGACGCATCGATGCTGGTCAGGACATAGGCGCCGAGCACAGCCCCGAGCATGCCGGGTAGCGCGATCCGCCAGAACAGCCGCCAATCGACATTGCCGTGATAGACATGGCTGATGCCCGATACGGCGGTGGTTGCCGTCTCCACGGTGTGCACACCCGCCGAAGCCGCCGCCGGTGGGACCCCGAGCGTGACCAGCAGGGTCGAGGAAATCACCCCGAACGCCATGCCGATCGCACCGTCCACCAACTGGGCAGCGAACCCGACGGCGATGAAGGGCAAAAGGTCAAACTCCATGCGTCCCTCGGGCCAAGCAATAGTCCACTTGTCCGCCGCACCGCCCGCGACTTCAACCAAGAAATGCTATCAGCCCGGCAACCCGAATGTCGGTGACCCCGGATTCCGGCCCTGATAAGGTGCACAGTCTGGAAAATTCACGCGCGGCCCCTTAGATTTACCGTCAGGCCTCGTTGGAGACATGAGATGTTCGACACGCTGGTGGCATATCTGGATTCAATCAAGCAGCGCGATCCGGCGCCGCGGACGCGGTGGGAAATCCTGCTCTATCCCGGGGTGCACGCGCTGGGCTTTCACCGGCTGGCGAACTGGCTGTACCGGGGGGAGCTGTATTTCATCGCCCGGTTCGTCAACCATCTGTCGCGGTTGCTGACCGGGATCGACATCCATCCGGGTGCCAGGATCGGGTGCAATTTCTTCATCGACCACGGCTTTGTGGTCATCGGCGAAACCGCCGAGATCGGCGACAATGTTACCATCTACCAATGCGTCACACTGGGTGGCACCGACCCGTCGAACGGCATCGACGGCAAACGGCACCCGACGCTGTTGGACGGGGTCATCGTCGGGTCCGGCGCGCAGGTGCTGGGACCGGTGACGGTTGGCAGTCGCGCCCGGATCGGTGCCAATGCGGTCGTGACCCGCGACGTGCCGGAAGGAGCGACAATGGTCGGCATTCCGGCCCGGGCCGTGCCGGTGGATGCTGAAGATTATGCCAAGCCGTTCCTGCCCTACGGAACCCCGTGCAGCGAACGCTTTGACCCGCAGACGCAGCAGCTTGATCTGCTGAAATGTGAAGTCGACATGTTGCGCAAGCGACTGGAAGGCATGATCGATGAGCGCGATGCCGCACCGCGCCGCAAAAAGGCCAGCGACGCCGCCTGATGGGGGTTGTCACCCCTTTCCCCCAGCCAGTGACCGGTCAGGTGGTATTTGACCGACTGGAGCTCAACGTCATTCTCGGCCTCTATGGCCGCATGGTCGCGGCGGGTGAATGGCGCGACTATGCCGTTGCCATGGACCGGGAAGCCGCCGTATTTTCCGCCTTCCGCCGCGCCTCTGAACGGCCTGAGGTGCAGGTCGTCAAGCGTCCTGCCCTGCGGCTGAAACAGGGCCAATATGCCCTGCACGGCGACGGCGGCGCGGTGCTGGCGCGGGGATCGGCCCTGAAGTCCGTCCTCGCGCCATTGGAACGCCGCCTATTGAAGCTGGTCGATGCCTAGGGTCAGGCCGTCACTGGCAGCCTGGCGCTGACATTCGTTGGCAGCAGGGCGATGACCCGGCTGCGGATCGGCCGCCAACCAGCGGACAGCAGCACCAGGAAAATCCCGAGGACCAGCGCGGCATAGGCGCTGCCCAGTTCAACCGGCCCTGCCCCCTGCACCAGCGACTGGACGGCCCAAACCATGTACAGCAGCGCCGATACGAGGAAGGCCCGGCGGTCAATCGCCAGCGCAATGGCCGTCAGCACAAGGTAGGTGATGACTACGCCCGCTGCCTCCAGTTCAGAGACGAGGCCGCCGCGAATACCGGACAAGCCGAACAGCGGATGCACGATCATCAGCGCCGATGCCGCATGCAGCCAGAACGCAATGTCGGTGCGGCGGGTCGACCGTTCCCGGTCACTCATGTCAAAGCGCATGGCCAGCGCAAATACCCCGACGCCGCACAGCGCAGTGGCGACCAGAACCAGTTCAACATTGCCAGCCGATGCTGCTGCGACCAGCGATACCGCAATTCCGGACAGGGCCGCAGCGCCCGCCGCCACCGTGATCGGCACCTGGAACCGCAACCAATGTGCCGCCGCTGCAGCACAGGCGACAACACCGGCCATGACCGCGTAGAGGCTGCCTTCTCCAATCCCGACATTGTCTTCAACACCGGTGATCGCCGCGATCAGGGCGCCTGTGGTCACGAAACTGCTCATCACGAAGGACAGCAGCAGGACGATCGACGGCAGCGCCATGCGCTTCACCCGGGTGAAATGCTCAGCCAAGCCCCAACTGACCGCGGCAATCACCCCGGCGGCGACCCACGGTTGGACCTGACCGCCGATGAAGCCAACCGCGAACAGCAGCATGCCAATCGCAATCGTCACGAAAATATCGTTGAAGCCGGTGACCAGCCGGAATTGTTCCTCATCCGCGCCGAGCGTTGCCCGGCCACGGGTCCGCACAAATTCGGTCAGCGCATCGCGCTGCCCGGCGGTCAACAGTTTCGCGGCCACCGCCGCATCGAGATCTGCCTGTTCAATCATGCCTGCCTCCCAAGGATGGGAGGTGTATTACACAATTAACACGCGTGGTGCAAGCCTAGCGCGACAGGGCCATTGCGCCTTGAGCCGAGCCATTTTCCGGCACGATCTCCCCGATCCGGTCGCCGACTTCGTCCCAGCGGGCGGCGATGGCCTCTACTGTCATATCCTCGCCGTGCAGGTGGATGCCGCGGGTGATGGTGACATAGGTCCGTTCGAACCCGCCGCCACCGGCGTTGAAAATCACCTTGTTGGGGGCGTCTTCGCTGCACATGAACAGGGTTGCGGGAACTACCGTGTCAGGAGCCAGCCGGGCGAGCATTTCCGGCGGCATCAGGTCTTCGGTCATGCGGGTTGCGGCCACCGGCGCGATGGAATTGCAGCGAACATTATATTTCGCCCCCTCAATCGCCAGCGTGTTCATCAAGCCGACCAGACCCATTTTGGCCGCCCCGTAATTGGCCTGGCCGAAATTGCCGTACAAACCGGTGGAGGAGGTCGTCATCACGATCCGGCCGTAAGCCTGTTCCCGCATCGTCTCCCACACCGCCTTGGTGCAATTGGCGGAGCCGGTCAGGTGCACATCGAGCACCATCTGGAAATCCGCCATCTCCATCTTGGCAAAGGTTTTGTCGCGCAAAATCCCGGCATTGTTGATCAGGATATCGACGCGGCCCCATTTTGCCTTCGCCGCCTCGACCATCGCAGTAACCTGGGCAAAGTCGGTGACGCTGGCACCATTGGCCATCGCCTCGCCGCCAGCTGCGACGATCTCATCAACCACCGCCTGCGCCATCGCCGAGGACCCGCCGGTCCCGTCGCGCGCCCCGCCAAGGTCATTGACCACAACCTTTGCACCCCGGGCCGCAAGCGCCAGCGCATAGGCGCGGCCAAGGCCACCACCGGCACCGGTCACGATGGCTACGCGGTTGTTGAAACTGATGGTCATGCTGATCTCCCGGTCTGATAATCGCGAGCCGGATTAGCGCCCCATCCGCACCCGTCAACCTGACGCCGGTGTCAGGGTGACAAATTGCTGAATTTTGGCACCCCCAGCTTGGCGAAACGGCAGCATCGGTTCATAGGCCGGTGATGATCCGCCGCCCGCGTCCGCTTGCCCTGTCAAACTGGCTGTTTCTGGTCACCTTCATGGTGTTCCTGATGGTGGTGATCGGCGGCATTACCCGGCTGACCGAATCAGGCTTGTCGATCACGCGCTGGGAGCCGGTGAGCGGGATCATCCCACCGCTGAGTGAGACCGCATGGCAGGCAGAATTCGACGCCTACAAGGCAACGCCGGAATATCAGCAAATCAATCGCGGCATGTCGATGGCCGCGTTCAAGGCAATTTACTTCTGGGAATATCTGCACCGGGCGCTTGGTCGGCTTATCGGCCTAGTGGTGGCAATCCCGCTGGCCTGGTTTGCGCTGACCCGGGCGATCCCGCGCGGCTATGGGCCGCCGCTGACCGCGCTGTTGGCACTTGGAGGCCTTCAGGGCTTCATCGGCTGGTGGATGGTGAAATCCGGCCTCGTTGACCGAACCGACGTCTCGCATTTCCGTCTCGCCACCCATTTGGGCACCGCATTGGTGATCATGGGCTTTGCATTGTGGCTGGCCCTGAGTTTGCGCGACAAGGCACGACCCCGCCTGCCGGTAGGGAACCGGCCGCGCGGCTGGATCATCCCCTATTTTCTGCTGCTAGGAGCGCAGATCAAATTCGGCGCATTTGTCGCTGGCCTGAACGCTGGCTATGCCTTCAACACCTGGCCGATGATGGGGGAGGACTGGATCGCCCCGCATGTCATGCAAAGCGTCGGCGCATCGCTTGGTAGTTTGATCAACGACGCGATCACCGTGCAATTTGTCCACCGCTGGCTCGCCGTTCTGGTGGCGCTTTATGCCCTGCACATCGCTGGAAAGCTCTGGCGTTACCGCGTGGTCCTGCCCTCGCTCGCCTTGGGGCTGACCGTCATCGGCCAGTTCGCCCTCGGAGTCGCGACGCTGGTCAATGGCGTGCCAATCTGGCTGGGCGTTGCGCATCAAGCAGGCGGCGCACTGCTCGTCGGTACATCAGTCTGGGCTGCACATCGGGTCACCCGGCCCCACTGACTTGAACAGCGCATAGCTCACTCGGGAGACGAAGAATGTCCGCACAAGCCCCAATCACGTCACCTTTTGGTATGCGCTCGACCGCTGCAACGGTGATTGCCGGCATCGACCTCAATGGCAAGACCGCTCTGGTCACTGGTGGGTATTCCGGGCTTGGCACTGAAACCGTTCGCACGCTTGTCGGCGCCGGTGCACGGGTCATTGTCGGCGCACGACGGCCGGAGGCGGCGATGGTCGACCTAGCCGAGGTCGCGGGTGATGTTCAGATTGACGAGCTGGACCTGTCCGATCCGACATCCATCGACCGGTTTGCGGCTGTTGTCTCCACGAAAGCCAGCCAGCTCGACCTGCTGATCAACAATGCCGCGATCATGGCCAATGCCCTGACCCGGGATGCCCGCGGTTATGAAAGCCAGTTCGCCACCAATCATCTCGGGCATTTTCAGCTGACAGCCCGGCTGTGGCCTTTGCTCAAGGCGGCTGGGCGTGGCACCCGAATTGTTACGTTGTCGTCGATCGGTCATGCGCGCGGAGGGCTGGATTTGGACGACATCCACTTCGACCGCCGCGACTATTTCAAATGGACCGCTTATGCGCAGGCAAAGACCGCCAATTCGCTGTTTGCGATCCACCTCGACGCGTTGGGTGAACCGCTCGGTATCCGAAGTTTTGCGGTGCACCCAGGCGGGATTGCCACGCCGTTGCAGCGCCATCTGACGATGGAAGAACAGATTTCCATGGGTTGGTATGATGCGGATGGCAACGTCAACCCGGGCTTCAAGACAATCGAACAGGGCGCGGCCACCAGTATTTGGTGCGCGACATCCCCGCTGCTCGATGGGTTGGGCGGGGTTTACTGCGAGGACTGCAACATCGCTGCGCCCTGGATCGAGGGTATGCCGATGTGGGCCGGCGTGCGCCCTCATGCAGTCGACCGTGAAATTGCCGCAGCGCTTTGGGCAATTTCCGAAGAAATGACCGGTGTTAAATTCCAGCGGTAATATAATACCACCGTCCAAACCCACGCTTTTCCTTGACCTCCCCGTCTTGATCAGCCAAAAGCGCGCCGTTCCGGCAGGGTTCGCCCAGCCGGTTTTTTCGTTCCGTTAGGACCAACCATGAAAATGACCGTTTCGGCGAAGCCCGCCGAGATCGTGAAGAACTGGCTGCTGATCGACGCCGAAGGGCTTGTCGTAGGCCGTCTTGCCTCGATCATCGCCAACCGCCTGCGCGGCAAGCACAAGGCGCTCTATACCCCGCATGTCGATTGCGGTGACAATGTCATCGTCATCAACGCGGACAAGGTGCGTTTCACCGGCCGCAAGCTGACGCAGAAGACCTATTATCGCCACACCGGCTATGCCGGCGGCATCAAGGAAATCACCGCAGACAAGGTCCTTGCCGGCCGCTTTCCCGAGCGCGTGCTCGAAAAGGCTGTCGAACGGATGGTGCCACGCGGTCCGCTGGGTCGTGACCAGATGCGGGCGCTGCGCATTTTCAAGGGAACCGAGCATCCGCACGTCGCCCAGAACCCGACGGTTCTCGACGTTGCCGGCATGAACCGCAAGAACAAGGTGGGTGCGTAATGGGTGACAATCGCCAGTCGCTGAGTGATCTCGCGGCCCTGTCCGGTGCAGCCCCGGTTGCACCAGGGTTCGACGCCGCCGATGCAGCCCCGGCTACCCCGGCGGCCTTTGGGTCCGTACAGGCTCCGCCGCCGCTGCGGGAACAGCAGATCGATGCGCAGGGTCGCGCCTATGCCACCGGCAAGCGCAAGAATGCCATCGCGCGGGTCTGGCTGAAGCCGGGTTCGGGCAAGATCACGGTCAATGGCCGGGATCAGCTGACCTATTTCGCCCGGCCAACGCTGCGCCTCGTCATCAACCAGCCGTTCGACATCGCTGAGCGCCGCGATCAATATGACGTGGTTTGCACGGTATCCGGCGGTGGACTTTCCGGCCAGGCCGGTGCGGTGAAACATGGTATCGCGCAGGCACTGACCCGCTATGAACCGGTACTGCGTCCGGTAGTAAAGCATGCCGGGTTCCTGACCCGCGATGCACGCGTTGTCGAGCGCAAGAAATACGGTAAGGCCAAGGCCCGTCGTAGCTTCCAGTTCTCGAAGCGCTAGGCGCAGAGCGAACGATGCAGAAGGGCGTGGTTGCGAAGGCAACCGCGCCCTTTTCCTTGTTCCGGTCCCTCCCTCGCCCCGCTCATCCCGAGTGAAGTCGAGGGACGCACAACAACGGGCACTGCGTCGCTCGACTTCGCTCGGGATGAGCGGCGACGGGTGGTTGTTTCGGGTAAAGTCAGTGTAGAGATGCGAACATGGTTCGCTGTCTCCTCGCCTTTCTCGTCCTCCTGCTGCCGCTCGCCGCACAGGCCGCCCCGTCGGCGCAGCTTGACCGCAGCCGGATCGAGTTGATCGCCGAGAGTGTTGCCCCGGCTCCCGGTAGCCCCCTCACCCTCGGCATCGTCATCACGCCGAACCCCGATTGGCACAGTTATTGGCAGAATCCGGGCGATTCCGGTGTTGAAACACGGGCAGAATGGACGCTGCCGGGTGAAGCGACCGCATCTCCGCTGCGCTATCCGGTGCCGGAACGCTTTGCCGTAGCCGGGCTAACCAGCTTCGTTTTCGGCCATGCAGCAACACTATTGACTGACATAACCGTCCCACCCGCCATGAAGCCGGGCGCAACGTTTCCAATCAGCGTCAAGGTCAACTGGCTGGTCTGCGACCCGTCGCTGTGCGTTCCGCAATCCGCGACGCTCGACCTGCGGCTGACGGTTGGGAATGGTGCGCCAAACCCCAAATCAGCCGCAGGTTTCGCCACGGCCCGTGCCGCCCTGCCAAAACTGTTGCCAGCGCCTGTCACCTATGCTGCGAGCAATGGCCGGATCATCATCGCAGCGTCTGTGCCGAACGCGGCAAGCATCCGCGCAGCGGAATTTTATCCAATCACCGAATTTGTGACCGACTATGGCGCGCCGCAATTGACGACAGTTGCAGATGGCAAGCTCCGCATTGATGCCAAAGCTGGGAGCACAAAGCCGAATGGCCCGCTGATCGGTGTGCTGGCGGTCGACACGGACGGTACCCGCACAGCATGGCAGATCAACGCGCAACCCGGTGCTGTCCCGGCGGCAGGAGAGCCGCTCAGCGGTGATGATCTGTATAGTGATCCGGGCTATTTTGCTGCAGCGCTGCTCGGTGCGATTCTCGGTGGACTGTTGCTGAACATCATGCCGTGCGTGTTCCCAATCCTCAGCCTTAAGGCGCTCAGTCTGGCCCGTGCCGGTGGATCGGAGCGCGAGGCACGGACGGAAGCATTGGCCTATACCGCCGGAATTGTGCTGACTTGCGTGTCGCTCGGCGCGCTGATCCTCGGGCTTCGCGCGGCGGGCAGCAGCATCGGCTGGGCGTTCCAGTTGCAGGACCCGCGCGTCATCGGGTTTTTGTTGCTGCTGATGACAGCCATCGGCCTGAATTTCGCTGGCTTGTTCGAGATTGAGTTTGGCGGGCGCGGTGTCGGCAATACCCTCGCATCGAAGGGCGGGACCTCCGGTGCCTTCTGGACCGGTGTTCTCGCCGCCTTCGTCGCGACGCCCTGCACCGGGCCGTTCATGGGGGCGGCACTCGGCGCCGCCATTGCGCTGCCACCGGCTGCCGGGCTGGCGGTATTTGCAGGTCTCGGTCTTGGGCTTGCGCTACCCTTCCTCGCGCTGGGCTACATTCCGCGCCTACGCCGGATCCTGCCCAAACCCGGTGCTTGGATGAACAATTTCCGCCGCATCCTGGCCGTCCCGATGTTCCTAACCGCTCTCGGCCTCGCATGGGTGCTCGGGCGGCAGGCGGGTGTTGATGGCATGACCATGGGACTTGGTGGGGCGATGCTGCTCGGGCTGGCGCTGTGGTGGCTTGGAGCCAAGCAGCGGACCGGTGGCCGGACGCTGGTGCCCCTGCTCATCGCGCTGACGGCGCTGCTGCTGGTCATCCCGATCCGCACCGAGACGGTGACCGCAACCAGTTCGACCGCATCTGCACTGGTCGAAGAACCATTCAGCCAGACCCGCCTCGACGAACTCCGCGCCGCCAAAACCCCGGTGTTCCTCTATTTCACCGCCGACTGGTGCCTGACCTGCAAGGTCAATGAACGCGGCGCACTGGCCGATGCTGACGTGGCTGAGGCGTTCAAAAAGGCCGGCATCGTCACCCTCGTCGGCGACTGGACCCGCGGCGACCCGGCGATCACGCGGTTTCTTGACGCGCAGGGCCGGTCGGGGATTCCACTCTATCTGTTCTACCACCCGGACGGGACGGTGGAGACGCTGCCCCAGTTGCTCACGCCCGGACGACTGACCAAACTCACCCTCCCCTCAAACGGGGAGGGGACGAACGGGTCAGGTCGCAGCGCGGTGGCGTAGTGGGCCGGATATCCTGAGTGCGGCTGCGGCGAGCAGCAATGTCGTCCCGAACAGGCCCGTTGCAAGGACGTCGCCGCCCTCCACGACGCGGCCGACGTAGGACTGGAAAAAGATCAGCCAAACATAGCGCAGACCCCAACGGTGCAGATGCTGCCACCACGCACCCATGGCGCGGCGGGCGGTGTCGGTTGACGTTACGGCCATCGCCAGAATGAACAGATAGGCCAGGCCACCACCGACCAGCGTTACGATTGACGGCGTTTCACTCAAGGTGACGTAGAGGCCGACGATTGCTCCGGCGTGGATGAAATGGGCGACCGCGAAGGACAGGCCGAGCCCCCGCCTGCTCCGGAGGATTTGCTGCATCGGCCCACGAACATGGCGTGCCAGTTCGCCTGCTGCGAACACCACCACAAAGGGCAGCAGCGCATAGCGCGCCGTCCAGCGGGTTGCCATCTGCCAGCCCTGTTCCCCAGCCCCATAGAGCGCAAAGGCCAGCGCCACGAGCAGCAGCGCTCCGGCGGTGGTCGTCCCAACGATTTTCTCGGTCTGCATCATCTGTTCGCTCGCAATCGCCTCATCCGGTGCCAATGGGATGACGTCAACCCACCACTGGCCAGTGCGGCCACGATTGCCTAAAGAGCGCCGCATGACCCAGCCGCTTCGCATCGCAGTCCTCGGCGCTTCCGGTTACACCGGGGCAGACCTTGTGCGTCTGGCACTGACCCATCCGCGCATCGAGATTGCCGCGCTGTCGGCCAATGCCAAGGCCGGGCAGACTATGGCGGATGTCTGGCCGCACTTTGCGCCGTACCGCACCCTGCCTCGCCTGTGCCGGGCGGAGGATATCGATTGGGCGGGCATCGACGCCGTGTTCGGCTGCCTGCCGCACGCGGCGTCGGCGGAGTTGCTGAGCGGCATTGCAGGGCCAAAGATCATCGATCTCAGCGCCGATTTCCGGCTGAAGGACGCGGATGTTTACGCCGACTGGTATGGCAACACCCACCCGGCCCCGCAGCTGCTGACGGAGGCGGTTTACGGCCTGACGGAATATGCCCGCACGGCGCTGCCCACCGCGCGGCTGGTCGCCTGCCCCGGATGCTACCCAACAGCTGCTTTGCTGGCGCTGCTGCCGTTGATCGAGGCCAAGCTGATTACGCCGGAGCGTATCACGATTTTCGCGATGTCAGGCGTATCGGGGGCGGGGCGGTCCTTGAAGGAAGCCAATCTGTTCGCCGAAGTGTCGGAGGCGGCGCACCCTTATGGCATCGGTCGCCACCGCCACATGCCGGAGACGGAACAGGAACTGTCGCTACGGGCGGGGATCCCGGTCACCATCAGCTTCACACCGCACCTCGTCCCGATGAACCGGGGCGAACTGGAAACGATCACTGTTGAACTGGCCGATGGCAAATCCCCGGCCGACATACGTGCCGCACTCGCCGCGCGCTATGCCGCCGAGCCATTTGTCCACCTGCTGCCCGAAGGCACGGCCCCGGCGACCCGGATGGTGCGCGGGTCCAACCATGTCGTGCTCAACGTCTTTGCCGACCGCATCCCCGGTCGCGCCATCGTCATCGTTGCCATCGACAATCTGGTAAAGGGCTCGTCCGGACAGGCCGTCCAGAATTTCAACCTGATGTTCGGCCTGCCCGAGACAATGGGGCTTGAGCAGGCACCGCTATTCCCGTGACGCGCTATGTCGTCCTAGTGCGCGGCATCAACGTCGGCGCGACCCGCAAACTGCCGATGGCCGAACTCCGTACCGCACTGACGGCTGCTGGATTTGACAGTGTCGCAACTTATATCCAGAGCGGCAATATCATATTGTCGAGCAACCTCAGCCCTGCAGACGTCGCGGCAAAGGTGGAGGCACTCATCGCCAGCGACTTTGGTCTCACCGTTCCGGTCATCGTCCGCACCGCTGCCCAGTGGGCAGGCTACGCTGCAGGCTCACCTCTGGCCGAGGCGCAGCGCGACCGACCCCGCACGCTGCACCTCTGTCTTGCGGTCGCGCCAATCCGCGCCGATGCTGCCTCCGACCTCGCTGCCCGTGTGAATGGCCGGGAGGTCATCATGGCCGACGGCGATGCCCTGTGGATCGACTTTGGTGACGGTGTCGGCACATCCAAGCTGACGCCAGCCCTTTGCGACCGTGCTGCCGGGTCGCCGCTCACCGCACGCAACTGGAACACGGTGCAGGCCGTCGCGGCGCTGCTATGATCCAAACTGAACGCCTCATCCTCCGTCCCTGGCAGTACAACGACCGGGCTCCCTTTGCAGCGATGGGTGCTGACCCGGAGGTGATGCGTCATTTCCCCGCGCTGTTGAGCCGGGCCGAAAGCGATGCTCTCGTCGACAGGGTGGACAGATTCTTCGCCGATCATGGTTGGGGCATGTGGGCGCTTGAACGGCGCGCAGACGGCGCGTTCCTTGGGTTCGCCGGGCTGATACGGGTGACGTTCGAATCGTCGATCAACGGCGATGTTGAGATCGGTTGGCGACTGCGGCGTGACGCATGGGGCCAAGGATACGCATTCGAGGCTGCGCGAGCCGCCCTCAACTGGGGCCTCGCCAACCTCGATGTCCCGCGCATTGTCGCGATGACCGTCATCGGCAACACCCGGTCCTGGGGGTTGATGGAGCGGCTCAGCATGACGCGCCGCCCCGACCTTGATTTCGACCACCCCAATGTGCCCGACGACAGCATCCTGAAGCCGCACATCGTCTATGCAACGGATCGCGCCTAGGCAGCCATCGGATCAAGGACGTTCGCACCGCATTTCCGCAAATCACCGTCGAAACTTGCGACCTGGTGGCCAAGTGACTGGGATTCGACCGCCAGCCAAGCATCAACTAGCCCGACAGACTTTGCCTGATGAAGCTGCAACGACTGGACCATGCGCAGTCGTTCATCCGGCGCGGTTTCGAGACTTTCTACAAATTCTGTCATCGCCATCGCGATCTGACTGCGACTTAAGCCGTAGAAAGACCGCAGCGTGTGCGCCACCTCCATCATTATCAACGGGGCAAGATAGAGCTCGCTGCGCCGGGAATCGATCAACGCAGCCGCCGCTTCGGCATGCGCCAGCGGCGTTCCAACAATCATGCGGACAACCACATTTGTGTCGAGAAATATCATGTGTCGTCCGGAGAAGGCGCCTGATCACGGTCCCATTTGGTGACGCGTTCCGCGACATGTCGCTCCCAAGCGACGCGCCGGACCTCGGGCCACGGCGTCGCCAGCAGTGTCTCATCCTTGATAAACTGACCGGCAATTCCAATGAGTTCGCGCGCGGATCGCATCGGCTTCAGCTTGACGCCATCAGCCTCGACTTCGATCCTGACGGTATCACCGTCCTTGAAGCCAAGCGCCCGCCTGACATCCACCGGGATGGTGATTTGGCCCTTGCTGGTGAACTTGGCATGGCGGGTCATCGGTCATTCCTTACTTGACAGACGCTCCTTACCACGGCTCTACGCCTTACACCATGCCGATCCACAGCTTCAACGGCACCACGCCGGATCTCGACGCCGATGCCTTCATCGCCCCCGGCGCGCAGATCGTCGGCAATGTCCGCGTCGAGGCCGGTGCCAGCATTTGGTACAACTGCGTCCTCCGCGCCGATGTGCAGACCATCGTGGTGGGGGAGCGGTCCAATATCCAGGACGGATCGGTCGTCCATGTCACCCGCAAGACCCACGGCACCTTCATCGGCAAGGATTGCCTGATCGGTCACATGGCGATGATTCACGGCTGCACCCTGGAGGATCATAGCTTCGTCGGGCTCGGAGCGATTGTGATGGACGGCTGCGTCATCGAAACAGACGGGATGCTGGCGGCGGGCGCGATGCTGACACCGGGCAAACGCATCCCGTCCGGCGAACTATGGGGTGGCCGACCCGCCGCTTTCATGCGCAAGCTGACGCCGCAGGATATTGCCCGCAACCGGGCCGGGGCGGCCGGTTATGTTGAACTGGCGGTGCGCCACAAGGCAGAGGTTGGCTAGCCAGAAAGCGAAAACGGCCACGGATTGCTCCGCAGCCGTTTCTCTGGTCGGGGCGACAGGATTCGAACCTGCGACCCTTAGACCCCCAGTCTAATGCGCTACCGGGCTGCGCCACGCCCCGACCGAGCGACGCGTTTAGGCGGCACCGCCCCCAAGCGCAAGCCTATCGCCGGAGTGACTGCAACAGCGCTGCTGCCGCAGCACGATTCTCCCATTTCGCGGCTTTGAGCGCCAGGTTGAGCTCGCTGATCGCGTCAGCCTTCTTGCCGTTGGCCTTGTAGGCGATGGCCAGATGGTAGCGCATATTCGGGTCACGCGGCACCGTGGCGACGCCTTTTTGCAGCAGCGCCAGCCCCCGTTTGACATCAGTTCCGGTCTCAACCAGCACGATCCCAGCGGTATCCATGATCGCCGGGCTGGTGGGGGCTGCCCGGATCGCGGCCTGCGCCATCGGAATGGCGCGCTTGTCCCGGAGCTTGTGCAGCGCCCAGGCCAGATTGTTCAAAACCGCCGGATCATTGGCGGCGCCGCGTTTCCGCAACTCATCATAAATCGCAATCGCCTGCTTGTAGTTCCGCGCCGTCGTATAGCGGTCGGCAAGACCCGCCATCGCCACCGGGTCATTCGGTTCCTTCTTCAGAAAGGCCTGAAGAATGGCAATGGCATTGGGCGTCCGGTTCATCCGGTCATAGGCCACCGACAGCCGCATCGCGACCGACCGGTCAAAATTGATGCGCTGCGCCGCCTGATAGGAGGCCACGGCCCCGTTCAGGTCACCGGAATTGAGGTTGATATCCCCGACAACCTGGTCAGCGACGTTCAGTTTGGGATAGGCGCGGCGCAATCTGGCCACCAGTGCCAGCGCAGCCGGATAATCGCCCGATCGCGATTCCAGCGCAATCGCGTCAACGTAGACGGGAACCAGATTCTGGCCCGTCAGGGTCAGTGCCTGTGCATAGGTTGACCGTGCATCTTCCACCCGGCCCTGGAACGCCTGGGTCCGGGCCAGCAAGATACGGGGACCTGGCATATTGGGCGCAAGCGTCACCAGCCGGTTGAACGAGCTTTCGGCCTTGCCGGGCTGTTTGGCGGTCAGTTGGGTGATCCCGACCAGTTCGATAACGGTCGGATTGTCGCCAAAGTCCCGCTCCATCGCCGATGCCTCGGCCAGCGCCCGAGCGGAGTCGCCCGACTGGACATAGGCCTGCGTCAGCGAAACCCGGGGCGCGATATTCTTCGGTGCAATCGCGGTGGCCTGTTTTAGCCAATTGATCCGCTCCGCACTGTTATTCTGTGCCCGGGCGATATCGGCGAGGGCGGTCATCGCTGTGGTGTCATTGCGGTTAATGGTCAGCACCTGCAGCAGCTGCTTTTTGGCCTCCTCCCGACGTCCGGTTGTCGACAGGAGTTGGGCAAGATTCCGCCGCGCTTCGATGAAATTCGGCTTCTTCACCAACGCCTGCCGGAAACTGGCCTCAGCGGCCTTTGAATCGTTCATGCCAAGCTGGGCCGCGCCGCGCATGTTGAAGCCAACCGGCAGGGCCGGATAGGCCGCAACGATCTGATCAGCTGTCGCCAGAGCTTCCTTGTATTTTTGCTGCCGCAGGTTGACCAGCGACACCATCATCAGCGCCTCAAGCGATTTCCCATTAGTCTTGAGGACATTCTGGAGCATCGCCGCAGCACCGGCGTCGTCGCCCTGCGCGATGCGGGTCATCGCCAGCTGGGTGCGCAGTGACTGTTCCTTCGGCGCGCCGTTCGCGGCCTTTTCGAGAAACGCCTGTGAGGTCTTGTAATCACCGCGCCGGGCATGGGCCGACCCAGCCAGGGCATAGACTCGCGCGTCCGCGTTGCCGGACTCCAGCAGCGGTTTCAGTGTTTCGAGCGTCCCAGCGGCGTCGCCTTTGCGAAGCTGGACAGCGGCATAGAGTTTCCGCGCCAGTTCGCTCTGTGGAATCTGCGCCACGACCTTGCCGAGAAAGGCTTCGGCCTGCTGCATATTGTTCAGCTGATAGGCGAGCATCCCTTGCAGCATCAGGGCCGGCGGATAGGAGTTGATCGCCCCCTTGGTCCGGGTCATCAGCGCGTTGGCAGCGGCATAGCGCCCAGCCCGCGCTTCCAGCACGGCTTCCAGATACAGGCCAAGCGGGTGGTTGGGGACAAGGCCCTGGATTTTCTTCAGGTCGGCCCGCGATTCATCTTCGCGCCGCAAATCGCCGAGGGTCCCGGCACGCTCCAGCAGCGCTTCAACACTGTTCGGATCAACCTGCAGGGCCTGATTGAAGAAAGGTAGCGATGGCTCCAGCCCGGCCCGGCCCCGAACCATGTCGCCCTTGAGCAGCAGGCCCTTCATATTGGTTTTGTCGATCGCCAGCGCCTGATCAACCAACGCCTCGCCAGCGGCGGCCTCCCCGTTCATCGCCTGGAACCGGCCAAGATCGATCAGCGCTTCGGGATCACGCGGCGTGATCCGCTGCGCGAGTTCGAATTCCGCCCTCGCCCGGTCGGTTTGCGCCAGCGCAACCTGAACGCGGCCACGCATCCGGGCCGCATAGGAGGCAAATTGCTCCGGCACCACCGAGGAATCGGCCTCGTTCATCGCCCGCTGGAACTGCCGCTGCAACAGCAGGGCATGCGCCATCAGGTGATGGGTTTTATCACGCGGGAAGCCCGCCGCAGCCGCCTTTTCCAGCTCGGTTTGCGCCGCGACGCCGTTGCCAACCTCGAGCATTACCCGAGCGCTCAATATCCGCGCCAAGGCATTGCTCGGATTGGCTTTCAGCGCCTTCATCGCCTCGATACGAGCACCGCGGACATCGCCACGATTAAACCGGGCAAAGCCCTGATCGACAAGGGAGGTGGGCTGGGTTCGTGTGTCCGCCAACGCCGGCGGCACTGCCAACAGCATGACCGCCGCCAAAACGCCGACCCGACCGAACCCGTTCGCTGACTTCATCATACTGGCCCTTACTCGCGGCGATTCTGGATCACCCGCTTTTCACCCAACAGTCTTTAGAACAACCTAACCGATCATGCCTCGATGTCATACTGCCGCATGAGATCGTAAAGCGTTGGCCGGCTGATCCCAAGCGCCTTTGCAGCGCCCGATATATTGGTATCGTTGCGCGCCAATGCGAGACGGATCGCCCGCCGGTCAGCTATTTCCCGGGCGGACTTGAGGTTGAGGAAGCCATCATCCTCGTCGGCATCGACCAGATCGAGGTCAGCCGCCGTCAGGCGCGCCCCATCGGCCATGATCACCGCGCGTTTCAAGCGGTTCTCCAACTCGCGGACGTTGCCGGGCCAATGCCAGGACGTCAGCGCCGCCAGAGCGTCGGGCGTGAAACCCTTCACCGACCGGTCGAGATCCTGGCTGATTTTCCGGGCAAAATGATGGGCGAGCAGAACCGCATCGCCGTCCCGTTCAACCAGCGGCGGAATGCGGACGACGATTTCGGCGAGACGGTAGTAGAGATCCTCCCGGAAGGAGCCGGCGGTGATCATCCCGTCGAGATTCTGGTGGGTGGCACAGACAATCCGGACGTTGACCGGGATCGCCTTGCGTCCGCCGACCCTTTCAATCACCCGCTCCTGCAGGAACCGCAGCAATTTCACCTGCAATGGCAAGGGAATATCCCCGACCTCGTCGAGGAACAGCGTCCCGCCTTCCGCCAGTTCGATCTTGCCTTCGGTGGTCTTGTTGGCACCGGTGAACGCGCCGCGTTCATAGCCGAAAAGTTCGGACTCCAGCAGATTTTCCGGAATGGCGGCGCAATTGATGACGATGAACGGCTGTTTCGCCCGGTGGCTCGCCAAATGGAGCCCGCGCGCCAGCACCTCCTTGCCGGTCCCCGACGCCCCGAGCAGCATGACCGACACATCGGTTGCCGCCACCCGCTCGATCATCCGTCCGACCTTGATCATCGCGGGAGACGCAGTGATCAGTCCGCCGAGCAGACCGCCCTGCCCTGCGGCATGCAGAAGGCGATTTTCAGCTTCGATATCGTACAGATGGAACGCCCGTTTCACGATCAGGCCAAGCTCATCAAAATCCACGGGTTTCTGATAGAAGTCATAGGCACCCGAAGAGATTGCCCTCAGCGCACTCTCCCGCGCGCCGTGCCCCGACGCCACAATGACCTTGGTATCCGGTTTCACCCGCAGGATGTCATCAAGCGTGGCGAAGCCCTCGCTGGTTCCGTCAGGATCGGGAGGTAGACCCAGGTCGAGCGTGACAACAGCCGGTTCATGGGCGCGAACCGCGTCAATCGCCTCGGTCCGGTCCTTGGCCGCCACTACGTCATAATCCTCGTAGGACCATTTCAACTGACGCTGCAGACCCTCGTCATCCTCCACAACCAGCAATTTGCGACGCTCGTCTGCCATCAGGCCTGTGTCTCCTTGGCCGTGCCCGCCGCCAGCGGCAGAATCACGCTGAAGATCGTACCCTCGCCCTCCCGGCTCGCAACATCAAGCCGTCCACCGGACGCTCGGACGATTTCGCGCGCTTCATAGGCGCCAATGCCAAAGCCCCCGGTCTTGGTTGAGCGGAAGGGTTTGAACAAATCATCCCGGACGAACGCCGCCGACATGCCGCTGCCGCTATCGATTACATCGATGCGGACCTGGTCCTTGGCGACGGTCAGGCGGACCTCAATCGCCATGTCCGGCGCGCTGGCATCAATGGCATTCTGCAACAGATGCACAAACACCTGTTCGATCCGGTGCGGGTCGGCTCGAACATGAACCGGTTCCGCTGGCATTTCAAAATTGAGCGCGGGATGCAGGGTTCGCTTCTCCGCAACGACGGTGCCAACAATGCCGGTCAGATCGATGACATTTGTCTCATCACCCCTCGCGGTATTGTGCTGCGCCAGCCGGGCGAGCATGTCGTTCATCTTGTCGACCGAACTGCGCAGGGTCGCCACCATGTCGCGGCGGAATTCGGCGCTTTCAGCATGACGTTCGGCATTCCGGGCAACCAGGCTCAACTGACTGACCAAATTCTTGATATCATGCATGATGAAGGCGAAGCGGCGATTGAATTCATCAAATTTCTGCGCCTCTGATAGCGCCGATTGGCTCGCCGCTTCGGCAATATAACTTGCCGCCTGCCGACCGGCGGTGCGGAGCAGGTCGAAATCCTCCCAATTGAAGACGCTGGCCGCCTTTGACCGCTGGACCAGAACCAGTCCGGCGAGGCTTTCCAGATGCAGCAGCGGTACGATCAGCCAGGCATCCGGGTCCGCCAGCAGTTCGGACGGCAGCACCACGCCGCCATAGTCGCCAATGCCGTCCCGTAGTTCATCAACAAGGATGACCCGGCCGCGTTCGCCGAGAAATTGGGTCAATGCCTCCTGTCCTTCGATCGACTGAGCGGTCAGGGCGCGGTAGTTCCAGCGTTCGGCGAGACCGAACCCGCCCTCCCCGTCCGGTACATAGAGTGCGCCGCCGGGCGATTCGACGATATTGCACACCGACTGCACGACCCGTTCCGCCAATGAGCCATAGGCGGCGTCGGTGCGCGAAACCGTGCTGATCAACCGCAGCCATTCCTCGCGGTAATCATATTTATAGGCGAAGAAATTCTTGTTGATCCACACCCGGGCCGAGGCGCGGAACCGGCCGGAGAACAGCACCACCGCGGCGAATATCCCCATCGCAACCGGAACGGAAATCTGGAACAGCCGTCCCCAATCACCGCTGACAAGTCCCAGCCCATAGGCCGCGATCGACATCAGGACCAGGTAACCACCGATGATGCCGAGCGACAGCGTCTGGAAGGCAATCTGCCGGGAAATCTGTATTTTCAGCAAAGGGTTGCGCCGTGCCGATAACGCGATCAACGGCAGGGTCAAAACGGTGATCAAACCGCGTGCGTTGAACAGATCAAAGCTCTGTCCCGCACCGAGAAACGCCAGCGTGTACATGTTGAGGTCATAGGCAAACAGCACCGCAAGTCCGATGCAGAGAAGTTGGATGCTCCACCGACTGGCTGGGGCCGAATTCAAATAGAGATTGTGAACCAGAACCAGTCCGCCAATCGCGGTCGTAAGCCGGGCCATGAGCGACAACTGGACGATCAACGGCGAGTCTGGCTCGGCAAACCCGCCCACGCCGACGATGAGGTCGATCGCCACTTGCACCGCCAGGACGACACCAAGCGCGACGGCAATCACGAAGGAGGAATTGGCTCGCTGTCGGAGGTGCCATGTCGGACTGAGCAGCATGGCGAGCGCCAAAATCCAGGCCGCCGTGCGCAGGGTTTCAGCAGGCGACACCAGTATTGCGATGCCGCCACCGAAGCGACCGCCGAACACCAATATGCCGGCCCAAAGTGCGGTCATCAGGCAGGCAAGTCCGAGCCACAGGCTTTCGGCGGACTGCTGCCGTTTCCAAAGAACGTACACCGCGAGACCGGCAAAACCGGTGCAAGCGAGCAAATGGCTCAAAATTCCGACGCCGGTGATCATCCGGCTGCCTGCGATTGGCCGCCAGTCAGCGGACGCCGTCCCGCCAGAGAATGACCCGTACCGTCTGAACCAGGATCAGCAGATCAAGGAACGGGCTGTAATTTTTGATGTAATAAAGATCATATTCGAGTTTCTGCCGGGCATCGTCGACGCTCGCCCCATAGGGGTAGTTCAGCTGGGCCCAACCGGTAATTCCGGGCTTCACCACATGCCGTTCGTCGTAAAACGGGATGGCGGCCGACAATTCGCTGACGAAATAGGGACGCTCCGGGCGCGGGCCGACAAAGCTCATTTCGCCCTTCAGGACGTTCAATATCTGCGGGACTTCATCGATCCGCGTTGCCCGGATCACCCGGCCGATTGCCGTGATGCGCGGATCATCCTTCTCCGCCCATTTCGGATTGCCACCCAGCTCGGCATCAACCCGCATCGACCGGAATTTGATCACCTCAAATGGATTGCCAAATTGCCCAACCCGGGTTTGCCGGTAGAAAATCGGCCCCTTGCTGGTCAACCGGATCAGGATCGCAGTCACCAGCAGGATCGGTGAAGTCAGCAACAGCATCAGCGCGCTGGTCAGGACATCAAGGGCGCGCTTGAACACCAGCGCCAGCTGCTGGGTTCCAAGGAAGCCATCGGAAAAGATGAGCCAGGACGGCGACACCGAGGTGAGGTCAACTCGCCCGGTCTCCCGCTCCAAAAAGGTCGACATTTCGGAGACCCGGATGCCGCTGATCTTCAACTTCAACAGGTCGGCGACCGGCAACGAGTTACGGCGTTCCTCCATCGCCAGAACCACCTCCTCGGCCCGGTGATATTCGAGCACATCGCGCAACCGCTCCATACTATCGCGCGGCAAGGGATCGGCCACAACCGGTTCGGCGGCTGACATGCGGACAAAGCGGGCAATGGAGAAGGTCGATCCCGGCAACAGGGACAGGGCCTGCAATTTGGCGCCGCGCGTCCCCGCACCCAGCACCACAACTTTGCGGCGGAACCGATCCCAACTGACAATCTGCCCAAAAATCGCTCGGGCAAGCAGCAGCGATCCGAGCGAGAATAAAATCGCGTAAAAGGCAATGGAACGCCACAGCGCGACGGCTGGAACCAAGAAGAAAATAACCGACATCAGGTTCAGGCCGATGAAAAATGCCACCGCCAACCGGGTAAATGTCATCCGCCAGGATCGCTGGCTGTCAGCCTGATACAGGCCAACGGCGAGCATGCTGATCCCCATGGCAACGGTATAGGTAACAAGATCCGGTATGCGGTCGGCAAGTGGCTGAAAGTCCACGCCGATTTGCGCACTCCGAACTCGCCAAGCGGCATCGGCAGACGCGAAAAGTAGGAGATAATCGAGGATGCCCAGCACCAGAAGCGGGGTTGGGACATAATGTTTGAAAAGCCGTATCACGTTGGAAGTCTGTCCCCTGGTCCCTCACCGACACCGCGTTCAGCGGTGCCCATGTAAGACGACCATACACGCTTGCCACTTTAAACGTCACGTCCGCGGCGGCGTCATCTTGTCGCGCTGCTACCCCAGCCGGGGGGCGAAAATTGTCGCGGTTGGCGGGACGCCGACCTTTCGCCTAAAGGATGCCGATGATTTGGCCAGTTATCCTTTCCGGGGGGGCCGGGACACGTTTGTGGCCCCTATCCCGCGCAGCAACACCCAAACAATTGCTGACATTGGTCGGCACCAAAACCATGTTGCAGGCAACGGCCCTTCGGGTCAGCGACCCCGGCAAATTCCACCGCAGCGTCGTCGTGGCGAATGAACAGCATCTGGGCATCATCGAAGCACAACTCGCCGCTGTCGGCGCCCCATCCGCCGCCATCATCCTGGAACCCGCCGGACGTAACACTGCCCCGGCAATCGCTCTCGCCGCAACGTGGATCGCCCGGCGGGACCCGGACGCCTTGATGCTGGTGATGCCGTCAGACCATAGCATTGCCGACCGCCACGCTTTTCTGGCCGCGGTCGAGACTGCACGGCCCGCCGCGGACGACGGCTGGCTGGTTACCTTTGGCATCACCCCAACCGCACCGGAAACTGGCTATGGCTATATCCGGATCGGCGACGCCATTGCGCGCGGCGTTCACCGGGCCGCGCAGTTTGTTGAAAAGCCGGATTCCACCACCGCGGAACGCTATCTGGCGGACGGCCAATATGCGTGGAACGGCGGCATTTTCCTGATGCGGGTGGACCGATTTCTGGCGGCACTCGCCACCCATGCCGAACCCATTGCAACAGCAGTCCAAGGTTCAATGGCGAACATCTCGGTGGACTCGACATGTGTCAGGCCGGACGCCACGGCCTTCGCCGCCTGCCCGTCCGATTCCGTCGATTATGCTGTGATGGAGCATGACGCCCGGGTTGCGGTCGTGCCGGTAGACATGGGCTGGTCGGACGTCGGCAGCTGGGACGCGCTGCTGCCCGTTGTCGACCGCGACGACGACGGCAATCACCTGCAAGGCAACGTCATCAGCATCGGCAGCCGCAATTCCCTGATCCGCAGCGATGGCCCGCTGGTTGCCGCCGTCGGCGTCAATGGTCTGACGATCATCGCCACAGGAGATTCCGTGCTGGTGGCTGCCGCCGGTCATTCCCAGGCGGTCAAGCAGGTGGTCGACCAACTCGCCGCCACCGGTCGCCGTGAGCATCTCGATGCTGTCAGACTGATCCATCCTTGGGGAACCGAGCGAGTCCTCAGCCGACACGCCACCGCGACGGTTTCGGAATTAGTGGTCGCCGCTGGCCATTCCGCCGATATTTTCGGGGAAGCCAGCCTGACACTTCTGGCCGGTGTGGCCGAAGTTCAGGTTGATAGCAGCCACCACCGCCTGGATGCCGGGACCCAGTTGGCCGTTCCCCCCGGCACAAGCGCAACGATCCGGAACGACGGCCAGTCGCCGCTGACCTTGCTGGTCACGCGCATTGTCCGTTGGATACCGATACGTTAGATCGTTTTTCGATCAGGCTGCATCATATCCGCAAGCGGTGGAGTATGTTCGTCGTCGGAACATTTGGCACTGAGGGCTGCGAAAATTGGCGGAGCGTTGGCCTTGTCTCGGGGTTGATGTTGGGTGGCCTGCGATCTGGACTTGCATGCGACAGTTTTGCGCAATTGGGTTGGGGAGTTTGCCGGGGATCGGTTTGAGGCCTTACGCGGCAACGGCCAGTTGACCTGAAGGGCGGCGAAGCCAACCCCGAGCATCTGGAGATTGAGCGGCTGCGCCGCGAGATTGTGAAGCTGAGAGCGGAGCGCGACATCCTAAGAACGCTGCGGCCTATTTCGCGAGGGGCTCGGCGTCTCGGGCAGTGGCTTCCATGCCTGGTTGACCCGATCGCCGAGCGCGCGATCCGGAAGCGATGAACAGATCGGCGGCAAGGTCAGAGCCAGCTTTATGGGCACGTCCACGCCGTCGCGGGCTTCCCAAGGACACAGGCGAACG
>CALRKY020000034.1:0-29165 GCA_943368345.1 Synechococcus sp. UW140 | reverse complement strand
GTTGGCGCAACCTGGTCGAACGCCTGTTCAGCAAACTCAAAAACTGGCGAAGGGTCGCCACACGCTACGACAAAACCAAAGAATCCTACCTCGGCTTCGTCGCTCTCGCCTCAATCAAACTGTGGATACCCTTTGTCCACGTGGCCTAGCCAAACGGTGAATGTGTATGACGGAAATAATCTGAACGAACTCCAGCCATCCGCAGCAGCGCAGTCATTTGGGCGACTGAGTGATTGGTTGAAAAAATAGCTTCGATGACGCGAAGAGGTCTGAGCGAAATGTCCGCTCTCCACCCATTTTCTGTCATTCTCGCCGGGAAGCGGTTGCCAAGAGCTGCCGGTCGGCCACCGACTCCATCCACGACGTTCAGCGACGATTGGTGATATCCTGAGACCGGTCAGTCAAATGATTGGGCTGCTGACGGCAACGCGCCCCAATATCAGTCATTCGACCGCTGTGGTGCCTATCCCGAAGGTGCTCACTAGGTCCCATGACAAAGGTCATTACCGCGCTCGACCAACAGGTCCTCGACATTCGGCAACGACAGCGGAAAGCGCACGTACAACATGACGACCATCCGGATGCCGTCGGGAGCCGAGTTGAAACTGCCGAACGGCCCGCACGGAAGTCCCACTTAGCCAGGCTGGCCCCGGGCTGGGCATGCTGCGTCCGGCGGAGACGATCTGCGCTCTGGCACGCTTTCCCAGTTCAGCTACGTCTCGTCTGCCTCGTCAATCAGTACCCGCAGCGCAGCGCCATCCAGATCGTCAAACTGATCGGACCGCACCGCCCAGAAGAACGCTCCAAGCCCGCCAATGCCAAGCAATAGCGCGATGGGAATAAGAACTGCGAGGCCGTTCACCGCGCGGCGGTCCGCAGCCGAAGCGCATTCGCAACAACGATCAGTGACGAACCTGACATCGCAAGCGCCGCAACCAACGGTGTCACCATGCCGACAATCGCCAGCGGAACCGCGACAAGGTTATACCCAATCGCAATGATAAAATTCTGCCTGACGACCGTCATCGTCCGTCGCGCCGCGACAATCGCAGTTGCGATTGGTGTCAGCGGATCGCCCAGAAAGACCAGGTCAGCTGCCATTTGCCCGACATCACTAGCAGAGGATGGCGCAATCGACACATGGGCCGCCTTTAGTGCCGGGCCGTCATTGAGACCGTCACCAACCATCAGGACCTTGGCGCCTGAGGTTTGCAAATCGGCAATTTGTGCCAGTTTGTCGGCAGGGCCAAGGTCGGCGCTGGCATCCATCTGCAACAACCGCGCAACGCTCGTGACTGCTGCAGAACGGTCACCTGAGATGATCCGGGCGGTCAGCCCCAATCTTCTCAGACGGTCTATGGCGGCGGCAGCGCCGGGGCGTATCGCATCGTCGAACGCCAGCGCGCGTACCGGGCCGGAACCAAACACAAACGCGGTCATTAGCGCCGTGGTGGCGACTGCGGTGCCACCGATCCAATCGGGACGGCCCAGCCGAGCGCGCTGGCCGTCGATGACTGCTTCCATACCCAGACCAGGTAGCTCGCTTACCTTACCAACTTCGGCGGGACGTACCCCATCTGCGATCAGAGCAGCTGCCAGTGCCCGAGCCAGCGGGTGCCGACTGGCCTGTGCCAGTGCCAGTGCCGCCGGTCTATCGGTTGCATCCAGCGGTAGTATACTGACAACGGCAGGACGGCCGAGGGTCAAGGTGCCAGTCTTGTCGAACAGCACGATATCTGCCTCAGACAACCGCTCCAGCGCTGATCCATCCTTGATCAGGATGCCGGCCCGCAACAAAGCACCGGCGCTCACGACCTGTGCAACCGGTACAGCCAGTCCCAGAGCACAGGGACAGGTGATGATCAAAACCGCGACAGCGATCAACAAGGACTGATGCCAGCCGGCACCCACCGCCATCCAGCCGATGAAACTCAGTACCGCAAGGCTGTGGACCGCAGGCGCATACAGCCGCGAGGCCCGGTCAGCGATCCGGACGTAGCGCGACTTGCCCTGCGTCGCGGTCTCCATCATGCGCGAGATGTCAGCAATGACGGTAGCGTCATCGACCGCAGTCAATTTCACGGTAAGGGGACCGTCAAGATTGATTGTACCAGCAAGAACGGGGCTGCCAGCGGTAACTTGCTCAGGCGCGCTTTCGCCGGTGATCAGTGATCGATCAACACTGCTCATCCCGCTTTCGACGATGCCGTCGGCGGCAAAGCGCTCACCCGCTGCAACCAGGACCATCATCCGAGGCGCAAGTTCGGCTGCCGCCCGCCACTGCGTCGAACCATCGGCGTTCAACACCAGCGCCCGGGCCGCGGTCTGACGCAGCAGGGCGGCAATCCCGTCCTCCGCCCGGGCCCGCATCACGCTATCAAGAAATCTGCCGCCAAGCAGAAAGAACAGCAACATCACCGCACCGTCGAAATAGGCGTGAGCGCCGCCTGTTGCCGTCTCGAACAGGCTCATCGCACAGGTCAGCGTCACGCCGATGCTGATCGGCACATCCATATTTGTCCGGCCCTGACGCAATGCGCTCCATGCGCTTTGGAAAAAAGGTCGACCGGCATAGGCGACGGTCGGCAGAGCGATAAGCGCCGACAGCCAGTGGAACAGTTCACGTGTGGCCCCTTCGGCCCCGGACCATACCGAGACCGACAGCAACATGATATTCATCGCCGCAAAGCCAGCGACAGCCAGCGCCTTGGCCAGGCGACGACTTTCAAGGTTGGCTGGGGGATCGAGCTCGCCAAGGAAGGGTTCAGCCGGGAAACCGAGCCCGACAATCGCGCTCTGCAATGTCTCGCTGTCAATCAAGGGATCATGGGATACACGCACTCGTCTGGTCGTGAAGTTGACTCGGGCATCGATCACCCCGGGAAGCGCCGCCAAAGCGCCTTCCAGCTTGGAGATGCAACCCGCGCATCGCAAATTGGCGACGCTGAAGACGGCCGTTTCGCACGCGCGTCCAGCGCTGAGTGTGGCGGGAGCGTTCACGCCGGGATTGTCTCTTCATAGCGGGCGCTTTTCCCCGCACTTTCGACCGAAATCCGCAGCAGATAGCGGCCTGGCGGCAACGCCGTGGTCGATACAAGAATTCCAGCCGCAACCGCGGCAAAGCGAAGCCGCCGCTCGGGCTGGCGACCAAGGGGATGGATAGCCACAGCGTTCACTTGGTCGACCGGAACAGGACCGATCGACGAGGTTATACTGATACGGAGGCGACGATCACTGCCGAGATCTACCCGGGTCGTCCAACCGAGCGATTTTTGCAACCGGGCTTCTGCCAGCCAGCCATTATAGTTTTGACTGGCGACATAACTATTGTCGACGACGGTCCCGTCAAATGTGCGGCTCGCAAGGCCCGCCATAGTGAAATTCACCGCCACAACGACGACAAAAAACCCTGCAACAATCGCGGTCATGTGCCAGCCGGTAAATGGGCGGGTCATGGCTTAACCTCCGGGCGTTCGAACACGCTTTCATCGGCAGCACCGCCACCCTCACGGTCAAGCGCCCGAACTGCGAACACAAATTCGGACCGGGTCGGCCCAGAGGATGGGGCAGCCACGAACAGCCGCATCCGCGTGACCTGGTCGGGCAATGTGGCAATTGTCAGTGACTGCCGCGCCGAGCTGCGGCTTCCCCGATCATTCCACAGCACTGCCCCTGGAAGATTGGCGATGCTGATCTGCACCAGTCGGGGTCGGCTCTCCATATTCCGGATTTTGACCGTGTAGCTGTTCCGAACATGACCATCGGACAGTTGAACCCAGACCGGATTGCGATCCCGCCCGACACTGAGATCAATCCGCGTCCGGGTGCCGAGCGCAAAAAGCATGGCGAGCCCGATACTGACCCAGACAGCAAAATACGCGAGGGACCGTGGTCTCAATATGCGTTTCAGCGGCGACTGGGCGACGCCGCCTGCCGTTTCAATCTTGGTGTCCGCTAGGGTGGTGTAGCCAATCAATTTGGTTGGCCTGCTGATACCCGTCATCACCCGATCACAGGCATCGATGCACAGGCCGCACGTTATGCATCCGATCTGCGGACCTTCCCGGATATCGATGCCGGTTGGACAGACGGCAACACAGGCGTTGCAATCGATACAATCGCCAAGCCCGACAGAGGCTTCTCGCTTGACCCCGTGGCTGCGCGGCTCTCCGCGCCAGTCCTTATAGGTCACCATCAGTGATTTTTCATCGAGCATCGCGCTCTGAATGCGCGGCCAGGGGCACATGTAGATGCAGACCTGCTCACGCATCAGGGCACCAAGGAGATAGGTTGTGGCGGTCAGCACCGCCACGGTCGCATAGGCAGCAAATGGAGCGGTACCCGCAACAAATGCGCGAGCCAGTGTCGGCGCGTCGGCGAAATAGAAAATCCACGCGCCGCCGGTCGCCAATGCAATCACCAGCCAAACGGCATGTTTGGTGACCCTGCGCAAGACTTTCCCGGCTGTCCAGGGTGCGTTGAGCAACTTGACCTGCGCGTTGCGATCACCGTCAATCATCCGTTCGACATGAACGAACAAGTCGGTCCACACTGTTTGCGGGCAGGCATAGCCGCACCACGCCCGCCCAACGACGGAGGTCAGCAGAAACAATCCCACACCGGCCATGATCAGAAGGCCTGCTACGAAGTAAAATTCATGTGGCCAAATTTCGATTGCGGCCATGTAGAAGCGCCGGTGGACGAAATCGACAAGCACAGCTTGATCCGGTGCATAAGGCCCACGATCCCAACGCAACCATGGCGTGACATAATAGACGGTCAATGTGACCGCCATCACCAGCCATTTGAACCGACGAAACGCGCCGTCGATCGCTTTGGGAAACACCTTCCGGCGCGCCTCAAAGAACTGGATCGGTGCATCCCGCAGGTTGTTGGGCGACGACACCGCTCAATATGCCGTCAAGGCAGCAACCTGCTGTTGCGGGGCAGAGGTCGGGTCCACAGACGTCGGCAACGCCTCACCTCCACCAAGAGAGTGGACATAAGCCGCGAGCATTTTGATCGTTACCGGATCGAGGCGGCCACCCCATGATGGCATGACGCCGCCGCGCGCGTTGCTGATGGAGGTCGTCAGTGCCTCCGGACTGCCGCCATAGAGCCAGATGCTGTCAGCAAGATTTGGTGCCCCGAATTCGCGCATCCCCTTTCCATCGGGTCCATGACATACGGCGCAATTGGCCACGAACAAAATGGCTCCCCTTGCGGCCGCCGCGCGCGGCTTGGCCTGCCCCGAAATTGCCCGAACGTGGGCGACAAGGTCATCAATCTCTGTGGTTTTCAGGATACCATCCCGCCCAAATGCCGGCATTTGGGATATCCGTGTCGCATCATTACCGGGCTGACGAATGCCGTTAACCAGCGTTGTTTTGATTGCCACGATATCGCCGCCCCAGATCCAATCATCATCGTTGAGGTTGGGATAGCCATTCGAGCCCGCCGCGCCCGAGCCGTGGCACTGGACACAGTGTACCTTGAATGCCGATTTACCGCCCTCTTCGGCCTGATGGAGTAGTTCCGGGTTGGCGGACAACCGCTCGATCGGCATTTGGGCCAACGCCAACCGGATCGGCCCGCGCCGCGCGTTATCCGCAGTGATCGCGGCATCAAGTTCGCCTTTGCTGGACCAACCAAGTGTCCCGGCTGACGCGCTGTCAAGGTAAGGTATCGCCGGGTAGAGCACGACATAAACTGCCGAAAATGCGATGCAGGCGTAAAGCGTGTACAACCACCAGCGCGGCATTGGCGTATCAAGCTCTTCGATGCCATCCCACTCGTGACCGACTGTGGGTGTGCCCGTTGCTTCGTCGATGCGTTTGCGATCATCCATGACGGCGATCCTCTTCGTCGAAGATAATCTGGCTTGCGCGAAGGTGGGCCGCGTCGGCCCCTTTGCGAAACGTCCAGCCGACAAGGGCGGTGAACAGAACGCCCATCGCAATCAGGCCATAACTGTCGGCGAGATGGCGGAGTTGGTCGTAGCTCATTTTGCCGTCTCCTGTGGACCGGCCGCCGCAAAATCGACCAAGGTTCCGATGGATTGTAGGTAAGCGACAATCGCATCCATTTCGGTCAGGCGCGTGGGATCGCCGTCAAAATCCCGGGCTTGCGCTTTGGGGTAACGCACCAAAAGCGCAGCGGTATCTGCCTCGGGGTCAGCTTGTGCCTTTAGGTCAGCCTCGGCATTGGCGATCGCCTCGCTGGTATAAGGCACTCCAACGCGACGAAGGGCGGTGAGATGGCGGGCGGCATCACTGGTATCCAGATTGCGCTCCGCCATAAAGGCATAGGACGGCATGATCGATTCCGGCACCACGGCGCGCGGGTCCACCATATGTTGGACATGCCATTCGTCGGAATAGCGGTTGCCGACCCGCGCGAGGTCTGGACCAGTGCGCTTTGATCCCCATTGGAACGGGTGATCATACATGCTCTCCGAGGCCAGACTGTAGTGGCCATAGCGTTCGACCTCGTCACGGAACGGTCGGATCATCTGGCTATGGCAACCATAGCAGCCCTCGCGGATATAGATGTTGCGTCCAGCTTGTTCGAGCGGTGTGTAAGGTCGGACCCCCTCCACTTTGACGACAGTCGAATCGATCCAGAACAGCGGTGCGATCTCGACAATGCCGCCGATGGCGACAGCAACAAGTGACAGTGCCGCCAGCAGCGTCACATTACGCTCGATCTTCTTGTGACCGGTTAGCATATTGGCCATGGGCTATCCTTACGCAGCGGTTGCGGGTCGGATCGGGCGATCCAGCGCCGGGTCGAACACCGGCGTCGACATCGGGGCCTCCTCACGCCGCTTGCCACGGATGGTCATTGCAATGTTCCACGTCATCACCAGCGCGCCGACAAGATACAGGAGACCACCGGCAGCGCGGATCAGATAATAGGGGTGCATCGCCTGCACGACTTCGGCGAAGGCCCAGACCAGGTAGCCGTCCTCGCCATATTCACGCCACATCAGCCCCTGCATGATGCCCGCTACCCACATCGATGAGACGTAGAGAACGATCCCCAGCGTCGCGAGCCAGAAATGCATATTGACGAGACGCAGCGAATAAAGCTGGGTCCGTCCCCACAGACGCGGCGTCATATAGTATAGCGCCGCAAAGGTGATCATGCCGTTCCAACCCAGTGCGCCGGAATGAACATGGCCGATAGTCCAGTCGGTATAATGGCTAAGCGAATTGACCGACTTGATCGACATCATCGGACCTTCAAAGGTCGACATGCCGTAGAAGGCCAGCGCCAGAACCATCATTCGGATGATCGGGTCAGTGCGTATTTTGTCCCACGCACCGTTCAGCGTCATCAGTCCGTTAATCATACCGCCCCAGCTGGGCATCCACAGCATCACCGAAAACACCATGCCGAGTGTCTGTGCCCAATCCGGGAGGGCAGTGTAATGCAAATGGTGTGGTCCCGCCCAGATGTAGAGAAAGATCAGTGACCAGAAATGGATGATCGACAGCCGGTAGCTGTAAACCGGTCGCTCAGCCTGTTTGGGCACAAAATAATACATCATGCCAAGGAAGCCGGCAGTCAGGAAAAATCCGACCGCATTGTGACCATACCACCACTGTGTCAGCGCATCCTGGACGCCCGCAAAGGCCGAATAGGATTTGGAACCCAGCAGTGACACCGGCACAGCCAAATTGTTGACGAGATGCAGCATCGCCACGGTGATGATGAACGCGAGGTAGAACCAGTTGGCCACATAGATATGCGGTTCGTGACGACGCATGATCGTCCCGACAAACACAATCAGATAGCTGACCCAGACGACGGTCAACCAGATATCGACGTACCATTCGGGCTCGGCATACTCCTTGCCTCCGGTAACCCCCATCAGATAGCCGGTTGCCGCCAGCACGATGAACAGTTGGTAACCCCAGAATACGAACCGGGCGAGAGACGGGAACGCCAGCCGCGCGCGACAAGTCCGCTGGACGATATAATAGCTCGTCGCGATCAACGCATTGCCGCCAAACGCAAAAATAACCGCCGACGTGTGAAGCGGACGCAATCGCCCAAATGTGGTGAACTCGCTGCTCAGGTTGAGCAGCGGGAAGGTCAGCTGCAAAGCAATGACCAGTCCGACCAATAATCCAACCACGCCCCAAAAGGTGGTGGCAATGACCCCCCACCGGACCGGATCGTCGTCATAGCGGCTTTCCGACGGGATCACCGACCGCGGCCCTGCGACTGGCCCGAACTCTCCGTGCATCATCGTTGAAGCAGCGGCCACCAGAGCTGCGATGCTCACCAGCGTCATATGCACCGCAAACGCATGATCCGCCGCGCCCACTGCGGCAGCGAGCGCCAGCATCGCCGCCAGAAACCACAGTCCGGATTTCACTAGCAAATCGGTCATAGAGGGATACTTCTCCGGTGCAGACACCTAGCTAATGGGGATTTTGGCCCCCGCATTCATTGATCTATGTCAACGACCCCAAAGCAAGTTTCATGCGATCCGCGATCGCGCGAGGTGTAGACGAGTTCGAATTTGACCGGCCCCACTGAGCGGTCCGCGCTGGCGATGGAACCGCTTCCGGGGACGGTGGTCGGTAGCCGAGGCTGCTGTGTGGGCGGATCGTGTTGCAATACCGCCGCCAGGCTTCAATCAGCACCTTTGACTTGGCAAGGCTGTAGAAGATCTCGCCATTGAGCAGTTCGTCGCGAAGCGACCCGTTGACCCGATGGGGGGCGCAGCTAACCTCTCGTTGTGGAACGGGATGGATTCGAACTGTTCGTACTTTTGGTGCCCTGTATGACTGTGCGGACTCGATGGACATCTTCCATGCTGCTGACAGGCTGCCGACCGTTGGACAGGATTGAAAATAGTGCGCTGGACGAACAGCGACCTTTGGGGAGCCTCCATTGTCGCCGCAACGGCGGAAATGTTATGGGGAGCCGTCACATCTGAGGCGTGTCCGGGAGCGGTAGCCAACCTTAGTTTGTCGCTCCAATCTGGTCAGCCCGCAATCGGCCCATTCTTAACATCACGGCAATGACCGTTTTTGCCGACTACAGTTCGATTGCAGACGGTCCGGAATCCACCCAGACCAAGTCGTTCCAGTGTTCGGCGTTTGATGATCGAGCTTGAAAGCTGACCGGCAGGTTTGGGGATTCGAAATCGCGGGTCAGAACGGCGGTATTTGGGCGCATAGCCGACGTCGTTCGCATTGAGGCTCGCTGTGGGCGGGTGCGTTAGCCTCTGTTCCATTTCGGAACCTAAGGGCACACTCACGGCCGGGCGCTCAAATCCCAGTCACTAGAGTCCTCATGGTGGGGTTTAGCGGGTCCGACCGACTGCGCTCCGCCAGCCAGCCTGACCGTAACCGAAAATGGCATGTTCCAAATTGGAACTGCCTGTTCCGCCCACGATCTACGCCAGAAGGTTCCTCAGCCGCGGAAGGCGTTCGCGCTCTTCGACGCTTGCCGAACCTACCACAGACAAGCGACCTGGTCGGGATTGCAGTTCGCCGGCGAAGGCTAGTGAGCCAATCGACGGACTCGCTGGCCCAATGGCGAGGCAGCCTACCATTTCTCCCCCCATCAGGGCCCCGTCAGGGCTACGTCAATACAAGCGCTATCTAACCAATTGATTTATATATGATCTCGGATTGTTGAGTAGTTGGATTAGCCTTGACAGTCATTTCAAAATTAGAGCCGGGCAGCAGCGACCCGCCCGAGGCTATCATTGCTAGTGCTGATCTACATCCAGGCCAGTCGGTGCGCCCGTTTCCTAAGCCTGTCACTCAGCAGTTTGATGAAGCGCCTTCAGTCGCCGCAGCAGGCGCCCAAGTTTAGTCCGACTGACTTTGTGCGTCTTGATTGCGCGCGCCGACAAGCACGAACCGCGAATTGAGCGGGTAGCGAACACATAACTGACGCTGCTAGCGAGCCGAGGCCTCCTGCCAATTGACCTGTGCGGACTTGAGAACCCTCCCGACATTCGAGTTTGCCGGGGCGAAAGGAAGCACATCCGCCCCCCGCCGTAGCGTATCGAGATGTTCGCTCCACCATTGCGCCATGTTTACACGTTCATTCCAATAGGCACCGCGATGGTACGCCCCTCGAACCTGATCGCTATCCCGATGTGCAAGAGCCCTTTCGATCGCATCCGGGTTCCATTTGCCTGACTCATTCAAAAGGGTGCTAGCCATCGCCCGGAAGCCGTGGGCTGTCATCTCACCTTTAGCAAAGCCCATCCGGTGCAGCGCGCCAGTGACCGTGTTTTCACTCAAACATTTGTTCGGCTTCCCAAGCGCAGGAAACACGAATGTGCCGTCGCCGGTTAGCGTTCGGGCGTCCGCGAGAATCGCGAGCGCCTGGCGCGAGAGCGGGACGATATGCTCTCTACGCTTTTTCATCCTCGCTGCCGGAATACGCCATATGGCGGCGTCGAAATCGAACTCGCGCCATTCTGCCTTGCGCAGCTCTCCTGGTCGCACGAATACATGCGGAGATAGCCGAAGCGCGGCGATCGTAAGAGGATGGCCTGAATAGGCCTCGATTGCCCGCAGCAGTTCGCCTGCCCGCTTGGGTTCGATGATTGCAGCCAGATGTTTGGGTTGCGGCGAGGCGATTGCGCCGATCAGTAGTGAGGCCGGGTCTGACTTGGCGCGAGCGGTAGCAACGGCGTAGCGGAACACTCGGCTCGCAAAGGCGCGGATGCGCTTGGCGGTCTCCAGCTTACCCTTATTCTCCTGACGCTTCAGGATGACCAATATCTCATGGGGCTCGATCTCGGCGACCGGTCGATGGCCAACCAAGGGCATCAGCCAATTTCGCGACCGATGCAGCTTCACGATAGTGGCAGGCGCACGACCTTCGCGCTCGGCTTTTCCGATATATTCGAGTGACACTGCGCCAAACGTCGTGCCGGCGGACAGTTTGGCAGTGATGCGTTCCCGGCGTTTTTCCGCGGCGGGGTCTTTGCCGCCACCCGCTGACTGACGAGCGGCATCGCGCGCCCTCCGAGCATCGCCGAGTGACACCTCTGGATATTTGCCCAGCGATAACTTCCGCTCGATGCCGTGCATCCGGTACTTCAGACGCCAGAGCCGTCCGCCGGTCGGCGTAACCAGCAAATATAGGCCGCCCGTGTCGGCGAGCTTGTATTCCTTATCGCGCGGCCTTGCGTTCCGAACCGAAACATCTGTCAGCGCCATGTCGGGACCCTTTGCAGCCCAGTTTCAAAAGGCCCCCAAAAAGGCCCCCAAATCGATCCGGCTGCACGCGAACATATGCGAACGCCTCCGGACAAATCCGAGGCATTTATGCATGTTTTCAAGGGGTTTGTCGAGCCTCGGCGGGCGTCGACGAACAGGTTATTGGTGCCCGGAAGAGGACTCGAACCTCCACGCCCTTTCGAGCGCCAGCACCTGAAGCTGGTGCGTCTACCAATTCCGCCATCCGGGCACAGGGTAGGCGGGCGGCTCTAGGGCGGGGGACGGTGGTTGTCAACGGCGCGTGGTTCGGGCAAGTGCGCGGCAGGGTATCGACCCGGTTTTTCTGCGCAGTTCGGGAAGCATATGGACAGGCTCATCACCATCATCGGCGGTTCCGGATTTGTCGGGCGCTATGTCGTGCAGGAACTGGCAAAGACCGGTGCCCGGTTGCGCGTCGCGGTGCGCGATCCGCAAACAGCGCTGTTCCTGAAGCCGCTTGGCGGACTGGGGCAGATCCAGCTGATGGCTGCGGATGTCCGCTCGCCAGCGGCAATGGCAGCAGCCTGTGCCGGGGCGGACGCAGTCGTCAATCTGGTTGGAATATTGGCCGAAAGCGGCGGTCAGCGCTTTGATGCGGTGCAGGCCGGCGGTGCCGCCAATGCGGCGCGGGCGGCCGCTGCCGCTGGTGCCAAGGCCTTTGTGCACCTGTCCGCCATCGGTGCCGACGCAGAGAGCCCGATCGCCTATGCCCGCACCAAGGGCGAGGGCGATGCGGCGGTGCGTGCAGCCTTCCCGTCGGCAACGATTTTGCGCCCTTCCGTGATTTTTGGACCCGAAGATGGGTTCATCAACCGCTTTGCTGCGTTGGCCCAGATGCTGCCATTGGTGGTACCGGTAATTGCCCCGCAAACGCGGTTTCAGCCAGTTTACGCTCTCGATGTGGCCCGGGTCATTGTCGCAGCGCTCGGCGCGTCTGGGGGGCAGATTCTGGAGCTTGGCGGGCCAAGGACCATGACCATGCGAGAGTTGAACGCCTGGATCCTGTCCGAAACGCGTATCGACAAGCCGCTGGTCGACGTCCCGGACGCGATTTCAGGGGTGGTGGCAAGCTTTGGATTTCTGCCCGGGGCACCGCTCACCCGAGACCAGTGGCGGATGCTGCAGTCCGACAATGTGGTGACGGGCGTCGACGGCTTGGCGGTGCTCGGTATTCGCGCCACGCCGCTGGAGGTGATTGCACCGGCCTATCTGGTGCGTTACCGCAAACAGGGTCGGTTCAACCGCGGCGAAGGCGCGACTGGGCGCGCGTGACCCGGGTTTTCTTCACGGTTGACACCGAGTTGTCACTGGGGAGCCATCAGCGCGGGGTGTCGCCCGATACCAATCTGGCACAATCCATTTTCGGCGAAACGCCGGGGGGCAGTTTCGGCATTGGCTGGCAGATCGAGCGGCTGGGCCATCATGGACTGACCGGGGTGTTCTTTGTCGATCCGGTCCCGGCGGCGCTGTTCGGTATGGACATGCTGAAACGCATTGTTGCGCCAATCCTGACCGCCGGACATGAAGTCCAGCTGCACATCCATACCGAATGGCTGAAATTTCTAACCGGGTCGCCGGTGGATGGGCGGCTGGGCGAGAATATCGGCGATTTCAGCGAGGATGATCAGGTCGCGCTGATCGGCTGGGCGCGGGGTTTGCTGATGGCGGCGGGCGCACCCGATCCGGTGGCGTTCCGGGCAGGGAATTTCGGGGCGGATGACCGGACTTTGCGAGCACTGGCGCGGCTTGGCGTTGCCTGGGACAGCAGCTTCAACGCGGCCTATCTGGGCGCGCCGTGCCGGGTCGATCTGCCGCCATTGGGGCTCGATCCTGCCGGCGTCGCCGGGGTGCGCGAACTTCCCGTCACCCAGATTTTTGACAGGCCGGGTCGGCTGCGCCCTGCGCAACTCTGCGCCTTGTCTCACCGGGAAATGCTGGCAATGCTCGACCATGCCGAGGCGCAGCACCAGCCTGCGGTCAACATCGTCTCCCATAGTTTTGAACTGATTTCCCGCGACCGCCGACGCCCCAATCAGTCGGTCATCAACCGGTTCGAGGCGCTTTGCGCGGTGCTGGCGGAGCGCCGCGACAGCCTGCCGACCAGCGGTTTTGCCAACCTGTCATTCCCCGACGCGAGCCACGCCGCAACGCCCCTTCCCGCTTCCGCCTGGCGCACATGGGAGCGGATGGCGGAACAGGCCATTGGTCATTGGCGTTACGAACGGGGATGACCAGTCCGCTGCCAACCGCGTTAATCCTTGGGGTCGATACGCCGATCGGGCTGGCGGTCATCCGCGATCTCGGGCAACACGGCGTTCCCGTTCACGGGGTCGGCCGCAGCGGGCGGGCGCTGGGCCGGGCGTCGCGATATCTGTCGGGCTTTTCGGTGCGCGGTGCGGGTCCCTTGGCAGACTGGCTCCCGGCGCGGGTTGCGGAGACTGGCGCTGTGGCAGTCTTTGCTATTGCCGAACATGACCTGATCGCGCTCGCCGACCTGCACCGGGCCATGCCGGGATGCCAAGTGCTGACCCCGGCGGCAGATCCGCTGCAGAAGGTGCTCGACAAATCGGCGACGCTGGCGCTGGCCCGTGACATTGGCATTGCGGTGCCCGACAGCCTGCAACCGACCAGCCCGGATGTTCAGCCAGCCGCCCTTCCGGTCGTCCTGAAATGGGCGGACCCGGCCCGTGTGGTGGATCGGTTGGCAAACCACGGGATCGCCCTCCTGAAGACCGAATATTGCCGGACGTCGGCGGATTTGCAGGCGGTGTTGCGGCGCTATGAACCCGCCGGGATTTATCCGTTGGTGCAAAGTTACTGCCCCGGGGTCGGGTTGGGGCAGATGCTGCACATGGCCGGTGGCAAGGCGACGCTCCGGTTCCAACATGAACGCATCCATGAATGGCCGCCGGAAGGGGGCGTTTCAACCTGGTGCCGCGCCGTGCCGCTGTCGCAGCATGCAGCCCAGATGGACAAGTCGGAGGCGCTGCTCCGCGCGCTCGACTGGCAGGGCCCGGCGATGGTCGAATATCGCTATGATGCGCGCGAAGGCACCTACCGCTTGATGGAGATCAACGGGCGCTTCTGGGGCAGCCAGCCGCTCGCCGTTCATGCCGGGGCCTATTTTGCCTGGGAGGCCTATCGGCGCGCAGTCCTCGGCGACCCCACCGAAGCCGCAAAGCCGCGCGGCGGTGTCGAGGCCCGGTTTCTGCTGCCGGATACCCGGCGGTTGCTGCAGCTGATGTTCCGGCGGCGAATGATTGCGGACCCCAATTTTCGCGCCACGCCGATTGCGGACGCGGCGAATTGGCTGGCGGGATTTTTCGACCCCCGCGTCAAAGGCTATTTATGGGATTGGCGCGACCCGGCCCCGGCGCTTGCCGACATCGTCAACATGGCGCTCAAACTCGCAGGTCGCTGAACTCTGCGGCAAGGGTTTCGACAGCGGACTGGATGCGCCGGAAACAGGTCAGGAAATAGGCATCTCTTAGTTGAAACGGGTCATGCAGGTGCGGGACCGGCGGCCGGGCCCATGACCCCAGCAAATCCCGTCGGAGTGGAGCCAGTTCCGCATCGGCGGCAATCCTGCGCAGTTGCCGGGTTTCCATGGCCAACAACAAATCGCCCGGACGAACCCCGAAATCGGCCCGTGCTGTTGTGCGGTGCCGGTCCAGATCGAGCCCCAATGCCAGCGCAGCGCGGGCTGCAGCGGGATCGGCCGGAACTCCGGTTGTTGTGGCAAGACCGAAGGAGGCCACGGGTAGCCCCATGTCCCGCGCCAGCCTCTCGGCAAAGGCGCTGCGGCAGATATTGCCCTGGCAGACGAAGACGATCCGTTCGACAGGCGCGGGTCCGGTGGCCCGGATCGCTGCCTGCCCGGTCAGCCGTTCTGCATAGGAAAGCCCAAGGCGGACCGCGCCGCGCCAGGTCCCGAAACGGGAATCAATGAAGCTCACCGTGCCACCCCGAAAGGCCGCCCGGCCGTCCGGTACAGCGCCGCCGCAAAGGGTTTCAGCCGGTGCCGCTGCGTCTCTGTCACGCTGCCAACCAGCCAGATGATCAGCAGGACCCCGGTCCCGACGGCGAACGGCTGCCAAGGCTGATCCCGCCAATCGCCGAGCAGCGCGTTCATGATCAACACCACTGGCTGGTGCAGGAGATAGAGGGTGAAGCTATAGGCCGCGACGGTCCGGAGCGGTTGCTCAATACGGGAAAACAGCGGCTCCAGCGTCGCACCCAGCCCCCGCGCGCCAATGAAATGAACGGCAACCGCCACCCCCAGCAGCAGGTCGGACAATAGCCAGCGCGACCAGTGCAGCCCGGTTCGCCATCCGTCCTCCCTGAGCAGTGCGATCAACGGCTCCGCGAACAGTGCCTCAAGGTCAAACCGCGCATAGGCCCAGAACACCGGAACCACGCACAGGAACATCAGCCACTGGACCAGTTGCGGCAGCGACCGGCTCCAGGCTTCACGATAGGCCCAGCTTCCCAGCAGCCAGATCGGGTAGAGCAACAGGATGCGCGGCCCGGCAATCAGTGCGAACAACAGCGTCAGTCCCCACCGCTGCCAGCCGGTGAAAAAATACCAAGAGGCGAACAGGAAATAATACCAGAATTCATAGGCAATCGACCAATAGGGTGTGTTGGAAAACACCTGCACCGCGATCCAGCTTTCGTTGATCAGCGCCAGGCTCGCCGCCAGCCGAAGCCAGAAATTGTCGAACGCCAGCACCGGTGCGTAAAGGTCAGGGTCAAGCCGGTTGCCAATCGCATCAAACAGGATGGTCAGCGCCACCGCCGGGACCGCGACCGAGAAAATCCGGGTGAATCGGCTGACAAAATAGCGCTCGAACGTCTTGTCACGGGTTTCGGCTGCGAAGGTGATGACGAAGCCGGACAGGACGAAGAACAGCACCACCGCCTCATGGCCCCATTGGTTCCACCAGGCCCGCTCCATCCCCGGCGTGAAGCGCCGCATGTGGAACAGGAAGACTTCAAAAGCCGCAAGGGTGCGGAGGACGTCCAGATATAGCGAAAGGCCGCGATTCAAAGTGGTGCGCTCCGCTCGCTCTGGCTAAGGACGTCGGTGCAGCGATGCCATAGCTGCTGGTAAGACTGCAAGGGGATGTCTGTGACCGGTTCGGAACTGCTTGATGTCATCATCATGGGAATTGTCGAAGGACTGACGGAGTTTATTCCGGTGTCATCGACCGGGCATTTGATCCTCGCCGGTGAGCTGATCGGGTTCAAGGGGCCGGCGGAGACGACCTTCAACATCGTCATCCAGTTGGGGGCCATCCTTGCCGTCATCGTCGCCTATCGGCGGCGCTTCACCGATGTCCTCGCCGGATTGCCGAGCTGGCAGGCGGGGCCGGTGCGGTTCACCCGAAATGTGCTGCTGGCCTTCCTGCCGTCAGCGGTGATCGGCCTGCTGGTGTACAAGGCGATTAAGTTGCTCCTCGAAAACCCGATCGTTGTGGCCATTGCGCTTATCGCTGGCGGCGTCGCCATTCTGGGCATCGAGCGGCTGGCGAAACAGGTCCGGTTTGACAGCGTGGAGGCGATGTCCTGGCGCGCGTCGCTCGGCGTCGGCATCATCCAGTGCCTGTCGATGATCCCGGGCGTTTCGCGGTCCGGTGCCACGATCATGGGAGCGCTGCTGCTCGGGGTCGAGCGCAAGACCGCAGCCGAGTTCAGCTTTTTTCTCGCGGTCCCGACGATGATGGCCGCCAGCAGCTATGACCTGATGAAGAATTGGGACAGCCTCAGCATTGCCAATCTGGAGGCGATTGCCATCGGATTTGTGGTGTCTTTCGTGGTCGCGTTGGTGGTCATCAAGGCCTTTGTCGCCATGGTCGGCAAGTACGGCTTTGCCCCCTTTGCCTGGTACCGGATCATCGCGGGCAGCGTCGCGCTGGCCTGGCTGCTGAACCGGTAGCCACCACGCCTGCGCAACCGCAACGGATATTGCCAGTCGGCACAGCCGCGTTAAGGTAACTTCACAATCATGTGGCAGCTTTTCCAATATCCCCTGTGCCCCTTTTCCCGGAAGGTGCGGTTTGCGTTGGCGGAAAAAGGCGTGCCGCATGAACTGGTGCGCGAGGACCCCTGGGCACGGCGCGACAGCTTCACCGACCTCAATCCGGCCTCCCAGACCCCGGTGCTGGTCGCCACTGGCGGTGCGCTGACGCTCGTCGATTCGCTGGCCATCTGCGAATATTTTGAAGAGACGGTGGAACGCAGCCCGCTGATGGGAGCCGGGCCAGTCGAACGCGCCGAAACCCGGCGGCTGGTCGCCTGGTTTGACCAGAAATTCTATGCCGAAGTCGGCGTGCTGCTGCTTCAGGAAAAGATGTTCAAACGGATCGTCCAGCGGTCAGCGCCCGATGCCGGCCTGCTGCGCGGGGCCAGCCGTGCGGTTGATGTCCACCTGGAATATATCGAATATCTGCTCGATCACCGCCGCTGGCTCGGCGGCAATATCTTCGGCCTTGCCGACATCGCGGCGGCGGCCCACCTGTCGATTGCCGACTATCTCGGCGGTGTCGACTGGAGCGGCCATGCGGAGGCCAAACAATGGTATTCCGCTATCAAATCCCGCCCCAACTTCCGACCCCTGCTCGCCGAACGCATGGAAGGCATCGCTCCGCCACCCCATTATGACAAACTGGATTTTTGAAGGGAGCGCCCAGTTCGCCGCTCTCACGGAAAATCGTGACGACTGGACGACGTGTCTCCATGTGCTCCGCGTCGACCAGATATACCGCTAGAACAGTATCGAGCATAGACGCGCCAAGCCCAACCATCCATGGACCAGTGGTCACAGCGAACGAATGAACCGCGCCACCAAAGGTGCCCCGGTAATGCGCGACCTTGACGGAAGAGCCAGACCAATTCAGCTCATACCGCTTCACTCCTCTGCGGGACCGAACACCTAGATCGTCTGCGCTCTGTTTTCGTCCCGGTGTTTCTTCAGGTAGCGCATGAACGGGGTGCCGCCGGTTCCGACTTCGGTGTCATTGCCTGCGCCGGTTGAGGCCTGTTTGTTGATGTAGCTGGCGGCATATTCCAGGTGGCGGCTGCGGAAGCGGGCGACCTGTTCGACGCACGCGTTGAAGGCATCGCGCAGGCTCGGCGTGCCGCACCGGATCGCAAAGGCCCGCAACTGGCTGGCCGCGCCGATGTCATCGATGAACCGGCGGTGCGGGACCGGGCGATAGGCGTGCAGTTCCGCCAGAAACTCCCGCAACGGATCACTTTGGTGGACGACGCCGAACAGGCCGTCCATAGCCGGGACGATGGAGGATTGGGACCCGGTCTGACCGCGATAGGCCTGCGGCTTGCTGCCAAACCGGCCAACACCCTCGTAAATCAGGCCATCGGGCATGGCCGGATTATTCTTCCATCCGTGGATATAGGGCCGGACCCGGTTGTAATAGATATAGGGATCGCACTGTTCCGGCATCCGGTCGAACAGCGCGTTGATGTCATCCCAGGCAAGGTTCATCCGAACCAGCATCTGCTCGACCGCCGCATCGTCCCCGGTATCGGCGGCGGCGATCAGCGCCGGGGTCATCGCCAGCACCTCGCCTGCACGGGCTTCGATGGCGACGTGGACGAGGACAAACCAGTTTTCATCCGCGCCGCCGAGAAAATTCTGGACCATGCGAATATTGTCGAGTGCAATCGGCCCGCGCTTGTCGAGGCGAACCCAATTGTCGAGCACATAGGCCGAATAGGGCAACAACGGCGCCTGACCCAACCGGTCGGCCAGCGCCACCATCGGGACCGCCAGAACCGCCGGGAGCCGGTCCGGAGCCTCGGCCTCTCCCCAAACATAGGCCTGAACGAGGAACGAATAGCGCACCATCGCAATCCGGACGCTGGCGTCATCGGCGTCCCGGGCAAAGGCCGCCGCATCCGGCATGGGCAGTTGCCGCAGCCAGTGGCGCACCCGGCCGGAGGTGATCAGCCCGGACAGTTGATCCGCCGCCTCCACCACGGCGTCGAACATCGATGGCAGCTGCACCTCATCCGCCTCAAACCGGCTGAGATAGCCACGTTCCGACGAAATTTCATACTGCGACAGCTCGGCAAGTCCGGTCATAATGCTGCGCTCCCCGGTAATATTATTGCCGGGATGTATCAGTTTGAGGGAGGTGCCGTAAAGCCTTGGGAGCGTTGCTCCGGTCAGTGGTGAGCGTGTGCCGCCGCGTCGCCTGTGGCTTGAACCGAGGCCTGAACGGCCACCGGACCGGCCTTGGCGAAATTCAGGGTGAGTGACACCGACGTTCCGGCCTTCACGGAGGCGGGCAAGTTGAAAATCATCAGATGCCTGCCAGCCGGAGCAAAGGCCACTGCGGTCTTGGCCGGGATGTCGACAGCGGCCAATCTGGCCATCGACATGGTTCCCTGCATCATCCGGCTTTCGTGCAATTCGATCCGGGTGGGGGCGGACATTGTCACACTGGTTAGCTGATCCGCCTCAGCACCGCCGGTGACGGTCATATAGCCCGCAGCGGGACGCCCGGGCACAGCCGGAAGGCGGACAACGGCCGTCACAACCGACACGCGCTCAACGCCCTTGGCGTGCGACATCCGGCCGGTCACGAGGGCCAGCCCGAGCATCAGCAGGGCTATGATGATCGCCGCAGCACCAAAGCGCCGGGCAGTAACGCCAGTGTCCATAGTCATTCCAAAGTTACATCCTGTGGATAACCCACCATGGTCGTCCGGTCGACCACCCTGCGGCGACCTGTCGCTTCCAAGGCAATTGCCTGCGGAATCCTTGCCACGATATCAGGGTCCGGACTTGCGACACCCGCACCGCCTTCCTACATCGCCCAAGTAGCCCAGCGTTCCCCCTGTCTTTCACAAGGCGGCGGCGGGCATCCACGTGTTGATCCAGTTATGAAAAGTTCGGAGAGCAGACCTATGGCCAAAGTTATCGGCATTGACCTCGGCACCACCAACAGCTGCGTCGCTGTCATGGAGGGGTCGACCCCCAAAGTCATCGAGAATGCGGAAGGCGCGCGCACAACGCCGAGCCAGGTCGCGTTCACCAAGGATGGGGAGCGTCTCGTTGGGCAACCTGCCAAGCGTCAGGCCGTAACCAACCCGGAAAACACCGTGTTCGCGGTCAAGCGCCTGATCGGGCGTCGCTTCGATGATCCGATGACCCAGAAGGACATGGGCCTCGTCCCCTACAAGATCAGCAAGGGTGGCAATGGCGATGCCTGGGTCCAGGCTGGCGGCAAGGATTATAGCCCGTCCGAAGTCTCCGCCTTCATCCTGCAGAAAATGAAGGAGACGGCGGAATCCTATCTTGGTGAAACCGTCACCCAGGCCGTCATCACGGTCCCGGCCTATTTCAATGACGCCCAGCGGCAGGCCACCAAGGATGCCGGCCGGATTGCCGGGCTCGAGGTGCTGCGCATCATCAATGAACCAACGGCAGCCGCGCTGGCTTACGGACTTGAGAAAAAGGCCGGCGCGACGATTGCGGTCTATGACCTTGGTGGCGGCACGTTCGACGTATCGATCCTCGAGCTTGGCGACGGCGTGTTCGAGGTGAAGTCAACCTCGGGTGACACCTTCCTTGGCGGTGAGGATTTCGACGCCAAGGTCGTTGAATTCCTGGCAGCCGATTTCAGAAAGTCGGAAGGCATTGACCTCCGCAACGACCGGCTGGCGCTGCAACGGCTGAAGGAGGCCGCCGAAAAGGCCAAGATTGAACTGTCGTCATCGGCCTCAACCGAGGTGAACCTGCCGTTCATCACCGCCGACGCCACCGGGCCAAAGCATCTGGTCAAGGCGATCACCCGCGCCGACCTGGAAAAATTGGTCATCGACCTCATCGAAAAGACCCGCAAGCCCTGCATCGATGCGATGAACGAAGCCGGTGTGAAGGCCGATGCCATTGACGAGATCATCCTTGTCGGCGGCATGAGCCGGATGCCCCGCGTCCGCCAGTTCGTGAAGGAATTGTTCGGCAAGGAGCCCAATACCTCGGTCAATCCCGACGAAGTGGTTGCCATGGGCGCGGCCATTCAGGCCGGTGTTCTCCAGGGTGACGTCAAGGACGTGCTGCTGCTCGACGTGACGCCGCTGTCGCTCGGTATCGAAACGCTGGGCGGTGTTTTCACCCGGATGATCGACCGCAACACAACGATCCCGACCAAGAAGTCGCAGACCTATTCGACAGCTGACGACAACCAGTCGGCGGTGACGATCCGGGTGCTGCAGGGCGAGCGCGAAATGGCGGCTGACAACAAGCTGCTCGGCAATTTCGATCTGGTCGGCATCCCCTCGGCGCCGCGCGGCGTGCCGCAGATCGAAGTCACCTTCGACATCGATGCCAACGGCCTCGTCAATGTCAGTGCCAAGGACAAGGGCACCGGCAAGGAACAGCAGATCCGCATCCAGGCCTCCGGCGGACTGTCCGACGCCGACATCGAAAAGATGGTGAAGGATGCCGAAAGCTTTGCCGAGGAGGACAAGAAGCGCCGCGCCGCCGCCGAAGCCCGCAACCAGGCCGACAGCCTCATCCACTCGACCGATCGCCAGCTTGCCGAGCACGGCGACAAGGTATCGGCGGAGGTGAAGACCGAAATCGAAACGGCACTGGCCGATCTGAAATCGGTGCTCGATTCCGGTGATGTCGAGGCCATCAATGCCAAGAGCCAGACGCTGGCCCAGGCAGCGATGAAGCTTGGAGAGGCGATCTATGCCGCCGAACAGGCCGCAGCCGCAGCCCCGCAACCCGACGCTGCAGCGAGCGACGACAATGTCGTCGATGCCGAATTCTCGGAAGTCGACGACGAGAAGAAATGAGCTGGCATGGGCGGAGCGGTTGACCCCGGTGGACAATCGCTCCGCCCATTGCTGTGGTATGCGTTCAGGCGCGCCGGGGGGCCGACCAGATGATCGATATGGACTATTACGAGCTGCTGGAGGTTGACCGCAGCGCCGACGACAAGGTGCTGAAAAGCGCCTATCGCCGCCTTGCCGTACAATATCACCCCGACAAAAACCCCGGCGATAAACAATCCGAAGACCGGTTCAAGGCCATTTCCGAAGCCTATGACTGTCTGAAAGACCCGCAAAAACGGGCGGCCTATGACCGGTTCGGCAAAGCGGCCTTCCAGAACGGCGGCGGTGGCGGCGGTGGATTCTCGCCCGATGACCTCGGCGGCTTCTCCGACATTTTCGAGAATATCTTCGGCGACTTCATGGGACGCCAGCGCGGCGGCCAGCAGCGGCAAAATGGCGGCCAGCGCGGCAACGACCTCCGCTACGACCTGGAAATGACCTATGAGGAGGCGTTCACCGGCAAGGATACCGAGTTGGTGCTCGATGTATCGGTCAGCTGTTCGCATTGCTCCGGCAAGGGCGCAAAGCCCGGAACGTCGGCGAAGACCTGTCACGGCTGCAATGGCCGGGGGCAGGTGCGCATGTCGCAGGGGCTGTTTGTCGTCGAACGGGCCTGCCCGACCTGCCGGGGTGCAGGACAGATCATCCCCGACCCCTGCAATCCCTGCAACGGCCAGGGCCGGGTCGAACAGCGCAAGACCCTGAACGTCAAGGTCCCCGCCGGTGTGGATGATGGCACCCGCATTCGCGTATCGGGCGAGGGCGAGGCCGGTATGCGCGGCGGGCCGACCGGCGATCTCTATCTTTTCGTCAATCTGAAGCCGCACCCGATTTTCAAGCGCGACGGCACCACCTTGTTCGCCGCTGTCCCGGTGTCGCTGACCACCGTGGCGCTCGGCGGCGAAATCGACGTGCTGTGCCTGGACCGCCAGACCTGCCCGGTCCGCATCCCAGCGGGCACCCAGTCGGGCAAGCAATTCCGGGTCCGGGGGCGCGGCTTCCCGGCGCTCAACGGCGGCGGGACCGGCGATCTTGTCATCCAGGTCGATGTCGAGACACCAACCAAGCTCAGCGCCCGGCAGCGCGAACTGCTGGAGGAATTCCAGGCGCTCGAAGCCGAAGCCGGCAGCTGCCCCAAATCAACCGGCTTTTTTGCCCGGTTGAAAGAGGCCTGGGACGCAGTGACCGAATAAAGTCAGCGGGAAATGCGGTAAACTTTTCCGTTCTCGTCGTCAGTCGTCACCCAGATCGCACCGTCCGGGGCGACCCGGATATCGCGGATGCGGGCCTTGATTTGCGGGAATACCGGCTGCTCACCGACGACCTTCCCGTCCTCAATATCGATGCGGCGCACATTCTTGTCGACCAGCGCTCCGACCAGCAAATCCCCGTTCCATCCCGGGAACATCGCGCCGCGGTAGACCGCAAGGCCGGACGGCGCGATTGACGGCACCCACACGACCACACCGTCGATCATGCCCTTGTAGGTCTTGAACGGGCTGATCGATGCGCCGGAATAATCCCGGCCGAGAGTCGCGACCGGCCAGCCGTAATTGCCGCCCTTTTCGATGATATTGACCTCATCGCCGCCGCGCGGGCCATGTTCATGCTCATAGAGCCGCCGGGTTACGGGATCAAAGGCCAGCCCCTGCTGATTGCGGTGGCCATAGCTCCAGATTTCCGGGCGGGCCCCCGCTTTGCCGACAAAGGGATTGTCCCCCGGGATTGACCCGTCGTCACGAATCCGGATGATCTTCCCAAGGCCGCTGTCCAGCTTCTGCGCCTGCTCGCGGTAATCGAATCCGTCGCCCACCGTCATCGTCAGGGTTCCATCATCCAGCCACGCCATCCGCCCGCCATAATGATTGGGTGTGGATTTCAGCGTGTGGGTCCGGAAAATCACCCTCACATCGCTGAGCCGGTCCCCATCGAGGCGCGCGCGGGCGATGTGGGTGGCATTGGCCTCGGACGGCCCACCGGCATAGGACAGATAGATCAGCCGGTTCGCAGCAAAGTTCGGATGCGGCAGCACGTCAAATAATCCGCCCTGATTCCGGAAATAGACCGCCGGGACACCTGCGACGGGCTGCGTCTGCAGCTTGCCACCGGCAATCACCCGCAATTGTCCATTGCGTTCGGTGACCAGCACCCGGTCATCCGGCAGGAACGCCAAGCCCCAAGGATGGTCAAGACCGCTGGCGACGGTTGCAACGGTCACAGGTGCCGGAACGGCGGCAATCATCACCGGTGCCACCAAAGCCAAAATCCAGCGCTTCATCTCTCGCCTCCGACAAAGAATCGCGGCAGTATCAAACGGAACTGCGTGACCGGCAAGGCCGCAGATTGGGGGAGCCCGTCATGATTCGCCGTATCCTGATATTCATCGCCGCCGTCCTCGCCACATTGTGCGCGGCAAGCCTCACCCATACCCAGATCATCCTGTCCGGCCTTTCCGATCTCGGCGCTGAGATTCCGTTCGGGGTGCGGCTGTCAACGTCGTTGACCGACCTGATCGGCCTTGCGCCCGCCTTTGGTAGTGTCATCGCAATCGCCTTGCTGCTCGGTCTGCTGGTCGCCGGGGCCGCGCGCCGGTTCATCCCCCTGCCCCGCCCCGCAGCATTCGGGATCGCCGGTGGGGCCGCGATGGCAACGACCTTGTGGCTGATGCAATTATCCTATGACATCACCCCGATTGCCAGCACCCGCACACCGGTTGGACTGTTGCTGATTTGCATGGCAGGCGTTTTTGGCGGCGTGATTTTCGCACGCGGTACCAAGCCCGCCACTGGACACTGAGCCACCGGCTTCCCATGTCTCTGGCACACCCCTTGTGTTGCAGTTCCGCAACACCATATCGGTCTGACCAGATCAAGAGGTAGCTGTGAACATCGAGAAATTCACCGAGCGCGCCAAAGGCTTCCTGCAGGCCGCCCAAACCGTCGCGATCCGCAACAGCCACCAGCGCGTGGCACCGGAGCATTTGCTGAAAGCCCTGATCGAGGATGATCAGGGCATGGCGGCAGGCCTGATCCGCGCGGCGGGTGGTGACCCCCGGACGGTGGATCAATTGGCCGACGTCGCCCTGTCCAAAATCGCCAAGGTTAGCGGGTCGGGTGCGCAGCAGTTGCAGTGGGACAATGACACGACCCGAGTGCTGGATCAGGCCGAGCAATTGGCCACCAAGGCCGGGGACAGCTTTGTCACCGTGGAACGACTGCTGGTGGCGCTGGCGCTGGCAAAGGGCACCACGGCAGGCGATGCGCTGGCGAAAGCTGGCGCTACACCGCAAGGCCTGAACACCGCCATCGAAGGGATCCGCAAGGGCCGCAGCGCCGATACCGCAGGGGCCGAGGACCGCTATGACGCGCTCAAGAAATTTGCCCGTGACCTGACCCAGGCGGCGCGCGACGGCAAGCTCGATCCGGTCATCGGCCGGGACGAGGAAATCCGCCGCACGATACAGGTGCTGGCGCGTCGCACCAAGAACAACCCCGTGCTGATCGGAGAGCCCGGTGTCGGCAAAACCGCGATTGCCGAAGGCCTGGCGCTGCGCATCGTCAACGGTGATGTGCCCGACGGCCTGAAGGGCAAGAAACTCATGGCGCTCGACATGGGCAGCCTGATTGCCGGAGCCAAATATCGTGGCGAGTTCGAGGAGCGGCTAAAGGGCGTGCTCGATGAAGTCACCGCAGGGGCTGGCGACATATTGCTGTTCATTGACGAGATGCACACCCTGATCGGTGCCGGCAAATCCGAAGGCGCGATGGATGCGTCCAATCTGCTGAAACCAGCGCTGGCGCGAGGTGAACTCCACTGTATCGGCGCGACAACGCTCGATGAGTACCGGAAGCATGTGGAGAAGGACGCCGCCCTCGCGCGCCGGTTCCAGCCGGTGTTCGTCGGCGAACCCACGGTCGAAGACACGATCTCCATCCTGCGCGGCCTGAAGGAGAAATATGAACTCCATCACGGTATCCGCATCACCGACGGCGCACTCGTTGCCGCCGCCACGCTGAGTAACCGCTACATCGCCGATCGATTCCTGCCAGACAAAGCCATCGACCTGATGGACGAAGCAGCGTCGCGGCTGCGGATGGAGGTCGAATCGAAGCCCGAGGAAATCGAGAATCTCGACCGCCGTATCATGCAGCTGAAGATCGAGCGCGAGGCCTTGAAGCGCGAAAGTGATGCAGCCTCGAAGGACCGGCTGTTGACGCTCGAGGGCGATCTCGCCGATCTTGAAGAGGAGTCGGCAGCCCTCACCACCCGCTGGCAAGGCGAGAAGGAGAAGCTGCACGGCGCGACGAAGCTCAAGGAGCGGCTCGATGCAGCGCGGATCGAAGTTGACCAGGCGCAGCGCGGCGGTGATTTCGCCCGGGCCGGGGAGCTGAGCTACAGCGTTATTCCAGCACTCGAGCGCGAACTGGCCGAGGCGGAGGCCGCATCCGCCACCGCGATGCTGCGGGAGGAGGTCACGTCTGACGACATCGCCGGGGTGGTGTCGCGCTGGACCGGGATCCCGGTTGACCGGATGCTGGAGGGCGAGCGCGAGAAACTGCTGGCGATGGAAGCGCAGCTCGGCAAACGCGTCATCGGCCAGAGCGACGCGGTCAAGGCCGTCTCCGCCGCCGTCCGCCGCGCCCGGGCCGGATTGCAGGACCCGAACCGCCCCTTGGGCTCCTTCCTGTTCCTCGGGCCAACCGGCGTCGGCAAGACCGAGCTGACCAAGGCTCTGGCCCAGTTCATGTTCGACGATGCCGCCGCGATGGTCCGGATCGACATGTCGGAATTCATGGAAAAGCATTCAGTTGCCCGGCTAATCGGTGCGCCGCCAGGCTATGTCGGTTATGAGGAAGGCGGCGTGCTGACCGAGGCAGTGCGGCGGCGGCCTTATCAGGTAGTGCTGTTTGACGAGGTCGAAAAGGCGCACAGTGATGTGTTCAACATCCTGCTGCAGGTGCTCGATGACGGTCGCCTGACCGACGGGCAGGGCCGCACGGTGGATTTCACCAACACGATCATCATCCTGACCTCAAATCTCGGCTCGCAGTTCATTGCCGGCCTGCGCGATGATCAGGATGTGGAGGTGGTGGAGCCGCAGGTGATGGAGGTTGTGCGCGGCCATTTCCGCCCGGAATTCCTCAACCGGCTCGACGAGATCATCCTGTTCCACCGGCTGGCGCTCGAACATATGGGTGCGATCGTGAACATCCAGGTCGAGCGAGTGGCGGCGCTGTTGAAGGACCGCAAGATCGGACTGGAACTGACCGCCAATGCCCGGGACTGGCTGGCCGCAGTTGGCTATGACCCGGTCTACGGCGCCCGCCCCCTGAAGCGCGCAGTGCAAAAACATCTGCAAGACCCCCTCGCCGACCTGATCCTGCAAGGCCAGGTCCCGGACGGTTCAACCATCCGGGTGGATGCGGGGGACGGGAAATTGGAGTTGGTGGTCGGCTAGGTCAGTTGCTTTGCGGCTTGCCGGTATTGTCCTCGACCATTTTTCGCGCTTCCCGCTCATGCTGATCATCAACAGCTTTCCACTGCGCGCGGGTCAGGCAGGTCTTGCGCTTCTTGATAAGTGAGCCGGTTTCGACGGGCGCCCGGCAAACCTTCTTTTCTTCCGGCGGTGCCAGCGTAGTGTCCGCCGCTGCGTTGCTGCTGGCGGCGACTGGTGCCCCGATGGCGAGCGCCACCGCCGTTGACACCGCAAGGCACAAGTACTTCGACCGCATGATCCTCTCCTCATTCGACAGGCGGGCAATATGTCACGGCGCTTGCCGGGTCGCAACTGTCGGGGCAATAGTCGGTCATGGCTGATGCAAATTCCGTCGTCCGCGATCCCGTTTGGCACGCCCACCGCTATGACCCGGTCTATGATGCCTTTCAGTTCCGGCACGTCCCGCGCGAATTGCACCGGTCCGTCACGTTCCTGACCGACGACTATCTGCCAGCCGACGGACCGACGGTCGTGGTCAAGCGGGCGGACGCCATCGCCGCCGCGTCGCCACCCGCGCCGGTGCATTTCATCTTCCATTCGGCCTTCTGCTGCTCAACCCTGCTGGCCCGGGCCTTTGATCGGCCGGGCGTGGCGATGGGCATGAAGGAGCCAGTGGTTTTCAACGACCTGTCCGGCTGGCGTCACCGCGGGGCAAAGCCAGCCGATATCGCGCGGGTGCTCGACGCTGCCCTGACCCTGCTGGCGCGCCCCTTCGCACCGGGGGAGGCGGTGATCGTCAAACCCTCCAACATCATCAACCCGCTGATTGCGGTGACGCTGGCGATGCGCCCGACCAGCAGCGCGCTGTTCCTTGAAGCACCGCTCCGAACCTATCTCAGCTCGATTGCCAAGAAGGAGATGACCGGGCGGTTGTGGGTGCGCGATTTGCTGATGAAGCTGCTCCGTGACGGTTTGATCGACCTTGGTTTCGAGGCTGAGGATTTTCTCGGCCAGACCGACCTGCAGGTCGCAGCGGTTGGCTGGCTGGCACAGCATGCCCTGTTCGCCCGGGTCGCGGCGCAATATCCAGACCGGACCCGCACGCTCGACAGCGAGACCCTGCTGTCCCGCCCGGCGGAGTGTCTCGGCGCGCTTGCCCGACTTTATGGGCTGTCACTGGATGATATGGCGATTGCGGAGATTGTGAAGGGGCCAGCCTTTACCGAACATTCAAAGCACGGCGCAGCTTTCGGTCGCGACGACCGGGCAGCGGAATATCGAGACGCGGCGGCGGCGCATTCCGATGAAATCGAAAAGGCCGCGATCTGGGCGGAAGCCGTAGCGAAAACCGCCGGTGTTCCGATGAAGCTGCCACTGCCGTTGCTCCCTCCCCGTCTCCCTTGAGGGGTCGATGGTGCCCCTGCCTCCTCTCCCTTGAGGGGAGAGGTCGACTCAGCGTCAGCTGAGCGGGTGAGGGTGAGAGCCGTGCCCCCACCCACGCTCCTCTTGAGGGGGAGGATTCTCGAAACAACCGCGTCATCCTGACGAAAGTCAGGATCTCCCGCATCTCAGGCGCGGCGCTTCAATAAGATCCTGACTTTCGTCAGGATGAC
>CALRKY020000033.1:0-29721 GCA_943368345.1 Synechococcus sp. UW140 | reverse complement strand
TTCGAACATCCCGAGCTCGACGCCTGGTGCAAGATGCTGACGTCTCAAGGGCTAACGTTCGACCAAATGCCGCGCGACGAGAGCTGGGGGTGGCGCGAAGCCCGCCTCCGCGACCCCTTCGGCAACCGCATCTGCCTCTACTGGGCCGGGACCTACCGCCGCTTCCCGCCGTGGCGGTTGGCGTGAGGATGCGGTGCGATGCCCAAACCGCAATCACCTGGCGCTCCAGTGCCTGCTTCCGAAACGATTGGCGGGAGGTCACGGCGAAGCGGCTGGCGGTGCGATAGATATTCGCTCTTCAGGCTGGTGATGGTTCCCATGATCATGGTGACGGTCAGGTCCTCGATCACCTGTTGATCAATGTCATGCCGTTGCAGATAGGCCCCTGCGGAGGCCGGCAGACCGAAGGAAATGTCGGTCGCCGCCCGTGCAATGTCGAGCGGAAGCCCGAAATGGGCCACAACGATATTGGCGAGATAGTCCACTGCCGCGTCCCGGCCATATTCGGTCGGATCATGGATATCGGAAACGCTGGGTTCGGCCTGCAGGCGTTCGATGATCAAGCCGCGCTCGGCAATGTAGCTGATATATTGGTGGGTGACCTCCCGGACCAGGCCTTCGAAGGTGGTGGCCTGCGCTGCCGCATTGGCCTGCCGTCGCCGGAGACGCCGCAACTCCCGTTTCAGCAATTCCCGGAGCAGCTCGGTGAGGTTCGGGAAATAGTTATAGACCAGCGATTTGCTGATCCCGGCAACCCGGCCAATCCGCTCCATCGACAGCGCCGCCACACCGTCCCGCGCGACAATTTCTGCGGTGTGATCAAGGATGAGGGACCGTCGCTTCTCCGGACTAAGCCGGGTGCGTTGCGGAGCAACTGTGTCTGCCATCGGAAGATGTTAGCATAAACTGTCCCCTTGCACAGAGCGGCGACATTCACGGCTCTCTGACTCTGCGCGTGCCTAGACAGACGATGGCATGGTCACGGTCTGGCGGTCGGCACCAATCCCCGAACAGACTCAGTCTGCCCACCGGACAGATTTTGCTGGACCGAGAATAGGTTGCCTTCCGGGTCAAAGGCATATTGGATGTTCCAGCCGCCTACCTGGACGGCGCGGCCCGCCAATCTGATGCCCTGCTGTTTCAGCCGTGTCTGCTCAGCCGTCAGGTCGGCAACTTCGAGCCCGAAACTGTTGTAACCGATTTCATCGAGCTTGCGGTCGCCCACCGGGGCCGGGGTCTTGGGGCGGGTATATTCCCACACCTCCAGCTCCATATTGCCGATGTTGAACCACGCCCCCTTGATGGCAAGATTGTCGATATTTGCGACATCATCAAAAGTCGGCCGGTTTTCAACCTGCGCCAACCGGTCCACCTTACGGGCCAGCAATTTTTCATAAAATGCAACCATAACGTCCCGGTCGTGCACGACATTGGCAATATGGGTGATCCAGGCGGCTTCGCTGCGCTTGGGTGCGTCCAGCGATTCATTTTCGATCATGATGCCGTCCGGGTCGCGGCCATAGGCATAGCGGACACCATAGCCACCAAGGTCGACACCATCGGGTTTCCCGAATCGCGAAATGACCGACAGGCCCGCTGTGACAAACCGCTTGATCGCCGCGTCAGCGGACGCCGACTGGAAGCAGATGTGGGTGTAGCCCGGACCAATCACCGGTCGCGGATTTGGCGGGCTGGCCTTGCCGGGCTCAAAGTCCATCAGCTGGATAAATCCAGTCGGCATCGCCACCAGCGCCACGTCAACCTCGGCATGAGGGCGGGCGAGCAACGACCGGGGGAAGGCGCTGCCTTTGACCCGGTACCGCTTCACCACCTTGTAGGGCACGGCCTTGGCATAAAAGGCGACCGTCGCGTCAATGTCGGACACCGTCATGGCGGCGTGTCTCATCCCAAGGTGGGGGCGACCGTCCATAGGCTTGGCAATACCGCCGCCCTGTGCCTGTGCGGACTGCGGGATGAGCATTGCGGTCGCCATACCAATTGTCGCCAGCAATCCGGTTTTGGTCATTTTGAACCTTTCGCAGCCTTGGGGCCGAAGACAAGCAGCACATTGCCCGGAATTTCGCCAAATTTGTCGTAGCCGGAATTGACGATCAGCCGCCCGCCGGCAACCACCGGGCCGGCCGAATCAATCGAACCGCCAATCGCGGCCACCCCGTTGACGGTCGCAAACTTGCGCCGCGTGTCGGTTGACCACAGCAACCGGCCATCGCGGGAGGAATAGGCGCGCAGCAGCCCGTTGTGCGCCCCGGCGAACACGATTCCATCGGTCAGGGTAACCGGGGCTGACAAGGCTGTGTCGCACTGGAAACCGCCGGTGGCACAGGTCGGTTTCTCCAGCACGCTCCACAGCGCCTCCCCGGTTTCCGACCGATAGGCATGCAGGCCATTGCGCCGGGGGCCGACCGCGCCCTTGTTACCCGGCGTATCGGCGATGCCGACGAACAGCGTTGGCCCCGCCGTCGCCATGCCCCAATGGACCCCGCCGTTAAATCCGCCCATTCCGGCCCTCGCCTCCCAGAGGATCTTGCCGTCGGCATCGGGATCAAGCCCGAAGATCATCCCCGACTTCTGACCAGCCAGCAGGATGTCCTTGCCATTCGCCAGCTTGGCCAGGATCGGCGGCGCACCGAAGTCAAAATCCGGGCCGTCTTCCTTTGGACAATTGGCAAGCGAGCCAGCCTTCAGGCACGCAGCGTTCCAGGCATCTCCGGCTATTGTCTGGCGCACCCATCGGACAGCCCCGGTCGACAATTCGAGCGCGATGATCGCGTCGCTCATGCCGTTGGCGGGCGACGAGTAATTTTCACCCGTTCCGAAATAGAGCAGGCCGCGCTTTACATCGACGGTCGGTGTCGACCAGACCGGCGCGCCGGACGGGCCAAAGGACGGCGTGCCAACAGCATTGCGGCCCGTCTCGACCGGTGGTTCGGTGGTGTGCATTCGCCACAGGGGTTTGCCGGTCCTGGCATCCAGCGCGGTGATGCCGCCCCGGAATTTGCAGCAGGCATAGCCATTGTCATAGGCATTGACGATCTCCGTCGATGACATCGGTACGAACAGCCGCCCATCATGCAGGGTCAGGGACCCGGTCTGGGTCCCCTGTGGATGGTCCTGAACCGATGTCTTCCAGAGCAGCGCGCCGGTGCGCGGGTTGACTGCATAAACATTGGCATTGAAGTCACCAAAATACAGTGCGTTGATCCGGCCCTTCGCGTCGGTGCCGAGGGTCGGTGCGGACCGAACCTCCGCGGCGGCATCGAAGGTCCACCAGATGCAGCCGCTGGCGGTGTCGAGTGCATAGACGCGCCCGCTTTGGCTGCCGGTGAAAATGGCTTCCGCTGTCACCGCAGGCTGGGACCGGGCCCGGGCGGCATCGGCAAATCCGAACGCCCATTTCAACTCAAGTTTGCCGACCGTTGCCGGGGTGATCCCACCGCGCGCAGCAGGCTGGTACCGGTGATTTTCCAGACCATTGCCCCAGCGGTTCCACAGCGGTGGCCCGGACAGGGCCAGCCGCCCTTGGCAGCGGAGGCTGGGGCGTCCGGTCTTGACGGTGCGCATTACCGGTTTGCCCAAAAGATCGGCCAGCAACAGCCGGTCGGCGCGGGAAAGGGCGGCCCCTTGCCCTGCCATAACCCCAGTCTCAAGAGCTGTCCGGATGGCCGTGCTGGACTGGGCGCTGATCGCCTTCCGGGTCGGGGCTCCACCGGCCCCCTTGTCGTGACAGGCGGCACAATTCCGTTTGTAGAGCTGCTCGGCCCGGGCGGTGACGGGCGGTGGCGTTGGGCCGGTCAATGCCGCCACAGGCCCGCTTGAGACCGATGCAAGGCCGATGACATAGAGCAGATGTCGGAACAGCGCCCGTCTCCCCGGATTGACTGCGTCTTCCCGATTGGATAACTTTTATTGACGACTGGTGCAATAGGCGGCAGCCCCTTTCCTGTTGGCCGTCGATAGAGGATGGTCGGCCCATGCGTGGCGGTTTCACCAGATTGATCATGGCAATCGCCGCTTGCGGCCTGTTGACCGTCGCGGCCCAATCTGCGGCTCCTGCGGCTGCTACTGCGCCATCGGCAGACCCGGCGGTGACCTACGCCAACCAGCATGCCGCTGGCGGCATCAAATACCGCGAGGGGTGGTTCGGCACCGGTGACACCCGGTTACACTATGTCGAAGCGGGGCGCGGGCCGCTGGTCATCCTGCAGCACGGCTTCCCATCCCATTGGTTCAGCTTCTTTGACCAGATGGAGGTGCTGAAATCGCGCTACCGGGTGGTGGCTGTTGATGGCCTGGGGGCCGGCCTCTCGGCCAAGCCGGTTGACCCCGCCCCCTACCGGGTTGACCGATTGGCCGCCCAGCTTGATGGTCTGGCAAGACAGCTGAATGGCCGCAAACGCTTTGCGCTGGTCGGCCACGATTGGGGGGCGGCCCTCGCCTTTGCCTATGCGCAAGCCTATCCGGACCGGCTAACCGCTGTCATCGGCCTCAGCGCGCCGCCCTATAATCTGTTCCTTGATATCGTCAGCCATGACCCCGAACAGCAGCGCCGATCCGCCTATATGGAGCGGTTTCAAAAACTGACGCTCGCCGATTTGCAGAAAGCCGGCTTCACCGAACGGTTTTGGCAGGGGGCCTATGGCAATCTGATCGCTGCCGGCGATCTGACCGGGCCGGAAGGCGAACTGTTCCGGCAGGCGCTGGCCGATCCGCTGGCGGTGAACGGCGGGATGAACTGGTACCGGGCCAATCTGACGATGTTTGCCAACCTGGACGCAAGCTGGCGCTGGCCCGCTGACAATGCCCGGATCAAGGCGCCCGCCCTGTTGATCTGGGGGGAGGCAGACCGCACCTTTGTTACGGCCGCCGTTGACCGGTTCCCCGAAACTGCCGACCAGCCAGCGATTGTCCGCCTGCCCGGTATCAACCACTGGGCAACGATGGAACAGCCAGCCCGCGCCACTCAGGCGATCGAGGAATTTCTCGGCAAGCACATGCTGGATGTGCGGGCGCGGCGATGACGGTCTCAACCGTTACGGCCTGTCGGGGAGTTCGCAGATCAGCTATGATCCGCGCGGCAACCTGAAGGGCGATGGCGACTGGACCTATGGTTATGACAGCGACAACCGTCTGGTGAGCGCCAGTGGTCGCAGGAACGTCACGCTGGCCAGAGCCTGCCCCGGACCCCGATCCGGGGACGCCGGTGGGCCATCACATAGCCACAGGCGGTCAAGGCAATCAGTTCGCCGACTTCCTCGTCATCGAACTACGGTGACAATTTCGCACTGTCACCATAGTTCGACGGATGTAGCTGGAGGGTTAAGTGCACTGTCATCGTAATTGTGTCACCGTAATTCGTCACCGTAATTCCTAGAACTCAGAGACACGTTCAATTTTGACTTTAGAGACCGAGGGGGTTATCCTAGTGGCATAACAGCAAATATATGAGTAGGAATTGTTCGATTGGATGCTTTTTATTGCGCCGAGGACATTGAAATCCCAGTTAGCGGTGAAATTGAATGAGAATGACACGTAACCAACTTCTCTACGTCACTTCTGCATTGATAATTTCGGTGAGCGTCCTTACTTATATCTATCATTGCTATTACAACAAAAACATTTGGCCAGCGGATATTCAGACACATTTGTTTGGCCGTCAAATTGTGAACAGAGAAAGTTTAGTCGACCAAGAGGGATTTTCACATTATGGTCAGGGCATGTTTCGTTGGACGTATAATATAGAAATGACAAATTCTGAAATAAAAATACTGTGCGGAAATCAAGATATCACGGAATGCAATTTCTCTAGAGAAAAGAAGTTAAACGATGATGTGATTCTAACTTCAAGATTCTCAAATGACACTCTGATTTTAGAAGAGATTTGGCTATAGTTGATTATTGCGCATCAGATTTTACCGTCAAAAATTACGGTGACAGTGCACTTAATTGATGCCTTCACCTACTCGCGATAGGAGGATTGGCATGGCCCGTCTTGCCCGTGTCGTAGAAGTTCCGGGGACAATATACCAATTGGTCACCCCCGTGCCGATCTGCCATGCGGCCATCATGGCGCGTCGCGCCTGCGTTGTCATCGCGGTGGTGGGGCATCATATGCTGCAGTGCGGGGGCCGGTCCTCGCCAATTTGATGATCGAGGCTTTTGTCAACGCGCACATGCCGGTCGGACAGGGGGAGCAGTGACCAATATTCGCCTGATCGGTCTGCCGACCGACATGAATTCTTCCTTCCTGCGCGGTCCGGCACATGCGCCCGCCTCGATCCGTGCCGCGCTGCATTCCCCGCACGGCAATGCCGCAGCGGAGGACGGGCAGGAGCTTGGCCGCGACATCCGGATGGACGATGTCGGCGACCTGCCTCTTGACGAGACCGCCGCCGATGATGCCCGCATTGAGGCTGCGGTCCGGGATGCCATGGCGGCTGGCGCAATTCCGCTGTGCCTGGGCGGCGACCATGCGGTCACCTACCCGGTGCTCCGCGCCGTTGCCGCAGCACATGGCCCGGTCTCCATCCTCCATATCGACGCCCATCCCGACCTGTATGACGAACTCGACGGCAACCGCCGCTCGCATGCCTCCCCCTTCGCGCGGATCATGGAGGCGGGATTGGCATCCCGGCTGGTGCAGGTCGGCATTCGCACGCTGAACGCCCACCAACGGGCACAGGCCGACCGGTTCGGGGTCGAAATCGTGCCAATGCGCGACTTCACGGTTGCCGCCGTTCCTAGGCTCAGCGGCCCCGTCTATCTGTCAATCGATCTGGACGGCTTGGACCCGTCCTGCGCGCCCGGGGTTTCGCACCATGAACCCGGTGGCCTCAGCGTCCGCCAGTTGCTCGACCTGCTGGCCCGGATCGATGCCCCGGTGATCGGCGCCGACATCGTCGAATATAATCCGGCCCGGGACATTAACGGCATGACCGCCGTCGTTGCGGCCAAACTGGTCCGCGAGGTTGCCGCGCTGATCAACCGGACAAATCCGAACCGCCAGACTTGATACAATATAACATTGCGGGTAAGGCGTCAGGCTCGATATTCGGGAGTGACAAGTGATGCGTTGGGTTTTGCTCGGTTCCATTTCATTGGCGGCCAGTGTTGCGGGTGCGCAGACGGTGGCCGACCGCGACGCCGTCCATACCGCAGTTCCTGAAGATATCATTGTCACCGCACCCTATGCCCGCAGCCGGGACGACGTCCTGTCGAGCGTCGGGGTGTTGACCGGTGTTGAACTGACCCGTGATCTCCGCGCCACCATCGGCGAAACGCTGGCCCGCCAACCCGGCGTCAGCGCCACGTCCTTCGGCCCCAATGCCTCCCGTCCGATCCTGCGCGGATTCCAGGGGGAGCGGGTTCGCATCCTGGCGGATGGTATCGGCAGTTTCGACGTCTCCAACACCTCGGTCGACCATGCCGTGGTCGTCAATCCGCTGTTCGCCAACCGGATCGAAATCCTGCGCGGTCCCGCCTCGCTGCTGTTCGGGTCCTCAGCCATTGGCGGCGTGGTCAATGTGATCGACGCCCGCATCCCGCGCGCCGTCCCGGCTGAGCCGCTGCACGTCGATACGATTGCGAGCTTTGGCAGTGCAGCCAACGAACGCAGCATCGCCGCGTCGGTTGATCTACCGGTTGGCCCGACCTTCGTGCTCCACCTCGACGGCAGCTACAACAAGTCCGATGATCTGGAGATTGGCGGCTTTGCCCTGTCGGACAGCGAACGGGCGACGGCGCGGACGTCGGCCACCGCCGCGCTCGCGCTGGGTGATGCCGACCGTGCGACCGAACTGACCCGGATCGCAAACTTGCGCGACAGGCTGCCAAACAGTGCGGCGCGCACCTACACTGTCGGCGGCGGTGGCTCAGTGATCACCGAGACTGGCAATTTCGGGCTGGTCGTCAGCCATTATGACAGCCTCTACGGCGTCCCGGAGCGCTTTTCGCTCGATCCGGTTGAACCCGGCGAAGGCGCGATCCGGCTCGATGTGAAACAAACCCGCGTCGATGCCCGAGCCGAGTATGAACTCGGTGGTGACCTGATTGATACTATCAAGGTCCGCGCCGGTTATGCCGACTATGAACATGCCGAACTGCTCGCCGACAACAGCGTCGGTACATTGTTCGCCAACAAGTCCGGTGAAGGCCGCCTGGAGTTTGCGCAAACGGCGCGTGGCAGCTGGCGCGGGGCGTTCGGGGCGCAGGTCCTGGTCCGCGATTTTGCCGCCATTGGCGACGAAAGCTTCGTGCCGCGCAACGACACGGTGCAGGCCGGTCTGTTCGTGCTGCAACAGGTTGAAACCGGGCCGATCCTGCTCGAAGCCGGGGCGCGGATTGAACATAGCGACATCCAATCGGATGACGTTGGCTTTGACCGCAACTTCACCAGCTTCTCAGCATCGCTCGGCGCCGGATTGACGCTGACGGACGGGTGGAAGGTCGGCCTCAACCTGTCGCGGACCGAACGAGCCCCTGCAGCTGAGGAACTGCTCGCCGATGGCCCGCACGGCGGCACCCAGGCGTTTGAAATGGGCGACCCGAGCTTTGCCAAGGAGGCCTCAATCGGGATCGAAGCGACGCTCCGCGGCAAGATGGACGGGTTCACCTTCGAAGCAGCGGCCTACGCCAACCGGTTCAGCAACTATATTTACGAAGTGCGCACCGGCGCGATTGAGGACGATCTGCCGGTGTTCCAGTTCCGTCAGGACAAGGCCCGCTATTACGGCTTTGAAGCGCATATGACGGCGGAGCTCGCCAAAATCGGGGACTTCAGCATCAAAGCGGAGGCCCTGGCCGACTATGTTCACGCCCGCATCCCCGGTGTTGGCCCGGTACCGCGCATCCCGCCCCTGCGCCTGCTCGGTGCCCTGTCGGCCTCCAGCGACCGCATCGATGCCGAGGTTGAAGTCGAACATGCCACCCGCCAGAGTCGCGTTGCCGCATTCGAAACTCCAACGGCCGCTTACACGCAGGTCAACGCCAGCCTGTCCTTCCGTCCGTTCAGCGCAACGCCGGACGCCCGGATCATCCTGTCCGCCAACAACATCTTCAACACCACCCCCCGCCGCCACGCCAGCTTCCTGAAAGACGTAGCCCCCCTGACAGGCCGGGACTTCCGGGCAACGGTCCGGCTGACATTCTAGATGTGGAGCCCCAACAGGTTGTTCGTTGGCTGATTGAGCCGCATGCTGGAAGGCAGGGTCGTGGTGAAATCTGCCGCTATCCCCAATCCTCAATTCGCCAGTGCCGCGCGATGGCCACGCGCCGCAGAGGAGGGTGCGCGTTGACGGCGACGGGTTCATCGGCCCAGTCGAACATCGGCACGTCGGTTTTGTGGTCGGAATAGAAACGGACATGCCCGCGTGGTGCCCCGTCGGCGGCGAGCCAGGCTTCGACCATCTTGCGTTTGTCCGCCCCATAGCAATTGCGTCCGTCCAGCCGCCAACTGAGCCGGTCGCGGTCCCAGACCGACCCGGTTGCGACAATGTCGGTGACGCCGAGCCGCTTGGCGATGCCCTCGACATAAAAGCGGTGGGAGGCGGTGGCGAGAACGACGCGGCGCCCCTCGGCCTTGTCGGCGGCGATCTGGGCAATGGCCTTGGCAAGGCTGTTCCGCGCCATCACCCGGTCGGCATAGGCCTCTACCATCGGTGCAAGCCGGGCGCGCCGGACCCGGCGACCCATCAGCACCAGCTGGTTCAGCTGCTTCACCTGCCTGCGGTCGATGATCTTCAGCGCAAACAACAGGCCGTTGATCCCGGCCAGCGGCAACAGCGGCAACCGCCACGGGGCCTTGCGCACCGCCCAGAACAGCAGCCAGTTGGTGTAGGTCCCTGTCCGGGTGATCGTCCGGTCCATGTCATAGATGGCGAAATCGGTCATGGTCGCGCCCGCAATATCAGTTCGGCCAGCGCATGGTCAGAGGGTTTGTCGACGTCAATGGCGGCTGCGGCAAATTCCAGCGGCACCAGCGACGCCGTGAGGCCAAGCCGCCGCCCGGCAAGCCTGAGCGCGTCCGGCATCGAAATGGTCCGGGTTGCCGCCCGCAGCGCCAGCATCGGACCAAAGGCCGCGAACAGTCTGGCGACCTTCTTCCGGTCGGCCTCAACCGTCGCCCACAGGTCAAGCGCGGCGCGGGCGCGCTCCGAGGTCAGGGCAAACAAATTTGCCCCGGACCAGGCGCCACCGCGCAGTTTCAGCCAGGTCCGGACATTGTCGGGATAGGCAGCGAGCAAGGTCCGCCGTTCGACCATGCCGACGGCAACATCGGTCTGTCCCACCCCGGCAACAAAGGCCGCGACCATCGCCGGGGTCAGCAGCGGATGGTCGGCGGTGGTAACCAGCACTGGCCAGGGGGCCCCAACCGATCCGGCGGCAGCCGATACGCTGAGCGAAATTGACGACAATGAACTGAGGCAGGTGATCCGCGGTTCCGATGCCAGCCAGGCGGTGTCGGCCCGGGCAGTCAGCGCCTGCGGGTCCTGCGCCAGCACAACGATCCGGGCAATCTCCGGGCTGGCGAGCAGGGTCTTGGCGACGCGGGACAACATTGCCTCCCCGCCCACAGCGACCAGCGCCTTCCACTGTTCACCGAAATGGTCGGCGAGCCGGTCACCGCCGGGGCGCTGCCCGGCCAGCAGCAGTGCCGTCCAGCCGGTGGTGGGAATGGGAAAAGAAGCGCGCTCGATCATCTGCTCTGGCCCTGCCGCCCTGCTGTGGCGGAAATATGATCGACGCACCCGACATTTCGCGCTTGCCGGACGCAGCCGTCGCCGCCACGCTGTACCGCCCATGATTCCCGATGCCATCCTGACCGAGGACAGCCGCGACAATCGGCGGGTGCTGCGCTTTGTCGGGCGCTTGACCGTCGCCCGCATCAACGCCCTGTCACGCACAACATTTGCGCTGGCGCCGGATGGGCGCGATCTGGTCATTGATCTGACGGCGGTCGAGCGGATCGACACGGTTGGCGCATGGCTGATTTATCGGTTGATGCGCGACTGGGCAGCGGCGGGTTTGCAGGTCGATCTGGAGGGGACGTCGGCTGCGACCCGTGCACTGATCAACCGGGTCGGCGAGCATGACAAGCCGGTACGGATCCGCCCGGATCAGGGCCATCCCTTTGCGCGGCGGGTCGCTGAAATCGGGGCTTTTGTCACCGGCACCGTGACGCTGCTCGGCCATTTTCTCGGCTTCATCGGAGAGGCGATGGTGGCCCTTGCCCGGACCATCGCCAACCCTCGCCGCCTGCGCTGGGTCGCGGTGATGCGGCAGGCCGAAGTTGTCGGTGTGAATTCGCTGGGGATCATCGGGCTGATGTCCTTCCTGATCGGAATCGTCATTGCCCAGCAGGGGGCCGTGCAATTGCGGCAGTTCGGCGCTGAATTGTTCACGGTGAATCTGATCGGCCGATCGGTGCTCCGAGAACTTGGTGTGCTGATGACCGCGATCATGGTGGCCGGTCGCTCGGGGTCGGCCTTTGCCGCACAGATCGGCTCAATGAAACTCGCGGAGGAGATTGATGCGCTCAAAACCATTGGCCTGTCGCCGGTTGAGGCGCTGACTCTGCCGCGCCTGATTGCGACGGCCCTGATGATGCCGGTGCTCAGCTTTTACGCCGCGCTGATGGGGATGCTTGGCGGGGCGTTGTTCTGTTCGGTGTCGCTCGGCATCCCCTTTGTGACCTTCATCCAGCGCACGCAGGAGGTGGTACCGCTCACGGACTTATTGGTGGCGTTGGTCAAGGCCCCGGTGTTTGGCGCGTTGATCGCGGTTACCGGCTGCTATCACGGCATGCAGGTCACCGGAAACGCCGAATCGGTCGGCGAACGGACGACGGCGGCAGTGGTGCAGTCCATCTTCATGGTCATCGTGCTCGACGCGTTTTTCGCGGTGTTTTTCTCGGCGATTGGCTGGATATGAGCGGTGCGGAAGACATCGTTGTGCGGGTCCGGGGGCTGCGCAATGCCTTCGGGGATCAGGTCGTTCACGACGGGTTGGACCTTGACGTTCGGCGCGGGGAAATCATCGGCGTGGTCGGCGGCTCCGGGACCGGAAAATCGGTGCTGATGCGCTCCATTATCGGGCTCCAGCGGGCCGAAGCCGGTGAAATTGCGGTGTTTGGCCATGACATGATGACCCTGACCGAGGCGGATTCGGCGGATGTGCGGCGGCATTGGGGGGTTTTGTTTCAGGCCGGGGCACTGTTTTCGGGCCTAACTGTGGCGGAAAATGTCCAGGTGCCGCTGCGGGAATTCTACCGGCTCGACGCGCCGCTGATGGACGAAATTGCTGCGTTCAAGATCGGCATGGTCGGCTTGCCGGTGGAGGCCGGGCCGAAATATCCGGCGGAATTGTCGGGTGGCATGAAGAAGCGCGCCGGTCTCGCGCGGGCGCTGGCGCTTGATCCACAGCTGCTGTTCCTTGACGAACCGACCGCCGGCCTTGACCCGATCGGGGCCGCCGCATTTGATGATCTGCTGATCCAGCTGCGCGATACGCTGGGGCTGACGGTGTTCCTGATCACCCATGATCTCGATACACTGCATGCCATCTGCGACCGGGTGGCGGTGCTGGCCGAAAGCCGGGTGCTGGCGGTCGGGCCAATTGCGGAACTGCTGGCATTTGATCATCCGTGGGTGCAGGCGTATTTCAGGGGACCACGCGGCCGGGCTGCTGCCGCGTCAGCGCGGGAGCAGGTCTGAGGCATGGAAACCAAAAGCAGCAATGTCCTGGTCGGCGGCGTCGTACTCGCGCTCGTCGTCAGCCTGTTCAGTTTCATCCTGTGGCTCGCCAATTTCGACACCAAAGGCCGCAACGAGTTCGACATCCTGTTCAAACAGTCAGTGACCGGCCTTGCCAAGGGTAGCCAGGTGCAATTTTCAGGGGTGCCGGTCGGGGCGGTCGATGAAATAGGTCTGTTGCCCGATACGCCCGAATTCGTCCGCGTCCGCATCCATGTCGACGAAAATGTGCCGATCCTGGTCGGCACCACCGCAACGATCAGCGGCATTGGTTTTACCGGGGTGTCGTTCATCCAGCTGGACGGCGCGATCAAGGGCGCGTCGCCCATCTCCGACCCCGGGCCTTATGGTGTGCCGGTCATCCCGACCAAACCGGGCGCGCTCGGCGAATTGCTGTCGACTGCCCCGGAACTGATTGCCAGGCTGTCCACCCTGACCTTGCGGTTGAGTGAGGTGCTGAACGATCGCAATCAGGCCTCCATCACCGGCATTTTGAAGAACAGCGAACAGGTGACCCGGGCCTTTGCCGGTCGCGCCGATGAAATCGCCGCCACGCTCGCCGAAGCCCGGGTGGCGGTGCGGGAACTGGGCGTGGCCGCAACCAAATTCGCAGCGCTGGCGGACAGTGGCAGCAAATTGATCGACGAGGATGGACGCCCGCTGATCGCCGACCTGCGGGCCGCGACCCAGCGCGCCAATGCCACGCTGGCCGCGCTGGAAGGTGTGGCAAAGGACGCGCAGCCGGTGATGCAGACCGTGAACCAGCAGACACTGCCCGAAATCGGTCAGCTGATCCGCGAGTTGCGGGACGTGACAACTAACCTCGGTGCGATCAGCGCCAAGCTCGACGAGGACCCCGCCGGGGCGCTTGTCGGTGGACGAAAGCTCCCGGACTATGACCCGAAATCGAATTGACCTTGTCCTTGGTGCTGCCTTGCTCGGGCTGGCCGCCTGTGGTCCGCTGGTACAGATTGGCGGCAATACCGCGGCCCCGGCAGCCTTGCTGACCCTGCGGGCGGAGGCGTCGTCGGCACCTGCGCCAACCAAGCCGGGCGCGACCCTCCTCATCACGCTCCCCGGCGTTCCGGGGGCGCTGCAAACACTGCGGCTGCCGGTCGCCACCAGCGATACTGAGGTGCAATATCTGAAAGACGGCAGCTGGATTGAACAACCGGCCCGGCTGTTTCAGCGCCTGCTGATCGACACGGTCGCGGCCAAAACCGGCGTCATCGCCTTCGACGGTCGCAACACCGACCTCGCCCCGGCGCGCAAACTTGGCGGAAAGCTGCTCGACTTCGGCCTCGATGTGCGCAGCACACCAATGGTCCGGGTCCGCTATGACGCGGTGCTGACCAGCGCCAACGGCCAATTGCTCGCCGCCCGCAGCTTCACCGCCAGTCAACCGGTCGCGTCCCAAACTCCGAGAGAAATCGCCGCCGCCCTTAACCGCGCGGCGAACGGCATTGCTGGGGAAGTCGCCGATTGGGTCGCAGCGAATTGAGTAAGGAAAGCATTCGGCCTGTCGCCCTACGCCAGTCCCTTGCTCGCGACTTCGAACACGTCTTTTGACAGGTCCGGGGTGGTCATCACCCGTTGCAGTTCGCCTTTCATCAGCGCGGCGCGGGCGGGTTCGAGGCGCCGCCAGCGGGTCAGGGACTGGGCGAGGCGGGCGGCGGACTGGGTGTTGATACTGTCGGCGGCAATCGCCTCGTCGGCGATGAAGCGGTAGCCGGCGCCGCTTGGATCATTGAACCGCAACTGATTGGCGGCAAAGGACAGCAGCAGGGCACGCAGCCGGTTCGGGTTCCGGCGCGAAAAGTCCGGATGGTCGGCAAGCGCCGTCACCTGCGCCAGCGTATCGGCACGGAGCGACAGCGCCTGCACCATGAACCATTTGTCGATGACCAGCGCGTCCGCCCGGAACCTGGCGTGGAACGCGGCAACGGCGGCATCGCGCTCGGGCCGGGCCGAATTGCCCAGCGCACCAAGCGCTGCCATCCGGTCCGTCATATTGTCGGCGCGGTCGAACTGGTCGTGTGCCGCGGCAATCGCTTCCGCCCCGTCATCGACGCACAGGAAGCCCAGCGCAACATTTTTCAGCTTGCGCCGGGCTTTCGCCACACCGGTGGCGGCATAGCCATTGTCGCTGTGGCTGCGGTAAATCTCCCACCAGCGCTCCCGGCTGTGATCGAGCAGTGCCAGCCGCGCGGCCTGGCGGGCGCGGTGGATGGTATCGGGATCGACCCGGTCGAGCTGGTCACCAAGAAACGCCTCGCTCGGCAGCACCACGGCTTCGGCAATGAAGGCCGGATCGAGCCCGGAGTCGAGCGTCGCCGCCACGGCGCGCAGCAGGTCAGGGTCCGCCGGATTGCCGCCACTGGTGACCGCTGCGGTCAGCACATCGACGCCGAGCCGTTGCATCGCCTCATAGCGGGCGAACGGATCGTCATCATGGGCAGACAGCAGGGCGAGGTCGGCGCGCGACTGTGTTGCCTCGATCACCACCGGTGCGGTGAAACCCCGGTTGAGCGACACCAGCGGCAGGCCAGCGACGCCGTCGATGGTCACCGTCGCGCGGGCCTCGGTTAGCTCAATCAGGCATTCATCACCGATCCGGGCCCCGCTGTCCCGGTTGAACAGCGCCAACCGCAGCGGCAGGTGGAACGGGGCCTTGACTGGCTGCCCGGGCGTCGCCGGGGTGGATTGGGAGAGGCCGATGGTGACGGTTCCGGCGGCCGTGTCATGGCTGACCGCAACCGCAACGCGCGGCGTCCCCGACTGCGAATACCAGCGCCGGAACCGGGTCAGGTCGCGGCCCGAGGCATCTTCGTGCGCACGGACCCAGTCCTCAACCGTTACCGCCTGGCCGTCATGTCGGTCAAAATACAGGTCGCAGCCCTTGCGGTAGGCCTCCGGTCCCAGCAGCGCCGCCATCATCCGGATGACCTCCGCACCCTTGTTGTAGACCGTGGCGGTGTAGAAATTGCTGATCTCGATATAGGAATCCGGGCGCACCGGGTGGGCCAGTGGCCCGGCATCCTCCGGGAACTGGGCAGCGCGCAGCACCCGGACATCCTCGATCCGCTTCACGGCCCGGCTGCCGGTGTCAGCGGAAAATTCCTGATCGCGAAAGACCGTCAGCCCTTCCTTCAACGACAGCTGGAACCAGTCGCGGCACGTGATGCGGTTGCCGGTCCAGTTGTGGAAATATTCATGCGCGACGACGGCGGCCACCTGGTCAAAGTCCGCGTCGGTCGCGGTCTCCGGGTCCGCAAGGATATATTTGGAATTGAAGATGTTGAGGCCTTTATTCTCCATCGCCCCGAAATTGAAATCGCTGACCGCAACGATGTTGAATACCTCCAGATCATATTCGCGGCCATAATGGTCCTCATCCCAGCGCATCGATGTTTTGAGCGCGGCCATGGCATGGGCGCATTTCGGCAGATCAGCGGCGGCAACCCAGATGGCGAGGTCAATGGTTCGGCCGTTCATTGTGGTGAAGCTGTCGCGGAATGGTGCCAGCCGCCCTGCCACCAGCGCGAACAGATAGCAGGGTTTGGGAAAGGGATCGGTCCACACCGCGAAATGCCGCCCGCCACCGAGGTCTCCGGCCCCGCCCGGATTGCCGTTCGACAGCAGTACGGGAAACGCCGCCCGGTCGGCCTCCAGCCGCACGGTGTAGCGCGACAAGATGTCGGGTCGGTCCGGGAAAAAGGTGATGCGCCGGAACCCTTCCGCTTCGCACTGGGTGCAGAGATTCCCACCCGAAGCATACAGCCCCATCAGCTGCGAATTGGCAGCAGGCGCAATTTCGACGACAGTTTCGACCGTGGCGCTGTCCCCAGGGAGCGCGATCACCAACTGGCCATTCGCCAGACCATAGTCTCCGGGGGCAAGAGGCCGTCCGTCGACCCTCACCGATTTCAGCACCAGCCCTTCCCCGTCGAGGCGGAGCGGCTCCCGGTGCTGGCCTTGGCGGGCGACCGTCAATCGCGCAGTCACGACGGTCCGGTCCGCATCCAGCACAAAACCCAGTTCCACATCCGGCACCAGCCAACGCGGCGGCAGATAATCGGCAAGCCGCACGGGGGCGGGGGCATCGGGCATCATCTTCTCCAACAACAACCCCCTATGTCGCGACCCGGACCCGCAAGAGCAAGGGGCGGATTTGACGGGGTATCGACGGCCTGCGCTGCGAGGATTGGTTGGGTTAGGGTGGCTCACCTGCCCTATATTCCCAATGTCAGCTGCGGCGGCGCCTCTGACGCGTCATCACCTTCAAAATTGGACAGTGCCAGGCCGAGCAGCCGCACGCCCTGTGCCAGTGGCATCAGGCCGCTGACCAAGTCGCGCATGCCGGTCTCGATTGCGGCACGGTCGCGGTACCGGTCGGCGACCGTCCTGGCCCGGGTTGCGGTGCGGAAGTCGGCATAGCGGAGTTTCAACGTAAGGGTCCGGGCCGGGGTACCGCCGCGCTGCAGATAGCCCGCCACCCCGTCCGCCAGCGGTGCAAGGGCGGCCAGCACGGCGGCTTCACTGAACAGATCTGTCGCAAAGGTTGTCTCCGCCCCATAGGATTTGCGCGGTCGGTCCGGCGTCACCGCGCGTTGATCCTGCCCGCGCGCTGCGTGGAAATAATAGTCGCCCGATTTGCCGAACCGCGCCTGCAGAAACGCAAGCGTTTGCGCGGCGAGATCGGCACCCGTCACAATCCCCAGCGCCTCCATCCGCGCCGCTGTCTTTGGCCCGACACCGTGGAACCGCCGGACCGGGAGGGCGGCGACAAAGGCCGGCCCCTTGGCCGGGGGGATGACGGTCATCCCGTCCGGCTTCCGGTAGTCGGAGGCGAGCTTGGCGATGAATTTATTGTAGGACACACCTGCCGACGCGGTCAGCTGGGTCTCCTCGAAGATCCGGGCCCGGATTTCGCGGGCAATTTCGGTGGCGGTGGCGATGCCGCGTTTGTTACAGGTCACATCCAGATAGGCCTCGTCGAGCGACAGCGGCTCCACCAGGTCGGTATAGTCGGCGAAAATCGCCCGGATTTGCCGGGACACGGTTCGGTAGGCGTCAAATCGGGCAGGCACGAACATCAGTTCCGGGCAATTGCGCAGCGCGGTCACCGACGGCATGGCGGAGCGGACCCCGAACTTGCGCGCCTCATAGCTGGCGGCCGCCACCACGCCCCGCCCGCCGGGGTGGCCGACCGCAACCGGCCGACCGCGCAGAGCCGGATCATCCCGCTGTTCGACCGACGCGAAGAACGCGTCCATATCGATATGAATGATCTTGCGCCCGTCGGTCATGATAGAACGAAACGGATACACCAATTGGCGGCGCTTGCGAAGCGCGGCTATACCCGGCCCCTAGCGAACCGGATCAGGCCCGCCGGCCGTCCTCAAACGATCATAGAGGACGGTCGGTTCGCCCTTGTAGAGGCTTTGGGCATAAGCCTGGTAACCGATCCTCGCCGCAACCGCTTCGGAGGCGGTGTTGGCCGGGTTGATCATACACACCGTCCGGTCGATGCCGCGCCCATCGGCCCAGGCATGCGCCGCGATCAACGCCTCGGTCGCATAGCCCTTGCCGTGCGCCCAGGGCATCAGGGCCCAACCGCATTCGGGGACATCGCCAAAAGGCGGATCAAGGTCGCGGCCTGCGTTCATGAAGCCGACTTCCCCAACGAACCGCCCGGTCGCCGCCTCCCGCACCGCCCAATAGCCAAAGCCGAACAAGGCCCACAGCCCCGCCTGCCGCAACAGCCGCGCCCACGCTTCCTCCCGGGTATTGGGCTTTCCGCCAATGAACCGCGTCACCACCGGATCCGCCCACATCGCCGCACTCTCCTCAAAATCGGCGTGGGTGTTGGGCGCAAGGGTGAGCCTAGCGGTGGAGAGGCGGACGACAGTCATCTCCGGATTGTGCCGTGCCGACGGGATGTCGGGAAGCCCTGAATTGACGGCTCCCGCGAGTTGGTGTTTGCTCTGCGAATCCGACGGACACGACCGACCACTGCGTCGTCCGACTATTCGGGTTGTGCTGGTTCAGACCATATCCGGCTGTCGCCCACGCGGCTAATGGGCAGGTCGTAGCTTCATTCAGCCGCGGGTCGCCACAGCGGGCCGACGGCGACCAGCAGTACAGCGACGTTGAACAGGGCGTTGGACGTGTTGCCTGAGGCGATTGATCCGGCGCTGTCGAGGCAGAACCAGCATAGCAGGCTGACCAAGACTGTCCGCCGCACGGCCTCTGGCGCCGCGTCATAGACCCAGGTCGACAGGCACCAGATCATCACGCCCCAGCCGAGCAGGAATCCGCCGGTCACCGCCGACAGGAAGCGGGTGTCGGCGGAGGCGTAGGTGGTGGCACCGTCCATTGGCCAGCTAAGGATATCGAGGGTCATGCGCGCCGGTTCGATCGTTTCCGGCATTGACCCGAGGAAGAACACCGGCCCGAACGACCCGACAACAATCGCGGTGATTTTCAGCCAGAATTTGTGGAATTTCCTAGTCATGCGCCGCACGGCTCCTAGCTGGTCGGCCACTGGGACATGATCGTCGGCGCGTCAAAATAGTCACGCCAGTAGGTGATTAACCCATCATGGACCTCGAACACACCAGTGACCGGAAGCTCGACCCATTTGTCCGCTAGCCGGTGTCGATCCAAACGTTCTAGGAACACAACTGGACCTGACGAAGCGACTCGCAGAATACGAAACTCGTTCTCGAGCGTTGGTGCGAAAAACGGACCCAGCACCGCGTGTATCGCTTCCGGGCCTAGGACCGTACCGATTGGCGGTGGATTGATATACTCGCATGTCGCGCTGACAAGCCGCAGTGCGCTCTCATAGTCCAGCGGTTCCATCGCCGACAGGAATTTGCGGACAAGATCAGTTGGTGAAAGCGATGCCGTTGCCATTCCGTATCTCCTGATTGGTGTGCAGTTTGACCTATCAGGGCGATCTGCTGGTGGGCAATTACGCCACGGGTTATGGCGTGAACTGGCAAACTACCCTCGGAACAGCGCCTCGGTCGTGGCATCGGCGGGGAACAGGGTTTCGATGCGCAGTTCGTCGGCGGTCACGTCCTGCGCGGTGCCAAAGGTCGCGATGACTGTGAACATCGAGATCCTGAGGTCGCCGATCTGCATGTTGAACGGCATCACCGGGACGAGCGCGGTCTCTGCCGCTGACCACAGGATGTCGGCGTCCTGAAGCGGCATCAAGTCGTCCAGAACCGCGGTCATTTCACCCCCGGCCAGCTCCTCCGCCTCCCGCCGCGCCCGCTGCCAGATCAGCGGGCCGACCGCATCCCAATTGGTCACGAACGGGCGGATGCCCTGCGGGTGGAAGAACAGCCGCATCAGGTTGCGCTCCCCTCCGCCAATACGGTCCCAGATGCCCCCGCCCAACAAACCCATCATCCGGTCGAAGGACGCATTCGACATCCGGATATTCCAGGCCCGGTCGAGCGCCAGCGCCGGAAAGGGTTCATGCGCCGTCAGCATCATCCGGACCGCGCTCATCACCTGCCCCATCTGCGGATCGTCCAGCGCCCGGGCCTTGAACAGCGGCGCAAAGCCCGCCGCCGCCAGCCAGTGGTTGCGGTCGCGCAAGGGTACCTCGAGCGTTTCACTGAGTTGCAGGATCATCGACCGGCTGGGATTGGCACGCCCGGATTCGAGGAAGCTGACATGGCGCTGCGACACACCCGATTCCAGCGCCAGATCAAGTTGCGACATCCGGCGGCGTTGGCGCCAGTCCCGCAGCAGGCGCGGAAAGCCGCCATCGGCACCGATGCGGAAAAGCGGGTCCTCCAAATCCATGCGGCTGTGCCTCCATTTGCCGGACCTCTGTCCCATGCCATCGGCGGCGGTTCAATGACCTCGCAGGTAATTGCCCGCGTTCACGAAAGGCCGACATATCGGACGAACGCAAAGGAGATGGCGATGTCTGGAGTATGGCGGACGTGGTTTGCCCTGTGGTGCCTGTCCATCGGCGGGTTTGGGGTGTTGCTGGCCGGTGGGGCATTTGCCGCCACCGACGGCCCCGTGCGGTTGCTGATGACGGTGTTGCAGGGCGGCGGCGACGTTGATTTTGCACCGGCGCTGCGGTTCAGCCTAGCGGTGATGGGCGCAGTCACCATCGGCTGGGCGGTGACGCTGCATGTGATGATCCGCGCCGCCATTGCGCTTGGCAGCGCTGGCCGTCCGCTGTGGACGGCGGTCAGCGCCGGCATGGCCAGCTGGTTCGTCATCGACTGCACCCTGTCGGTGGCCACCGGCTTTGGGTTGAACATCATCCCAAATCTGTTGTTGGTCACGATCTATGTCGCAGGCCTGATCGGCAGCGGGGTTTTGAAGAGTTCGGCGTGAGCGCTACACTCGGGAACGATGCTGACACACCGTCTTGCACTTGATGATGACCTCCCCGCGCTTCGCAGCATCATGGACGCTGCCATGGCAACTCTGTTGTCGGGGTTCTTGACCGACACTGAGGTAGCAGCCAGCGGGGCTATGATGAGGCTTGATACCCAGTTGGTGACTGACCGGACCTATTTTGTGGTCGAGGACGGTGGACGCATTGCCGGGTGCGGCGGCTGGAGCTGGCGGGTGACGCTGTATGGCGGCGATCATAGTGCGGGGCTGCGAGATACCGCGCCGCTAGATCCGGTGCGCGATGCCGCCCGCGTCCGCGCCATGTACACGCATCCGGACTTTACCCGGCGCGGTGTCGGGCGGATGATCCTGGCGCTGTGCGAGGACGCGGCGCGGGCGTCGGGGTTTGCCCAGGCGGAGTTGATGGCCACGCTGGCCGGGGAACCGCTGTACACGTCGTGCGGCTACCGCGAGATCGAACGCGTCCGAAGTGCACCGGTCAACGGCGTGACTGTGCCCTTGGTCCCCATGGGTAAAATGCTGTGACCCCTCAATTGCGAGAGTATATTACGTAGTTGCGCTCCGCACTTTTCATGATAGGTTTCCCCGCATGCGAATGCGGGAACTTGAGTCGAAGACCGGGGTGGGGCGGGAGACGATCCGCTTTTACATCCGCGAAGGGCTGTTGCCGGAACCCGACCGGGTCAGCCGCAATTCGGCCTTTTACAGCGACGATCACGTTACTCGCGTCCGGGCGATCAAGCGGTTGCAGGAGGAGCGGTTCCTGCCGCTGGGCGTCATCAAAACGCTGCTCGATGCCGAGGACGGCGACCGCTGGCTGCACGCCGGGGCGTTTCCGGAGATTGACAGTCTGCTTCGGCTGCGGCTCGACGGGACGGCACCGCGGCTCAGCCGGGACGAGGTGATTGCCCAGACCGGCTGCCAGCCCGACCAGTTTGACGAGGCGGTGGCGCTCGGCACCGTTACGGTGGACGCGAGCGGCTGCATGAGCCAGCGCGACGCCGCCATTCTGAGCTGTCATGCCCGCTTGGACAAGGTCGGCTTCACCCGCGAGCGCGGCTTTGCCGGTGAGAATATGACCTTCTTTGCCGAGTTGATCGACTGGCTGGTCAGCCAGGAGCTGCGGCTGTTCTTCGACAATACCGCAGGCGAAATTGATGAACTGCAGGCGCTCGACATGGCGGAAAGCGGTATTTCGGCGATCAACGACATGCTCGGCCATCTGCACACGCGGGAGATTTTGCGGCGATTGGAAGCCCGTCGCCGCATTGCCAATGACAATCAATGACTGACCTTGGGAGACGAACAATGACCTTTTCCGACAATTATGCCTTTTCGCCCGACGGCACCGAATGGCTGGTGCCGCAGGATTTCGACACGCGGATGACCTGGACCTACACCGATGACCGGGCCGACCTGCTGGCGCTCTATTCCAAGGGCAAGCAGCAGCAGTGGGATGCCGAACACCGGATCGACTGGGATCAGGAAATTGATTGGGAAAACCCGCAAGGCCTGCCCGAAGACCTGTTCAGCCTCGCCAATTATGCGCCGTTCATGGCGATGTCGCGCAACGAGAAGGCGGAGGTGCGCCGCGCGACGCAAGCCCATACCCTGTCGCAGTTCCTGCATGGGGAGCAGGGCGCGCTGATCTGTTCGGCCAAGATCGTCCAGCAGGTCCCGGACCTGGAGGCGAAATTCTACGCCTCAACCCAAACCATCGACGAGGCGCGGCATGTCGAGGCATACAAGCGGTTGCTGGAGAAGATCGGCACCGTCTATCCGATCACCCCGCCGCTGCGCTCCCTGCTCGAGCAGGTGCTGAACGACCGGCGCTGGGATATGACCTATCTTGGCATGCAGGTGGTGATCGAGGGTCTGGCGCTTGCCGCCTTTGCTGGTATCCGCGACCATTCGACCTCGCCGCTCGCTGCCTCGGTCAACGCCTATGTCATGCAGGACGAGGCTCGGCACGTCGCCTTTGGTCGCCTGACGCTCCGCCAATATTATCCGCACCTGTCCCAGGCCGAACGCAACGAGCGCGAGGAGTTTCTGGTCGAGGCCTGCTATCACATGCGCGACCGGTTCGAGCAACGCGAGTTGTGGGAGCACCTCGGCATGGACGTTGAAGGCTGCGTCGAGCATCTCCACAACGCCGAGGGTTCAAGGGTGTTCCGCAACCACCTGTTCAACCGCATCGTGCCGATCGTGAAGGATATCGGCCTTTGGGGCCCGATCGTTCAGAAAGGCTATGCCGACATGGGCGTGCTCGACTACGCCGGGATCGACATCGATGCCCTGCAGGCCAATGACGAATCCATCGCCGAGGAGTTCGACGCAAGAAGGCGCAACATCGAGGAAATCGCGGGGATTGCGGCGGAGTAGGCCCCCTCAATCAAACCGCGCCATCCATGCCCTGAGGGCCGCATTATACGCCTCCATCCGGTCGCTTTGGATGCGGTGGGCGGCGCCGGGGATGATCTCGACTTCGGCTTGGGGAGTGGCGCGGGCGAAATCGTGGGCGGCCTCCGGCGTGCCTTCGTCATATTCACCAACGAGGAACAGGGTCGGCTGGGTCAAGCGGGCGAGCAGCGGGGTACCGTCGTAGGATTTCAGCGTGCCGGTGCAGACGAACTCGTTCGCACCCCACATGTAATTGTAGAGCGCCGCATTGTGCCGGTTGGCGATGGTCGCCTCATAGGCCTTGGCCCAGTCCGGCAGCGGCTCCCGCCGCCAAAACCGGGCGTAGAAGACGTCGGTGGCAGCGGTGCAGGCGTCGGCGGATGGCGGATTGGCGCTTTCACAGGCGGTGAGCACGGCCTGCACATCGGCAGGCAGCTGCCGCCGCAGCCGGTTGGCGTCGGCAATCCAGCGCGGCGTCGAGACCAGCGGCCCCTGCAGCACCAGACTGCATAGGCCCGGCGCCTGGCGGGCGGCATATTCGAGCGCGATGGTTGCCCCCCAACTGTGCCCGAGCAGGTGCAAGCGTTCCAACCCGAGCGCCGTGCGGATTGCGGCAATCTCGTCGGTGAAGCGCCCCACTGTCCAGTTAGCCGGGTCACCCGGCGCATCGGACAGGCCGCAGTCCAACTGGTCCCACAGGATGATGGCCCGGTCATCGGCCAGCGCCAGCGCCGGGACCAGCCCGGCATGGCAGCCGCCCGGCCCGCCGTGCGCCATGAGCAGTGGCGCGCGTTTGGCGTTCAGATGACCATTGATGCGGACATGGACCGAGCCGCCCTTGACTGGCACGCGTAGCACCCGGTCGGGCTTTGGCACAGCCATTGCTGCAGGCATGGGCGCAGCGGCGGCAACCAGCCCGCCCGCGGTCACCGCCAATACATCCCGCCGGGTGATCCGGTTCACCCTTCCGCCGGGCTGGATTGCAGCTGGACGTAATTTTCGATGCCCATGGCCTTGATCATGTCGAACTGTTTCTCAAGGAAATCGACATGCTCCTCCTCGCTGTCGAGGATTGAGACGAACAGGTCGCGGCTGACATAGTCCCGGATCGCCTCACAATAGGCGGCACCGTCGCGCAGGGCCGGCAGGGCCTCCATCTCCAGAGCGAGGTCGGCCTTCAGCACTTCGGACACATCCTCACCAATCCGCAGCCGCCCCAGCGTCTGGAGGTTGGGTAGGCCATCGAGGAACAGGATGCGTTCCATCAACCGGTCGGCGTGCTTCATCTCGTCGATGGATTCGCCGTGCTCATATTTGGCGAGGCGGGTCACGCCCCAATTGTCGAGCAGTCGGTAGTGCAGGAAATACTGGTTGATCGCCGTCAGCTCATTCCGGAGCGCCGCGTTCAGGAATTCGATCACTTTCGGGTCACCGCGCATGGGACTGATTCCTTTTCAAGGGGTCATCCAAGACTAGTCTCCGCCACGGGGGCGGTCCAGTCAGCTCGGCTCGACCAGGAAAATATCGCCGTCGAAATCCACGATGAACAAATTGCCATTGGCCGGATCGGTGCCGAAGCTGGCGATATTGTTGATGGCCCCTGCCGTCGGAGCAAAAGCGGTGGTGCGGACCGTGAAGGCCTCGCTCATGATCGTCGCGTCGTCGCTGACAGCGGCCACGGCGATTGACCAGATATTGGGCACGACAAAATCACCAAAGATATAGCGGCCATTCAGCGATTCGACCGGTCCGCGGTAGACATGACCGCCAGTGACCGACCGACCCTGCAGTGGGCCGCTGCCGTGCAGATATTGTGCCACGGGCGGGGTGAAACCGGTGGTCGCACCGGGTTTGAATTGCTGCGTCCCCTCCAGGATCGACCAGCCAAAATGCAGGCCGTTCTGACCGGGACGAACCCGGTCAATCTCCTCGACCGCGCCCTGGCCAACATCACCAATCCACAAATCCCCGGTTGCCGGATCAAAACTGGCGCGGAACGGGTTGCGCAGGCCGAGCGCCCAAACTTCCGCTGCGCCGCCTGTCGCGGCAAATGGGTTGCCCGCCGGAATGGCATAGTCGCGCAGATCATCGGCGGGGAACGCGTCACTGCGCACATCAATCCGCAGCATTTTGCCGAGCAGGCTCGCAGGGTTCTGCCCATTGTTATCGGGGTCGCCACCGCTGCCACCGTCGCCGGTGCCGATGTAGAGCAAATTGTCGGGGCCAAAGCCGATCCAGCCGCCGTTGTGGTTGCTGAAACGCTGGCTATAGCGGAGGATGACATTGGCGGTGGCCGGATCGGCGCGGTCAGGGTCGGCTGCCAGCACCTGATAGCGACGGACTTCGGTTTCGCCCGCTAGATTCTTCAAATTGACGTAGAATGTGCGGCTGGTCGCATAGTCAGGGGCAAAGGCGAGGCCGAGCAAACCGCGCTCGCTGTCAGTGGTGATCTGCGCCGACACATCCAGAAAGGCGGTCGCATTGATCGCACCGGTGGTGGCGTTCAGCAGGCGAATGCGGCCGGTTTTCTCGACAATGGCAATGATGTTGGGCCTGCCGGGGACACCGGCGGCGAACAGCGGTTGGTTGAAGCCGGTTGCCACGCGCCGGACCCGGAAGGCGTCGGGGCCGACATTGGTCACCATGATGTCGACCAGCTGGGTGACCGACAAAAGCCCGTCGCTGGCAGTCAGCTGCACCTGATAGACATTGTCGGTGTTGGCATCGGTGGGCCGTTCAAAATCGGGGGCGGCGGTGAACGCCAAAGCACCGGCGGTGATCGAAAACCGCGCCGCATCGGCGCCGCCGGAAATCGAGATCGTCACCGGATTGGCATCGGGGTCGGTAGCGGTGACCGTCAGGGCGGTTCCGACGGCATTTTCCGCGATTGTCGCTGTCGCCGCCGACGTGAAGGTCGGGGCCCGGTTCGCAACCGGTGGCGCAGGCGTGTCTCCACCCCCACACGCAGCCAGAACAAACAAAATAAACAGGCCGATCAAACGACTCAACATCGGACCCTCGCGGTGTAGCAAGTCCGACTGAGAGGCTAGGCCCCCGGTAGTGTCAGGGTCAAGCGGCGCGGGCGCGTTCGTCGCGGATGACGTCGCGGGCAAAGGGGAGGCACTGACCGCACTGGGCCTTGCAGCCGAGTTGTTTGTAAACCTGTCCAACCGATCCGCCACAGCTCCGCGCCTTGGCCCGAACCTGATTTTCCCGCAGCGCGTTGCACATGCAAACAATCATGGACTTGCGTTTTCCCCGCCAATCGAATCGACTTGCGAATGATTATCAGCAGCACCAACTTATTGCAAGCGGTTCGCGTTAGCGGGAGGCCGATCCCCAATAGTTGAAGCTCATCGGGCGCGGGCCGGGGATATAATTGGCCCGCATCCGGTCCGGATTGAAACCACCCTGACGGAGGAGGTCGGGGATATCGCGCGCCAGATGGCAGCCACCACCGATGACTTTCCACATCGGGGTCAGCCGTTCCTGCCATTTCACCACCGCCGCATCCGGCGCGCGGCCATGTTCGGAAAACAGCAACCGCCCACCGGGTTTCAGCACCCGCCGCATGTCCCGCAAAGCGGCCACAGCATCCGGAATGGTGCACAGGGTGTAGGTGGTGACAATTGTGTCAACGCTGGCGTCGTCGAGCGGAATCTGGTCGCCGGGCAAGCCGATGAACTCAACCGGGAATGATACGCCTGCCGCCTTGCGCTCGGCCATGCGCCGAATCTCGTCGGAGGGTTCCAGGCCCCACAGCATCTCCACTTTGTCGGGGTCGTAAAATGGCAGGTTGAGGCCAGACCCGATGCCAATTTCCAGCACCCGCCCCTGCGCCTCCGGCACCACCAGCCGCCGCTGATAGCTGACCGGTTTTGCACCGCAGGCCAGATTGATCACATGGGGCAGGATATGCCGGTCATAAAAGCCCATCAGTTCGTCCTTCCGCCAAGCCCGGTCATCATCGTGACAAAGTTTGGAAAACTTGTCGCAATCGGGCGCGCGTCGTCAACGGTCACCGGCTGATCGGTGCAGAGCCCCAGCACCGCAAAACTCATCGCGATCCGGTGGTCGAGATGGCTGGCCACCGTTGCGCCACCGGCAACCCCGGCGTTGCCGCAGCCATGGACGATGAGGCCGTCCGGCAGCTCCTCTACCCGGACACCGCACGCCGCAAGACCGGCGGCCATGACCGAAATCCGATCCGATTCCTTGACCCGCAGCTCCTCCAGCCCGCGCATCACCGTTGGACCGGATGCAAAGGCAGCGGCGATGAACAGGATCGGATACTCGTCGATCATCGACGGCGCGCCCTCTGGTGGCACTTCGATGCCCGACAGGGCGGAGGCGGTGATGATCAGGTCCGCCACCGGCTCCCCGCCGACATCGCGCCGGTTGGTTTCGACAATGTCGCCGCCCATCGTCCGCAGGACCTTGAACAGTCCGGCCCGGGTCGGGTTGAGCCCGACATTCTCGACCGTGACGCGGCTGCCCGGGACAATCAGCGCCGCCACTACGGGAAACGCGGCGGAGGAGGGATCACCCGGCACCATGATGGTCTGCGGACGCAGCTCCGCTTCCCCCGTCACTGTGATCGCCCGGCCCTCCGGCGTATCGCTGCTGCGGACATCGGCACCAAAACCCGCCAGCATCCGCTCGCTATGGTCGCGGGTCGGTATCCGCTCGATCACAGTGGTTTCGCCGGGCGTATTCAGTCCGGCCAGCAATATCGCCGATTTCACCTGAGCCGATGCCACCGGCAAAATATAGCGAATCGGCAGCGCCGGACAGCAGCCGGTCATGGTCAGCGGCAAGCGTCCGCCGGGGCTGGCGGACAATTGCGCGCCCATTTGCGACAGGGGATCGATGACGCGCCCCATCGGCCGTTTCGACAACGACGCATCGCCGGTGAAGGTTACGGTGATCGGATGGCTGGCAACCAGACCCATCAACAGCCGGGTTGAGGTGCCCGAATTGCCCATGTCGAGCGCGGACTGCGGTTGCAGCAGGCCGCCGACGCCGACGCCATTTACCCGCCAGTCGCCATCGGTCAGCCGGGTGATGGTCGCCCCCATGGCACGCAGCGCCGCTGCGGTTGCCAGCACATCCTCCCCCTCCAACAACCCGCTGATCCGAGTTTCACCAACCGCCAGCGCACCGAGCATCAGCGACCGATGGGAGATGGATTTGTCACCCGGCACACGCACTGTGCCACGCAAGGGGCCGTCAGCGCGGAGCGACAAGGGTTGCGGCAATGCAGAAGCGCTCAACGGTATCGACCCTGTGAAATGGTGACGCACGCCCGTCTGGCAGCGAGCGCTTTGGTTTTGACAGCGCCACGGGGCTGTGGCAAGGCACCGCTCCTGACCGGCCCCGCCCGAGCGGCGACGGGCCGGAATTTCATTCCCGGCGCAATATTGGAGAGACTTGCCGTGGTTAAACCCGAATGGGGCGTCAAGCGTGCCTGCCCCAAGTGCAACACGCGCTTTTACGATCTTGGCAAGGATGACCCGGTCACCTGCATCAATTGCGGGACCGCCTTCATTCCTGAGCCCTATCTGAAATCCAAGCAATCACTGCCATTTGAGGCTGCAAAGGCCAAGAGCGCAGTGTCCGACGAGGATGATGTCATCGAAGCCGAAGACCTTGACCTAGAGGCCGCCGATGCGCCGGCCAACGAGGAAGACGTCGACATTGGCGGCGACGAGGATCTGGGCCTGACCGCAGGCGGCAACGACGACGAGGTTTAGCCGCCTTGCAAGGCCCCGCGCGCTGGCCTAAGAAGCGCGCCGTCCGCTCCCCACAGCGGATGGATCAGGGTTAGGGGCCGTAGCTCAGCTGGGAGAGCGCTGCGATGGCATTGCAGAGGTCAGGGGTTCGATCCCCCTCGGCTCCACCAGGTTGCGGCAAAGTCGTTAAATTACTTGGGTTTGTGGCAATATCCGCATATTCCCTTGCGGCGAAACGCAAGAACCGGGACCAAAGCCGACCCTATGCGAATTCTAGGCCACGTGGACAAAGCTTGACCTGAGACTCGATCATTGATTCAAGGCTGTCTTTTGGAGGCAGCATTGGGCGAGCGGATTGGGGTCAGCGATGATGAATGGGCACTGATCGGGCCTTTGCTTCCGTCGGAGCGTGGTCGGAGTTG
>CALRKY020000032.1:0-30633 GCA_943368345.1 Synechococcus sp. UW140 | reverse complement strand
ACTCCGACCACGCTCCGACGGAAGCAAAGGCCCGATCAGTGCCCATTCATCATCGCTGACCCCAATCCGCTCGCCCAATGCTGCCTCCAAAAGACAGCCTTGAATCAATGATCGAGTCTCAGGTCAAGCTTTGTCCACGTGGCCTAATCGAACAGGCTGGACACCGAGCTTTCGTCGGCGATGCGGCGGACGGCTTCGCCGATTAGGGGGGCGATGGTCAGGCGGCGGATTTTTCCGGCATTCATCACAGCGGGCGGTGCGGCGATTGAATCGGTGACGACCAGCTCGGTCAGCATCGATCCCTCGACACGGGCAACCGCGCCGCCGGACAGCACGCCGTGGCTGACATAGGCGGCAACCGCCTGCGCCCCGGCCTCCATCAATGCGGCGGCTGCGTTGCACAGCGTCCCGGCGGAATCGACGATATCGTCGTGCAGGATGCAGAACCGGCCGCGCGGGTCGCCGATGATGTTCATCACTTCCGACTCGCCCGCCCGTTCCCGCCGCTTGTCGACGATGGCGAGCGGCGCATTGTCGAGCCGTTTTGCCAGCGCCCGCGCCCGGACCACACCACCGACATCGGGGGAGACGACCATCAGATTGTCGAGGGGGAACCGCGCCTGGATGTCGGCGGCCATGACCGGGGCCGCAAACAGATTGTCCGTCGGAATATCGAAAAAGCCCTGAATCTGCGCGGCATGCAGGTCCATCGACAGCACCCTGTCGGCCCCGGCCTTGGTGATGATATTGGCCACCAGCTTGGCCGAGATCGGGGTGCGGGGACCGGGTTTGCGGTCCTGCCGTGCATAGCCGAAATAGGGGATGACGGCGGTGATCCGCTTCGCCGATGCCCGCTTCAAGGCATCGATGCAGATCAGCAATTCCATCAGATTGTCGTTGGCGGGCGCGCCGGTTGATTGGACGACGAACACGTCCTCCCCCCGGACATTCTCGTTGATCTCGACGAAAATCTCTTCATCCGCGAACCGGCGGACAGAAGCATTGGTCAGCGACAGGTCGAGATAGGACGCAATGTCTTTTGCGAGCGACAGATTGCTGTTCCCTGTCATCAACTTCATGCGCTGCGCTCCCCAAAAGGCCCCTTGGGGGTGATTAGCGTTACAACGCCCCGCGTCAACCGGGGAGCGCGATCAGCGACAATTGACGACCATAATCCGGTTCCCCGGCATGGGTGGTGCGGCGATAGCTGAAATAGCGCGCGGCTTGCGAATAGGTGTCCTGACCGAGCGCCACAACCGTCCGCAATCCCGCCGCCGCCAGCCGGGATGCCGCAAAGCCTTCGAGGTCGAATTGATGATGCCCCTCCCGCCCCGGCGTGAAGAAGGCGACATAGTCGGGATCGGTCTCGGCAAAGCGCCGGAAGAAACCGGCGTCCACTTCATAGGACCGCCGCGCGATGCACGGGCCGATAGCTGCCACGATCCGGTCGCGGTTTGCCCCAAGCGCCTCCATTGCGGCAACAGTGTTGCCAAGAACGCCGCTGATTGCACCTTTCCACCCGGCGTGGGCCGCGCCGATGACTCCGGCATCGGAGTCGGCAAAGAGGACCGGCGCACAGTCCGCCGTCAGGATCCCGAGCGCCAGGCCGGGGAGAGCGGTCACCATCGAATCGGCCTGCGGCCGCGCCGCAACCGGGATCGGTGCGGTCACGGTGACAACATCCGGGCTGTGCACCTGATGCACGGTGACCAACGTCTGCGCACCGATGCTCGCCAGCGCGCGGGCCCGGTTCTCATGCACTGCCTCGGGGGTATCGGATGATCCCAGCCCGACATTCAGACTTGCAAAAATGCCGGCCGAAACCCCGCCGGTGCGACCGAGAAAGGCATGCGGGACCGGGATTGCCGGCGCGCGGACAACGTCAATCCCAAGGTCAATCATTGAGGCGCAGCCGCATTATATAATCCTCGTCGGCGTGCTGACCGACCATGAAGGACCATTGCCCGACGACGCCAAAGCCATAGCGTTCATAGAACCGACGGGCACGGTTATTCTGGGTGAACACCGACAAATACAGATCATCGGCCCGCCGCGCGCGCGCTGCATCCAGCAGCCAGCGCATCAGCTCATCGGCAATCCCCGATCCCTGCCACGGCCCCAGCACATAAAACTGCTTCAGCTCATAGGCGGTGCGCCCCGGCTCCGGCTCATAGGGCATCACCGGCGGCGTGGTGATTTTGGCGTAGACGACGCCTGCGCCATCCGCCTCCCCAATCCGGATGGCGTTCGCCGGGTCAGCCAGCTCCCGCGCCCATTTGTCCTCCCGGTGATTGTCCAGAAAGGCCTCAAGATCAGCGGGCGCATAGAGATGCCCGAAGGTGTCGATGAAGCTCTTCGCCCCGAGGGCGGCGAGCACCGCAGCATCGCCGGGACCGGCGTCGCGGAAGACAACCGGCGGTGGGGCTATGGAAAGACGGGAGGGGTCGGCCATCCGCCACCCGATAGCGCGAGCGCCTTGAACAGGGAACCCATCGCGTCGGGTGCAATCAGCCTTTCGGTGCCAGTGCGCAGCAGCCGCGCCTGCTCCGCCGTCGCGCCCCGGGCCAGCGCCTCAGTCCGTTCGTGGAGGCCAAGCCCGGTCAGCAGCGCCGCCTGGGAGATCGGGCCATGGCTGCGCACCCCGGCGGCGACCGCCAGCGCCGAAAAATCGACATGCGCAGTCAGGTCTGCCTCTCCGGCGTCGGTCAGCGGATCGGCAAATGCGTGGCCGCGAACCGCCTGCAATGTATCACCCATAACAGGCCCGTTATGGCCATAGTCGATGATGAGGGCGGCCCCACCAGCCCGTTCCAGCCGCCTGCCAATCTCGGCAGCCACCCCGATGCCGGCGGGCGACACCTCCCAGATTGATCCCGGCGGCGACGCGCGAACGGTGTTCGGGATCAGATGATCCTGCGACCCGTCTCCCGCGGCATAGGCCAGACAATCGCCGCGCAGCATGACCATCCGCTCTCGCCACCCGGACGCGGTGTTGACGAACTGGCGGATCGGCAGGGCGTCGAAAAATTCATTGGCGATGATCATCTGCGGCGCATCGTCCGGCACCGTCGCCAGACTGTCGTGGCATGTCGCATGCGGAACGGTCGCCCGTTGCACCTGGCTCAGCGCCGGGCTGGTTTCGACAAGATGCACCCCGACCCGGGCATGGAATCCCGGCACCCGGGCCACGGCCCGCCAAAAATCGGCCATCAGGGTACCGCGCCCGGGGCCCAGCTCGATCAGATGTGCAGGTGGTGACCCGGCCCGCATCCACAACTCGGCAAACCAAAGCCCGATCAGTTCCCCGAATATCTGGCTGATTTCCGGTGCCGTGGTGAAATCGCCGCCCCGGCCGAGCGGGTTCCGGCTATGGTAATAATGTTCAAGGCAGGCGGCCATCCAGAGCGACACCGGGATGGGGCCGTTCGCCTCGATCATCCGCCGCAGCCGCTGCTCCAGCGGCGTCACGCCGCGTCAGGGCCGAGCGATGGATCAAGGTCACGGGGGCGCACAAACCGGATGAGTGCGGCCATCCGCTCATCAAGGCCCGCCCATGATCCGTCGAAATTCAGTTCTGCGAGCGTTGCGGTAGGATATTTCACCTCAACCTCATCCCGTGCCCCGCCTGCCGATTCCGGCACCAGCAACAGCACCAGGTCTTCCAGGCCCGGATTATGGCCGACCATCAGCAGCCGGGTGCAGTCATCTGACGTTCCGTGGATCACATCCAGCAGGGTGACGGCCGATGCCATGTAGATGCGCTTGTCATAGTCGACACTGAGCGTCCGGCCCAATCCGGTCTCCACCCCGTCAATCGTCTGGATCACCCGGAGCGCGGGCGAGGCGATGATCTTGTCGAAGCCCAGTTGCAGTTCGGCCATATGACGCCCCATCCGGGCGGCGGCACGGCGGCCCTTGCCATTCAGCGGACGATCAAAATCGCGCTCGACCGGGTCATCCCAGGCGGATTTGGCGTGGCGCAAAAGGGTCAAACTTCTCATTCGGCTCCCAGCCGGTCACTCGTTGGTTGCTCTCGATAGCTGGCAAACAGCCGATCCCACAAGCTTGTCGAAAAGCCGTAGTTGGTCCGCATGTCGCCGCCGTCGCGTCCGTGGTGGATCAAATGCATCGCTGGCGTGACGATGACATGACGCAGCCTGCCGTCAAGCACTGGCGGAATCCGCAGATTTGCATGTTCCCAAAGCGACGCGGCGGTCAGCAGTATCTGGAAAATGGCGACGGCAAGCGGCGGCGCACCAAGTGCAACCACAACCACCAGCTTGTAGAGCGCAGAAACCAGAATTTCGCCGGGGTGGAAGCGGACGCCGGTGCTGATGTCCATCGCCTCGTCGCGGTGATGGAGGCGGTGCAGCGGCCAGAGGACCGGAACGCTGTGCAGCCAGCGGTGCTGCCAATAGATGGCGAGATCGAGAAGCACGACCGCGAGCGGCACGGCGACAAGTGGCGACAGCCCCAACCAATGGAACAGGCCGGCACCGTTCGCCTCCGCCCAGACCGCGCCGGATAGAGAAAGGATCGCGCTGGCCCCGATGCCAATCAGGAAGCCGACCAGCCCCAGCCCCAGATTATACGGCCACCGCCTGCGGGCGGCAGCGCGGGCCGGGACTATCAATTCGGCAATGGCCAATGCCACGGCAATGGTGATCAGGATCGACAGTGGCACGTAACTCTCAGGCATCGACCTGCTCCCCGGCCAACATCGTTCGCACGACCACAACTGCTTCCGCCAGCGCAACCCGTTCGACGATCACGCCAGGCGGGAAGGATGCGAGCAACCGGGACGGCACCGCCGGCCCGAGCAGGACGAAAACCCCCCGGTCGCTGGCGCGGCGGATCAGGCGGCCAAAGGCCTGAGCGAGCCGCCCCATCGTCACCAGATCATCATAGGCCGCACCGCCAAAGGCCGCACGCCGAGCGGCGTGGAGCACGGTCGGGCGGGGCCAGGGCACCCCCTCCATCACAACGAGCCGCAGCGACTGGCCGGGCACATCCACGCCATCCCGCAGCGCGTCGGTGCCCAGCAGGCTGGCATGCGGGTCCGCCCGGAAAATATCGACCAATGTGCCGGTATCAATCGGATCGACATGCTGGGCAAACAGCGGCAGCCCGGCCTGCGCCAGTGGATCGGCGATGCGGGCATGGACGGCCCGCAGCCGGGTGATTGCGGTAAACAGCCCGAGCGCCCCGCCGCCCGCCGCCGTGATCAACGCCCGATAGGCTCCCGCAAGGCCGGCGATGTCCCCTCGCTTGACGTCGGTGACCACCAGCACGCGCGATTGTACCGCATAATCGAACGGCGAATCAGCGGCGAATCGCACCGGCGGCAGTGTCAGGTGGGTTGCACCGGTGCGAAGTTCGGTGTCCCGCCAGTCATCGGCCAGCGCCGCCGCCCGCGACCGAAGCGTCGCCGATGTCACGAGGACGCCGTGTGCTGGTTCGAGCACCGCCTTGGCAAAGGGCCGGGTTGGATCGAGCCAGTGGCGGTGAATGCCGACGCCGCGCTCGCTGCCCTCCGTCCGGTCCAGTGCGAACCAGTCGATGAAATCCGGGTCGGCCGGGCCGCCCAGCCGCGCCAGCAAACCGATCCACGCCGCCAGCATCGCCTGCCGCAGCCGCAACCCGGAGGCCGCCCCCTCAACCCGGGCGCGGGCACCAACGTCGAGCCAATCCGGCGCTTCCTCAATCAAGGCGGCGAGCCGGGCTTCGAGGGTCGCCAGCGGTCGCACCAGCCGTTCGAGAGCCGCACTGGTGGCGACCGCAGCCTCGATCACGGCGGGCAGCACATGCGCCACTTCGGTTTCCAACCCATAGCCGCTATCGGCCTGCTCGGCCCGGGCGTGGACCTGTGCGCGAACCGCCGACAGCAGGCGTTCGAACGGACCATCCGGCTCGCCTTCGACCAGGCGGGACAGCCAACCATCGGACGGCAGGTCCTTGGCTGCGTCCAGCGCCACTTCCAGCGCCGCCGCCCCTTCATCATCATAGGCGAGCAAATCGGATAGGCGCGCCGTCAAGCCGCGCCGCCGCCCGCGGGACCGCCCCTCCGGCCCGATCAACCAGCGGCGCAGCTCGATCGCCTCCGCGCCGGTCAGATGCAGCGCGAAGGTCGAATCGGCGGCATCGAACAGGTGATGGCCTTCATCAAAGACAATCCGGCTGATGCCCTGGCCTTCGCTTCGACCGCGCACGGCATTGATCATCACCAGCGCATGATTGGCGATCACCAGATCCGCACCGGCGGAGGCGCGGGTTGCCTTTTCGATGAAGCAGGTCCGGTAGTGCGGACACCCGGCATAGACGCATTCCCCCCGCCGGTCGGTCAGGCTGGTCAAAGCCGCCCGTTGAAACAGCGTCGGCAGCCAACCGGGGAAATCGCCGCCGACCATGTCACCATCGCGGGTGTAGCGCGCCCACCTCGCCGTCAGCTGGGCAAACACCGCGGCACGGCCCATGAAGGCCCCCTGCACCGCATCTTCGAGATTGAGCAGGCAGAGATAGTTTTCGCGGCCCTTGCGCACCACGGCGCGGCGTTTTTTGTCGGCAGCATCGGGGTAGAGCCGCGCTGTCTCGGCATCCAGCTGGCGTTGCAGGGCTTTTGTGTAGGTCGACAGCCACACCGGCCCGCCAGCAGCTTCGGCCCACAGCGATGCCGGGGCAAGATAGCCCAACGTCTTGCCTATGCCCGTCCCGGCCTCCGCCAAAGCCACATTGGGCGCGGCCTGGACGGTGCGGGGCCGGAAGGCATGCGCGGCAGCCTTGGCATAAGCGCGCTGCCCCGGCCGCTCCTCGGACCCCCGGCCAAGCAGCTGGTCGAGCCTTTGGTCGATGGCATTGTCCTCAACGCTGACGTCGCGGGGCCGGGGGCGGGGCGGCGCATCCTCCCATTTGGGCAGCGCCTGAAACAACATCCGCTCGGCTTTCTCGGGTCGCGCCACCCGGCTCGCCACGTCATGTCCCCACGGCCAGCGCAGACGCAGCAGCGCCGACGCAGCCGCATGCGCGCCCTTGCGCTCGGTCCAGGCTGGCAGGGTCAAGGTCTCCAGCAGTTTTGCCGCAGCAGCCCGCAAAAACCGCGCCTCGCTGTCGAGATCATCGGGTGCAGACATCCCCAATGCCGAGGCCAGTCCTCCGGCGGTCGGCACAGCAAATCTCGCCGGACGAACAAAGGCAAACAGCTCCAGCAGGTCCATCCCGGACAGTTCAGGATAGCCCAACCGGCTGGCCGTCAGCGGGGCGTTCAGCAGGATGATCGGGGTGTCGGCGGCCCGCCGGATCGCCTCGCCGCGCGTGATGGGGTGGACATCGCCCAGCGCTTCCGCGATGCGGAGGCCCGCATGGCTGGCAACAAGCGCCGGATAGGGCAATTGATCGGACATCCAGGGTCACTATAACCGACCCTGAACCGCCGGAAAGAACGAATGAGCAACGAGGACGAAATGCGCGCCGCAGCGCTGGTATCAAAGGCCTGGCCGTTCGAGGAGGCGCGCAAGGTGGTCGCGCGCGGCGTCACCGGCCGACCTGCCTTGTTCGAGACCGGTTACGGGCCGTCGGGCCTGCCGCACATCGGCACCTTTCAGGAGGTGGCGCGTACGACCATGGTCCGCAATGCCTACAGCCTAATGACCGGCGGCGCGCCGTCACGGCTGGTCGCCTTCTCCGACGACATGGACGGCCTGCGCAAGGTTCCGGACAATATCCCCAATGGCGACATGCTGCGCGCCAATCTCGGCAAGCGCCTGTCCAGCATTCCCGATCCCTTTGGTACCCACGAAAGCTTTGCCGCGCACAACAATGCCCGGCTGCGCGCCTTCCTCGACCGGTTCGGCTTTGACTATGAATTCATGTCGTCGACCGATTGCTACACGTCGGGCCGGTTCGATGCGACGCTGCTGAAGGTGCTCGCACATTATGACGCGGTGATGGGCGTCATGCTGCCGACGCTCAGGGCCGAACGCCGCGCGACCTATTCGCCGTTCCTGCCGGTCTGCCCAAAGACCGGCGTCGTGCTGCAGGTTCCGATGATCGACCGCAATGTTGCTGCGGGGACGATCACCTATCTGGACCCGGTCGATGGCGACCAGATGACCGTGCCCGTCACCGGCGGCGCGGCCAAGCTGCAATGGAAGGTCGATTGGGCGATGCGCTGGGTCGCGCTCAGCGTTGACTATGAGATGGCGGGCAAGGACCTGATCGATTCGGTGACGCTTGCGTCCAAGATCACCCGAATTCTTGGTGCAAAGCCGCCGGAGAGCTTCATCTTCGAGCTGTTCCTTGATGCCGATGGCGGCAAGATATCGAAGTCGAAGGGCAATGGCCTGACCATCGACGAATGGCTGACCTATGCCTCGACCGAAAGTCTGAGTTTCTACATCTACCGCGAGCCGCGCCGTGCCAAGAAGCTGTCGCTCGACGTCATCCCCAAGGCGGCGGATGAATATGTGCAGTTTCTCGGCAGTTATCCGGACCAACCGGTCGAGCAAAAGCTCGGCAACCCCGTCCATCACATCCACGGCGGGCAGGTTCCGACCGACATTCCGCCAATCTCCTTTGCGCTGCTGCTCAACCTCGTGTCGGTTGCCCATACCGAGGACCCGACGGTGCTGTGGGGCTATGTCAGCCGTTATGCGCCGGGCGTGAATGCCGCGACCCACCCGCAGGTCGATGCGCTGGTCGGCTTCGCAGCGAAATATTACCGCGATTTCGTGGCACCGACCCTGAAACGGCGCGCACCCGATGACCGGGAACGCACCGCGCTCGCTGACCTTGATGCTCGCCTTGCAACGCTGCCAGACAATGCCGGGGCGGAGGCCTATCAGTTCGAGGTTTATGAAGCAGGCAAAGCCGCCGGGTTTGAGCCGCTGAGAGGCTGGTTTCAGGCGCTGTACGAAGTGCTGCTCGGCAGCTCTCAAGGGCCCCGCATGGGAAGCTTCATCGCGCTCTATGGGCTGGAGAATAGCCGGAAGCTGATCGGGGAAGCGCTTCGAAATCCTCCCCCTCAGGGGGAGGTGGCAGGCGAAGCCTGACGGAGGGGCTGGGTGCGCGCCGCCCCCTCCACCGCTGCGCGGTCCCCAGTTTTGGGTCGAACATGCTCCCAGCATGTTCTTGGATTGCCAGGGGCAATCCAACCAAAAACTCCCTGTGGGGGAGGAATTAAACCGTAAAACTTTCCCCGCAACCGCAGGCACCCTTGGCGTTGGGGTTCTGGAACACGAAGCCGGAGGTGAAATCATCCTCCTGCCAGTCCATGACCGATCCGATCAGGTACATCAGCGACGCGCCGTCGATGAACAACACGCCACCCGGCGTCTCGACCCGTTCGTCCATTGGCTTTGGCACCGCGACATAATCAAGACTGTACGCCAGTCCGGAACAGCCCTTCTTGGGCGTGGTCAGCCGGACGCCAGCCGTCCCCTCTGGCGCGCGCGACATCAGGTCGGTGACGCGCTTCACCGCGCTGGCGGTCAGCGTCACCGCAGCGGGGCGCGGGCGGGCAATGGTGGCCATTACAGCATCCCCAGTTCAAGCTTGGCTTCATCGGACATTTTGGCCGGATCCCACGGCGGATCCCAGACCAGATTGACCTCGCAGGTCGCAACGCCCGGAACCGATTCCACCTTGGCCTGCACATCCCCCGGCATCGATTCCGCTACCGGACAGTGCGGGGTGGTCAGCGTCATCGTGACGTCGATATGCCCCTCGTCGACCTCGACCGCATAGATCAGCCCCAGATCATAGATGTTGACCGGAATTTCCGGGTCAAAAATGTCGCGCAACGCCGCGATGATATTCTCATACAGATCACCGCCAGGGGCACCGGGGTCGACCTGCGCGGACGGCTTGCGCAGAAACCCCTCGAGATAGTCCGGATTGCGGCCAACCGGCGGCGCTTTGGGGACCGGCGGGGCCTCGTCGATGATTTCCACATCGAACTTGCGGGGTTGATCGTTCATCCGAAAATCCTCGTTACGCGTGCAATACCCTCGGCGAGGCGGTCGATATCCTCGGGCACATTGTTGATCCCGAAACTGGCGCGTGCCGTTGCTGGCACCCCGAGCAGGTCCATCAAAGGCTGGGCGCAGTGATGACCAGCGCGGATCGCCACCCCGCCTTCGTCCAATATGGTGCCGATGTCGTGCGGATGCACCCCGTCAATAGCGAAGCTGATGATGCCGGCGGACTGTTCCGGCCCGAACAACCGGACGGTGTTGAAGCTGCGCAGCCGGTCCCGGGCCATCTCGGTCAGCGCATGCTCGTGCGTCGCAATCCGGTCCAGCCCGATGCTCTCGACATAGTCGATGGCAGCCGCCAGCCCGATCGCGCCGGTGATATGCGGCGTCCCGGCCTCGAACCGCGCCGGGGCGGGGGCATAGGTGGTCCGCGCAAAACTCACGGTCTCGATCATCGCGCCGCCACCCTGCCACGGCGGCATGTTGGCAAGAATGTCCGCCCTTGCCCACAGCACGCCGATGCCGGTCGGGCCGTAGAGCTTGTGGCTGGAAAACGCATAAAAGTCGCAGCCCAGCGACTGCACATCGACGCCCAGACGCGGCACCGCCTGACAGCCATCGACGAGCAGCTTGGCCCCCACCGCATGCGCCGCCGAAGCGACACGCGGAATGTCGGCGATGCTGCCGAGCACATTCGACACATGCGCGATGCTGACCAGCTTGGTACGCGGCGTCAGCATCGTCTCCAGTGCATCGAGATCGATGCACTGATCGCCGGTCAGCGGTGCGACATCAATTTCAACGCCGGTCCGGTCACGCAGCAACTGCCACGGCACGATATTGCTATGATGCTCAAGCGCAGAGATCAGGATGCGATCCCCGGCCTTCAGCGACCCGCCCCAGCTCTGTGCCACCAAATTGATCGACTCGGTCGCACCGCGCGTGAACACCACCTCGTTCGCTGTCGCCGCGCCGATGAAATCCGCCACCCGCTGCCGCGCCGCCTCATAGGCCTCTGTCATCTCCGCCGAGCGGGCGTAAACCCCCCGGTGGACCGTCGCATAATCGCGGCCATAGGCCCGGGTGATCGCATCAATCACCACCTGCGGCTTTTGCGCGGTCGCTGCCGAATCGAGATAGGTCCAGCCCGCGATGGCCGGGAAATCGGCGCGACGGTCGAAGGTTGGGCGTCCCTCGACTTCGCTCGGGATGAGCGGGAATGGGTGCACGATCCCAGTCGCTGGCTGCCCCATGTTCAAACCCCGCTCTTCCCGAGCGAAGTCGAGGGACGCAACCCCGCCAGCGCAGCCCCAAGTAGCGCCTCATCAGTGATCGCATCGCCAATGAACGCCTCGGTCAGCAGTGCCTGGGCCTCGTCGGGCGCAATACCCCGGCTTTCGAGGTAAAACAGCGCCTCCTTCGACAATTCGCCGACCGTTGCACCATGGGCGCATTTCACGTCATCGGCGTAGATTTCCAACTCGGGCTTCAGATTGGCCGTCGCGGTGCGCTTCAGCAGCAACGCCTTCACCGATTGCACCGCATCGGTCTTCTGCGCATCGCGCGCGACCGCAACCTTGCCGAGATAGGATCCCGTCGCCCGGTCATCGAGCACGATGCGGACCGTCTGGCGGCTGCTGGCATTCGGCGCGATGTGGCGGACGGTTGTGACAATCTCCAGCACCGTGTCGCCGCCGCCGATCTGCACTGCACCAAGCTCGAAATGGGCGCTGTCGTGCAGCGTCACGTCAATGGCAATCCGGCTGTAGCGGGTCCCAGTGTTGACGATCTGGAAGTCCAGCCGCGCACCGGTCGCCAGCGTCACCTGATAATCATGGATGCCGCCCTGGTCGGCCAACAGGATCCGGGTGTCGGACGCACCGGGGCCAACCTCAACCACCGTCGCTGGCCCAACCGGCCACAGCTTGGCCACCGCCGCATGGTCGCTGTACCGCCACGCCTCATCACGCCGGGTGGGGAGCACAGTCATCCGCGTTGCGCCTTCCGCTGCTTGATCAAGTCACGGATGCTGACGCGGAGCGTCGACGATATACAAGCCCCGTAACTTCGGTAAATTGCACGGAATTTACCAGTCGTTTGCATGCGTTGTATGTCTTCCTTCGTCTTGACGCGACCGGCATCGACCTCGGTTTGCAGATTCGCCCTGATCTGGGGCCAATATTGAGGTGAGCACGCCAGCATCGCCTGACATCCGAACTCGTCAAACTCGGCGTCCCCGGTGCTGCGGACGGTCTTGCACGTTGTCTTGCCGTCCCGTGTTTCGACGCTGCCCTTCCAGCGGTTGCTCAACTTGTGCGCGACAACCACGATTTCGTCATCTCGTTCAAGCGTTGGTGTTGCTGGCAGCTCCTGTGCGGCCTGTACCATCAAGATGAGCGCAAGCATCACGCCGCCAGTGCCGAATAGCCGTCGCGCTCCAGCTCGAGCGCCAGTTCCTTGCCGCCCGACCGCGCGATCCGGCCATCTACCAGCACATGCACGAAGTCCGGCACCACATAGTCGAGCAGTCGCTGATAATGGGTGATGAGCAGCGTTGCCGTCTCCGGTGAGCGCAACCGATTGATACCGTCCGACACCACCCGCAGCGCGTCGATATCCAGACCGCTGTCGGTCTCGTCGAGCACGGCCAATTTCGGGGCCAGCGCTGCCATCTGGACCATCTCGTTGCGCTTCTTCTCGCCGCCGGAAAAGCCGACGTTCACATTGCGCTTCAACATATCCATCGACAGCCCAAGCGCATCGGCATGGCCGCGCACCGCCTTCAGAAACTCCGCGCCCGAGGCTTCCGCCTCCCCACGCAGCTTACGCTGGGCGTTGAAGGCGGTTCGCAGGAAGGTGAGGTTGGACACACCGGGAATCTCGACGGGATATTGGAAACCGAGGAATAGTCCGGCTGCGGCGCGTTCGTGCGGGGCCATGGCGAGCAGATCGATCCAGCCCTCACCCGTATGCCCTGAGCTTGTCGAAGGGCCACTGGCACCGGCGCTCGCTCCCTGTGCTTCGACAGGCTCAGCACGGACGGAGTTGGGGCGGAACCAGACCGACCCTTCGGTCACCTCATAGCCGTCGCGGCCCGACAGCACATAGCCGAGCGTGGACTTGCCCGCGCCGTTCGGCCCCATGATCGCATGGACCTCGCCGGCATTGACGGTCAACGACAACCCCTTGAGGATCGGCTTGTCGGCCACGGTGGCGTGGAGGTTTTGGATTTTCAGCATTATTTTTTACGTTTCCTCATGCGCGCGACAATCGTTCTGACTTGATCACCCCGCTCGTTTAGGAAAATCGCGGACCCGGCGAATTCCGAGCCATGGCGGACATGTCCTACGCGAGCCAGATTGGCTGACTGCAGGAAACTGCCCACGCTCTGAACCTCGGCGTAATTCGAGTTGGTCTTTTCGGCTAAGCGTGAATAGCCCCACGACTCTTTTGTCGAGCACAGCAGGATGATTTCGCGCTGAAAGTCGCTCATAGATTTCGCGTAGTATCGAGCATCCTCGTCGGTCACCCCACGCTCCCCTCAAGCGAGATCCCCAGCAGCTTCTGCGCTTCCACCGCAAATTCCATCGGCAGCTGTTGCAAAACCTCCCGGCAGAAGCCGTTGACGATCAGCGCGATCGCATCCTCCTGCGCCAATCCACGCGACATGGCGTAGAATAGCTGGTCCTCGCTGATCTTGCTCGTCGTTGCCTCATGCTCGATCTGGGCGCTGGGGTTCTTGACCTCGATATAGGGCACGGTGTGTGCGCCGCAGTCGGACCCGAGCAGCAAGCTGTCGCACTGGGTGAAGTTGCGCACCCCTTCGGCGCTCGCCGCGACGCGGACCAGACCGCGATAGGTATTGTTCGAACGCCCTGCGCTGATCCCCTTTGACACGATGGTCGAGCGGCTGCCCTTGCCGAGATGGATCATCTTGGTGCCGGTGTCGGCCTGCTGGCGGTTGTTGGTCACCGCAACCGAATAAAATTCGCCGACCGAGCCCTCGCCCGACAGCACGCAGGACGGATATTTCCAGGTGATCGCGCTGCCCGTTTCGACCTGCGTCCAGCTGACCTTGCTGTTCCGGCCTGAGCACAGCGCGCGCTTGGTCACGAAATTATAGATGCCGCCCTTGCCCTCGGCGTCGCCCGGATACCAGTTCTGCACCGTCGAATATTTGATTTCGGCCTCGTCATGCGCGATCAGTTCGACGACGGCGGCGTGCAGCTGGTTCTCGTCGCGCATCGGCGCGGTGCAGCCTTCGAGATAGCTCACATAAGCGCCCTCGTCGGCGATGATCAGCGTGCGCTCGAACTGGCCGGTGTTGGCGGCATTGATGCGGAAATAGGTGCTGAGCTCCATCGGGCAGCGCACGCCCTTGGGCACATAGACGAAAGTGCCGTCCGAAAAGACCGCCGCATTGAGGCAGGCGAAGAAATTGTCGCGGGGCGGTACGACCTTGCCGAGATATTGGCGGACGAGATCGGGATATTCCTTCACCGCCTCGCTGATCGAGCGGAAGATGACGCCGGCCTTTTCAAGCTCGGCGCGGAAGGTCGTCGCGACCGAGACGCTGTCGAACACCGCATCGACGGCGATCTTGCGCGCGCCTTCGACCCCGGCGAGCATCTTCTGCTCCTCGATGGGAATGCCGAGTTTTTCATAGACGCGCAGGATTTCCGGATCGACCTCGTCGAGGCTGCCGAGCTTCGGCTTCTCCTTCGGCGCGGCGTAGTAAAAGGCATCCTGATAATCGATCGGCGCGACCTCGAGCTTGGCCCAGTCGGGCTGCTCCATCGTCAGCCACAGCCGATAGGCCTTCAGCCGCCAGTCGAGCATCCACTCCGGCTCACCCTTCTTCGCCGAGATGAAGCGGACGGTGTCCTCGCTCAGCCCTTTCGGCGCGAAGTCGGTTTCGATGTCGGAGTTGAAGCCCCATTTATAGGTCGAATTGTCTTCGACCGCGGCGAGCGCTTCGGCATTGCGGGCCATGTCAGGCCTCCACGCGCTGGCGGGCGGAAGCGGGCGCAGTAGCGATTTCGGCGAGGGTCACGGCGGCGAGCGCCTCGCGCACCGCGCCATTGATCAGCGGCCAATGCGGACGAACCGCGCATCCCGAATGTAGGGCGCAGCCGCCACTATGTTCCACGCACTGGGTCAGCGCCACCGGCCCGTCGATGGCCTCGACTATATCGGCAACAGTGATCTCTGCCGCTGGCCTGGCCAGCGCGAACCCGCCTGCGACGCCGCGTGTGCTCACCAGCAACTCACCGCGCGCCAGCAGGCCCATGACCTTGGCGACGGTCGGCGATGGCAGCCCGGTCATCGCAGACACGGCCCCCGCCGACAGGCGCGGGTCATGCGCCTTGGCAGCGGCGGTCATCACCACCACGGCATAATCGGCAAGATTGGTCAGGCGGATCATGGCATCCTGTAAACCGGATAGGAATCGTCCGGTTTAGATAGGGCGACGGCGCGAAGAGTCAATGCGTCTCGTCGTTCGCCTACCCGATATCGACGGAAAAAGTGGGGAGCTTCTGTTGCTCGGTGCCCCCCGTACCGCCGGTGTCCGCTTCTGTTGCCCGGTGCGGCCCGAACCGCGCTAAGCTAGGTAACCTTTATCCCGTAGGATGCTGGTTACGCGGCGATCGCGAATGCCTCGTTGTCGTTGGCATTTATGGTTTGTGAACGTTTTTACGGCGCATTCAGGCCGGGCGAAGATCTTCGTCTTTGGACGCACGTCGATCCTGGTTCGGCCCCCTCAAATGGTGGAGCCGCCGGGTACTGCCCCCGGGTCCGCTGCGTTTATTACACGACATCCTGTATCGCCATATCCGGATTGCTCCGGCCAGATGGATATAGGCCGACAGCCGCCAAACGGCAAGGTTAGTGCTTGATGCGCTTCCGCCGCTCCCACAGTTCGCTGACCCGCAGATAGCGTTGCAGCAACTGGTCGTTGATCGCGTCCCAGTCATTGCGGGCGGCGCGGGCGAGGCCAGCCTGGCTGGCCGACTGGCGAAATGCCGGGTCGCCGATCAGCTGCGCCAGCGCGTCGGCGGAGCCTTCGATATCGTCCGGGGTGGTCAGCAGGCCGCTCACGCCTTCCTCGACCAGACTGAGCGACCCGGTGGCGCGGGCAGCGACCACGGCCAAGCCGCTGGCCATCGCCTCCAGCGTGACATTGCCGAAGGTCTCGGTGGATGAGGGATTGAACATCAGGTCGGTGGAGGCAAAGGCCCGCGCAAGGTCCGTCCCACCCAGAAATCCGGTGAAAATCGCCGAAGGGGCGCGCTCTTCGATCCAGCCGCGCGCCGGGCCATCCCCGACAACCAGTGCGCGGTGCTTCACGCCGCGTTCGGATAGTTCGGCAAGGGTTGCGGCCAGGATGTCGAGGCCTTTTTCGAGCACGAGCCGTGCCACGAACAGGATCACCACCTCGTCATCGGCAATCCCCAAAGATCGCCGCCAGGCCATATCACGCCGTCCCGGATTGAACTGCTCCCGGTCGATCCCCCGGCTCCAGATCGCCACCCGGCGCGACATCCGCTGGTCGGTCAGCACCGCCGCCATACTTTCCGACGGCGCATAGATTTCGATGCAACGGAAATACAGGCGGCGCAGCACCGCTTCAGCGGCAACCTGCGCCCAGGCCATATTATAGTAACGGAAATAGGTTTCGAACCGGGTATGGACCGACGCGACCGCCGGAATGCCATTCCGTCTGGCCCAGGTCACGGCCCGGTGCCCGACAATATCGGGGGCGGAAATATGTACCAGATTGGGCGCAAAGGCCTTCAGGTCCGCCCGGATCGCCCGGTTGAGACCCTTGCCAACCCGGTACTCACCCCGCCCGCCGAATGGCAGCTCAAAGGATGGAATCGAAATCAGGGTCCCGGTCGGCGGAAAGGCCGGGGTGTAGGTGGTGGGCGCATAAACCCGCACCGTCGCACCCTGCCGTTCGAGATAGCCGACCAGCCGGTTGAGTGCCTGATTCGCGCCGTCACGGACGTAATTATAGTTGCCCGAGAACAGGGCAATCCGCAGGTCGGACGCTATCATCTGTCATTCCAGCTTCTGTTCATGGCGACCGCGTCCATAGCATAGACATAGCTGAACCGGGCCTGTCCGTCATGTGGACTGAAACGAAAACCCCCGCCCGATGACCGGGCGGGGGCAATCGTCCGCGTCGGTCAGGCCGATCAGGCTTCGTCAGCCACCTCGGCAACCGGAGCCGCCGCAATGGCCGCCGCCGTCACTGCGTCCGCTGCAAGCTGGCGTGCCCGCTGGGAGGCGCGGAGAGCGGCATCGCGCGAGTTGGCCGTAACCCGCATCCGGGCCATGGCCGCGCCTGTCCCGGCCGGGATCAGGCGACCGACGATGACATTTTCCTTCAGGCCGGTCAGCGTGTCGATCTTGCCCTGAACCGCCGCCTCGGTGAGGACGCGGGTGGTTTCCTGGAAGGACGCCGCCGAGATGAAGCTGCGGGTTTGCAGCGACGCCTTGGTGATGCCCAGCAGGATCGGCTTGCCTTCGGCCCAGACCTGCTTCTTTTCCAGCTTGGCGTTGATCTGGTCCATTTCCTCGCGGTCGACCTGTTCGCCAACCAGCAGGGTGGTATCGCCGGACTTCGTGATCTCAACCTTCTGCAGCATCTGGCGAACAATCACCTCGATATGCTTGTCGTTGATCTTCACGCCCTGCAGACGATAGACCTCCTGAACCTCGGCGCAGAGATATTCGGCGAGCGGCTCAATGCCGAGCACGTCGAGAATATCGTGCGGATCGGGATTTCCGTCGATGATATAGTCACCGCGCTTGATGAAATCGCCTTCCTGCACCGCCAGATGGCGGCCCTTGGGCACCATATATTCAACGATGTCGGACCCATCTTCGGGGCGCAGGATGATGCGGCGCTTGGCCTTGTAATCCTTCCCGAACTCGACCCGCCCATCGACCTTGGCGATGACCGCATTGTCCTTGGGCTTGCGCGCCTCGAACAGTTCGGCCACCCGCGGCAGACCGCCGGTGATGTCGCGGGTCTTGGCGGCTTCGCGCGGGATTCGGGCCAGCACGTCACCGGCATGGACCTTGTCCCCTTCCGCCACCGACAGAATGGAGTCGACCGACAGCAGGTAGCGCGCTGCCTCACCCGACGCATCGTCGAGCAGGGTGATGCGCGGCCGCAGATCGGCATGCTCCTTCTTGCCACCGGCACGGAAGTCGACAACCACCTTGTTGGTGATACCGGTTGCGTCATCGACGGTCTCGGTCAGCGACACGCCTTCGATCAGGTCCTGATACTTAATCGTCCCCGACTTTTCGGTGATGATCGGCAGCGTGTACGGATCCCATTCGGCCAGACGGTCGCCCTTGGACACCGACGCCCCGTCAACATGCAACAGCGTCGCACCGTAGGGGATACGGTGCATCGACCGTTCACGCCCATCGGCATCGACGATGACCAGTTCGCCGTTGCGGGTCATCGACACGACCCGCCCGCGGCCGTCCTTCAGGGTCACGATACCCTTCAGTTTGACGGTGCCGTCAACCGGCGATTCCAGCGTTGACTGGACACTGACCTGCGCCGCGCCGCCGATGTGGAAGGTCCGCATCGTCAGCTGGGTACCCGGCTCACCGATCGACTGGGCGGCGATGACGCCGACGGCTTCCCCGGTGTTGACCGGGGTTCCGCGCGCCAGATCGCGGCCATAGCATTTGGAGCAGACACCGCCCTTGGTTTCGCAGACCAGCGGCGAGCGGATTTTGACCGCCTGAACCGCTGCCTTCTCAACCGCCAGCGACTCGGCTTCCGACAGCAATGTGCCTTCGGTGACGATGACTTCGCCGGTTTTCGGATCGATGATATCCTCGGCAATGGTCCGGCCAAGGATACGCTCGGCGAGCGACACGATGGTCGATCCGCCTTCGACGATGGCCGCCGTCTTCAGATATTTGTCGGTCTTGCAGTCGAGCTCAACGACGACGCAGTCCTGCGATACGTCAACCAGACGGCGGGTCAGGTAACCCGAGTTGGCGGTTTTCAGCGCCGTGTCGGCCAGACCCTTGCGGGCACCGTGGGTTGAGTTGAAATATTCAAGGACGGTCAGCCCCTCCTTGAAGTTGGAGATGATCGGCGTTTCGATGATCTCGCCCGACGGCTTGGCCATCAGGCCGCGCATACCCGCCAGCTGCTTCATCTGCGCCTGGGATCCACGCGCACCGGAATGGGCCATCATGTAGATGGAGTTGATCGGACGATCCCGACCAGCCTCATCAACCCGAACCGCGCTGATCTGTTTCATCATCGCATCGGCGACCTTGTCACCGCAGCGCGCCCAGGCATCGACGACCTTGTTATACTTCTCGCCCTGCGTGATCAGACCGTCCTGATACTGCTGCTCAAAGTCCTTCACGAGACCGCGGGTGTCGTTGACCATGCCTTCCTTCTCGGCCGGGATGATCATGTCGTCCTTGCCGAAGCTGATACCGGCCTGGAAGGCGTGCTTGAACCCCAGCGACATGATCGCGTCGGCAAACAGCACGGTCTCCTTCTGACCGGTGTGGCGATAAACCACGTCGATGACGTCGCCGATTTCCTTCTTGGTCAGCAGCCGGTTGACGGTTTCAAACGGCACCTTGTGCGATTTGGGCAGCGTCTCGCCGAGCAGCATGCGGCCCGGCGTGGTTTCCACCCGCTTCATGACGGTGCGGCCGCTTTCGTCGGTCTGCGGAACCCGGCTGGTGATCTTCGAATGCAGGGTCAGCGCCTTGGCGTTGAGTGCCTGATGCACCTCGACCATGTCGCTCAGCAACATGCCTTCGCCCGGCTCGCCCTTGCGCTCCATTGACAGATAATAAAGTCCCAGCACCATGTCCTGTGACGGCACGATGATCGGCTTGCCGTTGGCGGGCGACAGGATGTTATTGGTCGACATCATCAGGACGCGCGCTTCCAGCTGGGCCTCAAGGCTCAGCGGCACGTGGACGGCCATCTGGTCACCGTCAAAGTCGGCGTTGAAGGCGGAGCACACCAGCGGGTGAAGCTGGATCGCCTTGCCCTCGATCAACACCGGCTCGAACGCCTGAATGCCAAGGCGGTGGAGCGTCGGGGCGCGGTTCAGCAGCACCGGATGCTCGCGGATCACCTCGTCGAGGATGTCCCAGACTTCCTTGCGCTCCTTCTCGACCCACTTCTTGGCCTGCTTCAGGGTCATCGACAGACCCTTGGCGTCAAGGCGTGAGTAGATGAACGGCTTGAACAGTTCCAAAGCCATCTTCTTCGGCAGGCCGCACTGGTGCAGCTTCAATTCCGGCCCGGTCACGATGACCGAGCGGCCCGAATAATCGACGCGCTTGCCGAGCAGATTCTGGCGGAAGCGGCCCTGCTTGCCCTTGAGCATGTCGGACAGCGATTTCAGCGGGCGCTTGTTCGCACCGGTGATCGTGCGGCCACGGCGGCCATTGTCGAACAGCGCGTCAACGGCTTCCTGCAGCATGCGCTTTTCGTTGCGGACGATGATGTCCGGTGCGCGCAGCTCGATCAGCCGCTTCAGGCGGTTGTTGCGGTTGATGACCCGGCGATACAGGTCGTTGAGGTCGGAGGTGGCAAAGCGGCCGCCGTCCAGCGGCACCAGCGGACGCAATTCCGGCGGAATGACCGGAATGACGTTCAGCACCATCCATTCCGGGCGGTTGCCGGATTCGAGGAAGCTTTCGACGATCTTCATCCGCTTGATGATCTTCTTCGGCTTCAGCTCCGACTTGGTGGTCGCGAGATCTTCCTTGAGGATCGCCATCTCGCCATCAAGGTCGAGATTTTCGAGCAGGTTGCGGATCGCCTCCGCACCGATGCCAGCGGTGAACGCGTCTTCGCCATGCTCTTCCTGGGCGGACAGCAGCTCGTCTTCGGTCAGCAGCTGGAATTTGGTCAGCGGCGTGATGCCCGGCTCGGTCACGATATACTGCTCGAAATACAGCACCCGCTCGAGGTCCTTCAGCGGCATATCAAGCAGCATGCCGATACGGCTCGGCAGGGATTTCAGGAACCAGATATGCGCAACCGGCGCGGCCAGTTCGATATGGCCCATCCGCTCGCGGCGGACCTTGGAAACCGTGACCTCGACGCCGCACTTCTCGCAGACGATGCCCTTGTACTTCATCCGCTTGTACTTGCCGCACAGGCATTCATAGTCCTTGATCGGACCAAAGATGCGCGCGCAGAACAGGCCGTCGCGTTCGGGCTTGAACGTCCGGTAGTTGATCGTCTCCGGCTTCTTGATCTCGCCGAACGACCAGGAGCGGATACGCTCCGGGCTGGCGATCGAAATCTGGATCCGATCAAAAGTCTCCGGCTTCTGGGCCGGATTGAAGAAGTTCATGAGTTCCTGGTTCACGGCAGGTCCTTCATACATCGGCCACACTCGCATGTGTCCGGGGGAATTCGACCCCCTCCCCCACATGGGGAAGGGGGAGCTATGGGTTAGGCGTTTCCGTCGGTCGGCGTGTCGCTCTTCAGCTCGACGTTGAGGCCGAGTGAGCGCATTTCTTTGACGAGCACGTTGAAGCTTTCGGGAATACCGGCCTCGAACGTATCATCGCCCTTGACGATGGATTCGTAGACCTTGGTGCGGCCGACAACGTCGTCGGACTTCACCGTCAGCATTTCCTGGAGCGTATAGGCGGCACCGTAAGCCTGGAGTGCCCAGACTTCCATTTCCCCGAAGCGCTGTCCGCCGAACTGCGCCTTGCCGCCGAGTGGCTGCTGGGTGACCAGCGAGTAAGGCCCGATCGATCGCGCATGGATCTTGTCGTCCACCAGATGGTGCAGCTTCAGCATGTAGATGTAGCCGACGGTGACCTTCCGGTCGAACTGGTCGCCGGTCCGGCCATCGAACAGCTCAACCTGACCCGAGGCGTCGAGCCCGGCCAGCGTCAGCATGTCGGCGACATCCTTCTCGCGGGCACCGTCGAACACCGGTGTTGCCATCGGCACGCCGGTGACCAGATTGTGCGCCAGTTCCCCGATCTCGTCATCCGACAGATCGGCGATCTCGGTGTCATGCTGCCAGCCGTAAATGGCATTGAGCTTGTCGCGCATCGCCTTGGCATCGGCCCCGACAAAACCCTTGCCGCGGGCATGCATGTCATCGAGCATCTGACCGATCTGCTTGCCAAGACCGCGCGCGGCCCAGCCCAGATGGGTTTCGAAAATCTGCCCAACGTTCATCCGCGACGGCACGCCGAGCGGATTGAGCACCACGTCAACCGGGGTTCCGTCCTCCAGGAACGGCATGTCCTCGGCCGGCAGAATGCGGCTGATGACGCCCTTGTTGCCGTGACGGCCGGCCATCTTGTCGCCGGGCTGCAGCTTGCGCTTCACCGCGACGAACACCTTGACCATTTTCAGCACGCCGGGCGGCAGTTCGTCACCGCGCTGCAGCTTGTCCTTCTTGTCCTCAAGCCGTGCGTTGATGTTGCCGGCGGCTTCGTCCCACTGGCCCTTCAGCGCTTCGATATCGGCCTGGGCCACATCGTCGGCGATGGCGAATTTCCACCATTCCCGGCGCGGCTGATCATCCAGCATTTCAGCCGTGATGACATCGCCCTTCTTGATCCCCTTTGGCGCCGCCGCGATGGTCTGGCCGGTGAGGTTCTGACGCAGGCGGGAATAGGTCGCCCGGTCGAGAATGCCGCGCTCGTCGGCAGCATCCTTTTCCAGCCGGTCGATTTCTTCCCGTTCAATCGCGAGCGCGCGCTCGTCCTTGTCGATGCCGTGGCGGTTGAACACCCGGACGCCGACCACTGTCCCGGCAACACCCGGCGGCAGTTTCAGCGAGGTGTCGCGGACATCTGATGCTTTCTCACCGAAGATGGCGCGGAGCAACTTCTCCTCAGGCGTCATCGGGCTTTCACCCTTTGGCGTGATCTTGCCGACCAGAATATCGCCCGGCTCAACTTCCGCACCGATGTAGACGATGCCAGCCTCGTCGAGGTTGCGCAGCGCTTCTTCACCGACGTTCGGGATATCGCGGGTGATATCCTCCGGCCCGAGCTTGGTGTCGCGGGCCATCACCTCGAACTCTTCGATATGGATCGAGGTGAACACGTCGTCCTTGACGATGCGCTCCGAGATCAGGATCGAATCCTCGTAGTTATAGCCATTCCACGGCATGAACGCGACGAGCGCATTCCGACCAAGTGCCAGCTCGCCGAGTTCGGTCGACGGGCCGTCAGCGATGATGTCACCCTTGCGGACCACATCGCCAACCTTCACCAGCGGACGCTGGTTGATGCAGGTCGACTGGTTGGAGCGCTGAAACTTCATCAGCGTGTAGATATCGACGCCCGACTTGCCGGACTGCACGTCCTCGGTTGCGCGGATGACGATACGTGCGGCATCGACCTGATCGACGACACCGGTCCGGCGCGCGCCAATCGCGGCACCGCTGTCACGGGCGACGGTGCCTTCCATGCCGGTCCCGACGAACGGAGCCTCGGCCTGGATCAGCGGCACGGCCTGCCGCTGCATGTTGGAGCCCATCAGCGCCCGGTTGGCGTCGTCATTCTCCAGGAACGGGATGAGCGACGCGGCAACCGACACCAGCTGCTTGGGCGAAACGTCCATCAGCGTGATTTGGTTCTTCGGCGCCATCAGGAATTCACCGGCTTCACGGGCCGAGATCAAATCCTCAGAGAAATGCCCGGCACTGTCATAGGCGGCGTTGGCCTGACCAATGGTGTGCTTGGCCTCCTCCATTGCCGACAGATACACCACTTCGTCAGTGACCTTATGGTCGATGACCTTGCGGTACGGCGTCTCGATGAAGCCATATTTGTTGACCCGGCTGAAAGTCGCGAGGCTGTTGATCAGACCGATATTCGGGCCTTCCGGCGTCTCAATCGGGCAGATACGGCCATAATGGGTCGGGTGGACGTCGCGGACTTCGAACCCGGCGCGCTCGCGGGTCAGACCGCCCGGCCCGAGCGCTGACACGCGGCGCTTGTGGGTGACTTCCGACAGCGGATTGGTCTGATCCATAAACTGGCTGAGCTGTGACGAGCCAAAGAACTCGCGCACCGCCGCCACCGCCGGCTTGGCGTTGATCAGGTCGTTCGGCATCACGGTGTCGATATCGACCGACGACATGCGCTCCTTGACGGCGCGCTCCATGCGCAACAGGCCGACGCGGTACTGGTTCTCCAGCAACTCGCCGACCGAGCGGACCCGGCGGTTGCCGAGATTGTCGATATCGTCAATCTCGCCCTTGCCGTCCTTCAGGTCGACGAGCGTCTTGATGACCGACAATATGTCTTCCTTGCGGAGCGTGGTGAACGTGTCCTCGGCATCCAGCTCAAGGCGCATGTTCATCTTGACGCGGCCAACCGCCGACAGGTCATAGCGGTCCGGATCAAAGAACAGTCCGCCGAACATTGCTTCGGCGGTTTCCCGCGTTGGCGGCTCACCAGGGCGCATGACCCGGTAGATTTCGCTCAGTGCATGATCCCGCTCTTCGACCTTGTCGGCCATCAGCGTGTTGCGGATCCAGGCGCCGACATTGACATGGTCAATATCGAGCAGCTCGACCCGGTCGAACCCGGCCCCGTCCAGTTTTTCCAGATTCTCGGCGGTCATTTCATCACCGGACTCGGTGTAAATCTCGCCCGTCGCCTCGTTGATATGATCGAAGGCGGCATAGCGGCCGAAAATCTCGTCGGTCGGGATCAGCAGCTCGGTCAGGCCGTCGGTCTGCGCCTTGCGGGCCGCGCGCGGCGTGATTTTCAGGCCGGTCGGGAACACCACTTCACCGGTTGCACCGTTGACGACGTCAAAGGTCGGCTTGGTCCCGCGCCACTGATCGGCCTCGTAAGGCACCTTCCAGCCATCCTTGGCGCGCACCCAGACGACGCGGCCATAGAAAGCGTTGATGATTTCCTCGCTGTCCATGCCCAGCGCGTACAGCAGCGTGGTCACCGGCAGCTTGCGCTTGCGGTCGATGCGGACGTTGACGATGTCCTTGGCGTCGAACTCGAAGTCCAGCCACGAGCCGCGATACGGGATGACCCGCGCTGCAAACAGGAACTTGCCCGATGCGTGGGTCTTGCCGCGGTCATGATCGAAGAACACGCCGGGGCTGCGGTGCATCTGGCTGACGATCACCCGCTCGGTACCGTTGACCACGAACGTGCCGTTCGGCGTCATCAGCGGCATGTCGCCCATGTAGACGTCCTGCTCCTTGATATCGAGAACGGAGCGGGTTTCGGTTTCTTGATCGACTTCGAACACGATGAGGCGCAGCGTGACCCGCATCGGCGCGGCGTAGGTGATGCCGCGCTGGCGGCACTCGTCGATGTCATATTTCGGGTCTTCGAGTTCGTAATGCACGAAGTCGAGTTCCGAGGTTCCGGCGAAATCGCGAATCGGGAACACCGAGCGCAGCGTCTTTTCCAGCCCCGACACATAGCCGTCGGCGGGACGCGAGCGCAGGAACAGCTCATAGGATTCGCGCTGAACCTCGATGAGATTCGGCATCTGCACAACTTCGCCAATCTTGCCGAAGCTCTTGCGGATACGCTTTTTGCCGATGAACGACATCGCCTGGGTGGCCATGGAATTTTACCCTCGAAAAAGTCTGCCATGCCGTCACCCGGAGCGGGCCACAGCCTTGAAATCTCTGCCGAAACGCAAAAACGACGCAAAAAGCTGCGCCCCTCCCTGCCGGAGAGCCACAGCCCGGTGCGTCGTAAAATCCTGCCTCCTGGCCCCCTATCCGTCCGGCCCCGTGCGCAACGCAGGGCCATTTCTCGAAAGGCCGAGACAGCCGGTTCGGAAGCTTGTGACAGCGCCGCCCCGATTGAATTCGTGGGGGCGATATAGGGTTGGGACGGTGCCGTGTCGAGGGGGATGTTGCCCCGGCCCCCGACTATAACGGAATATTAGGAGAAAATGCTGATTGAACCAGAATGGTGCCGAAGCCAACTCGCCAGAGAACGGTCGTACCGTTTGTCATTCCGGTGCTGCGGGAACGCCAGAACCTGTTGGTTGCTATCAGAGCCCGGTTTCGTGCTGCTCGCCAGGAAGTTGACGGGACAGTCGATCACCGAAAAATATGGACCGCTCAAACATGCCTTGGGCTTTATGCCATCGCAGCTGTGCTCGGTCTCGGCATCGGATTTCTCTCCAAACTCTGATGCACCGAGTGGAAACAGGCTGCGAGCCCACACAATCACCCACGAAAAAGGGCGGCCCCTTTACGGAGCCGCCCTTTCTGTCTCTGGATTCCCGCTAGCGCGGGGATAGCTCTTCGCGGGCCTTGCGGCCCACTCGGCTACTTGAGTTCGACGGTTGCGCCGGCGTCTTCGAGCTGCTTCTTGACCTTTTCGGCCTCAGCCTTGTTGACGCCTTCCTTGATCGCCTTCGGCGCCGATTCAACCAGCGTCTTGGCTTCGGTCAGACCGAGGCCGGTGATGGCGCGGACTTCCTTGATGACGTTGATCTTCTTGCCGCCGTCGCCCGTCAGGATGACGTCGAATTCGGTCTTCTCTTCAACAGCAGGGCCAGCAGCAGCAGCCGGGCCGGCAACGGCAACAGCAGCAGCAGCGGAAACGCCCCACTTTTCTTCGAGCATCTTTGCAAGGTCCGCAGCTTCGAGGACGGTCAGAGCCGAAAGCTCCTCGACGATCTTGTTCAGGTCAGCCATGTTAATTCTCCTGGTATCTCAAACGATTGTTGTTGGTAATTACGCGGCCTGCGCCGTGTCTGCATAAGCGGCAAACACCCGGGCAAGCTTGCCGGCCGGTGCGCTGGTGAGCTGTGCAAGCTTGGTCGCCGGTGCCTGTACCAGGCCGACGATCTTGGCGCGCAGTTCATTGAGCGACGGCAGGGCTGCCAGTGCTTTGATCCCGTCCACGTCGAGGACAGTTGACCCCATCGCGCCGCCAACAATTTCCAACTTGTCGTTGGTCTTGGCGAAATCGACAGCTGCCTTGGCTGCGGCGACCGGATCGGCCGACGTTGCAAGGGCAGTTGGCCCGACCAGCAGGTCGCTGATCGCGCTATAGTCTGTGCCTTCGAGCGCAATACGAGCCAGGCGGTTTTTGGCCACCTTATAGCTGGCACCCGCTGCGCGCATCTTGCCCCGCAGGTCATTGACCTGGGCGACGGTAAGGCCGTGATTACGCGTCACGACGACCACCGACGCATCGGAGAAGACTTGCGAAAGCGTGGCAACCAGCTGTTTTTTCTCAGCTCTATCCATGCTCTACTCCTCATGCCGTTCGCTGCCCGCAAAGGCAGTGAAACAGCGTCCACAATTTCGTCCGAGGGATGGTCGTCCAAAGCCCGCGACAACAGTCGCTACGCGTGAGACCCCGGCACTCGCCACCGCACGGCGCATCCGGAAAAAACTTATCCCCGTCTCATGCAGGCCTTGTCGGCTTAGGTCCCGAAGGACACCCGCAATCTCGGACGGTTTACGCGCAAGCCCCAAAGGCCCTGCGCGGAAGCGGGCCGTATAACCACCCCGCCGCAAAGGTCAAGTGATACGGCGGTTGGGGGATGGGTCAGGTTGAAATCCGACCGGCTGAATCCGCAAAAGCTTGCCCTCGACAGGCATAGGCTCCCCGGCAGCCGAAGGACCGCCGTCAATTTGCTAGAACTGCTTACGGTCCAGCTTCAGGCAACCTTCGATTGCAGGGATTGGGTGGAATGCGGAAAGGCAGGTTTCGGGTGTGAAATTGGAATAGCGGACATTGGCCCAATCACGTGATCTGGGCCGAGCCCGATGAATTGAAACGCCACTGTCAGAACCTCAGCCCAACCGATGACCTGACCCGCGATGAAGCCGGGTTCAGGCCGATGCGATTAGTGCGTGACCATTCCAAATTAAGGAAAATCGGAACCGTGGGTTGCAACGGAAGGGTGAGCCGAAGACCCGCTCCGGCGGACCGCGCCACCGTGGCAGCGGCCTCGTTTGCGAGCGGCAGCGCCAGATGGGCTTTGGCCCACGCACCAAATGCATAGGGTGCAACGCGGACAGTGTTCACGCTCCAGTCACCGCGCAGTTCCAATCGTCCACCATAGAGGTCGTCACCCGCACCTGACCCACCTTCCAACCCGGAAATCAGGTCAGGAGTTGCGAACGATTCCTGCATAGATCGCAAGAGCGGGTCACCAAAGCCGGTCTCACCGCGCAAAAGTAGATGACTGCTGAACGGACCTTTGAGCGGAATTGTCAGGCTGGCATCAGCCGAGGCCCGGTTGAACCGCGCATCAGCCCCAAATCGTGACAGCGGCAACAAGACTGAAGCGTCCCTGGCCGTTCGTGCACCGAAACCACCGAAACCCCTAGCATACTCCACGACATACTCAGCCCGGGCACCGCGTGGCAGCGGATGTGACCCCGTAACTTCTGCTTTGATGACCCGAGTTTTGTCTCGAGACAGAGGAATCTTGGGGCCGAGGAGTGTGGTCGCTGTTTCTTCTAATCCGGTCTCAATGCTGACTTGCGCGGTCATACGGGCTCGGCGGGTCAGCAGGACGGGATAGGCAAGGTACAGACTTGCCCGGTGGTATTCGCTCTCGATTGGCAAGGCCAGTTGGCTGGAAATCTCAGGCCGCGAAGCGCTGAACAAGATCATACCACCGAATTTCAGCCCATTTCTGCCGATAGGGAGCCCAAACGATAAGGCTGCATAGCGGCGGAGACCCCGCGACCAGTCAATGTCCAAAACAGGCGCGGCTAGGCTCACGACAACTTGCTCACCAAGCCCGAGCATGGAGTTCGCTGCAAGCGACAATGTGTTTTGAGCGCCGCCAAGAGCAGAACCTTGGCGGTTGTCGACGGAAAGTGCGCCCTGTGCAGGCCGGTGCTGGCCGGTGAGCAAGAGGATTGTAGCCCCCGTAACACTGCCCGGCGACAAGGTAGAACGCAGGTCAAGTCCCGCAGTATCGCTGGCGATGACCAATCGTCGTTCGAGGTCGTGCGCCTGCAATGCATTTACGCCGACAAGTGGCGATACCGCCTTGGCGACCACTCGACGGACGCGCCGCGGCAGAGCCGAGACATCAATCCGCTCTACGAACCCGGAAATTATGCGAATCCTGATCGTGCCATTGACCGGATCAAAATCCTGCGGGGGTATGATAACACGCACCAGCGGATAGCCGCGAGATAGCGCTATATCCTGAAGCGCAGAAGCGAAATGGTAGATGTCGGCGGCTGTCACTTCCTGCCCGATAATAAGACCCTGATCGGACTTGGGTGTGATCGTTTCGGGAAGCTCCGACTCAATCTGGAGATCCCGAATAGTTAGCCGGATGTCTTCCGAGCCGGCTGGCGGCTTCAACCCTTGCTGGGCAGGAAAGCGGAAGATAGGCTTCTGTCGTGCCAGTGTTGCGGCATCGCCCGGTGCAACTTGGCTCGGCGCGATGCTCTGAGCGTGAGCGGCAGCATCAATAAAAGCCAAAGCGACGACAATAAGCACCCTCGCGTAGCGTTGCTGTGAGCATTTTGCGAGCGCTACAGACATCGCATCGCCAACCTATGCAACACATTACTGTACATACGGATACCCTAAATATATTGGTTACCGAAAATAGTTAAAAATGAAATAACCATTCTAAACCATCAATCCACTCTAATGGGTAACGATAGCGGGTTTACACATATATAAATTCCATGTCACCATGACATTGTCGTGGAGAAACATTATGTCTAATTTTGATATTTTAATTTCCCACAAGCGAAATATTGTTACTCGATTATGGTTAATGAATTGCAACGGCCGTAACGGTATTCGCAATATTTTGTATGTACACTGCCGATTGAAATCTCGTTTGCTACATGCGCTGTTGCTGGGGTCCGCGGCTGCGTTTCCCAGTCACGGGGCGGATATGCCCACAGGGGCTTCTGTGGTCGCTGGCGTTGCCACCTTGTCGATACCGACTGCCAACCGCCTTGAAATTACCCAGTCGAGCGACCGGGCGATCATTAACTTTGCTGGCTTCAGTATTTCCTCTGGGCACGCAGTTGTCATCGGCCAACCCACGGCCCAATCTGTCCTGCTGGCCCGGGTCCAGGGTCGTGAACGCTCGACCATTGCCGGATCGCTCAGCGCCAATGGCCACTTTGTCCTGGTCAATCCCAATGGCATTGCAGTCACCAACGGCGCGGTCATTGATACCGGGGCTTTTGTCGCCTCAAGCCTAGATATCGCCGATGCCGACTTTATGTCGGGAAACTTGAGATTTCGACGGACCGGTCAGGCTTCGAGCATAACCAATGCCGGAAACATCCGCGGGCGCGACGGTGTGGTGCTCGCTGGTTCCGCTGTCGACAATGAAGGCGTGGTCGAGGCGCGCCTCGGCAAGATCGGATTCGCTGCGGGTGACATGGTCACTGTCGACTTCTCATCTGACGGGTTTCTCTCGGTCGCATTCCCCGTTGCGGATATTTCCGACCTGACGGATGCGTTCGGGCAGCCACTTCAAGCCCTGATTTCGTCCAGCGGTACTGTCCGGGCAGATGGTGGCCGCATCCTTCTGTCAGCCGCCGCCGCGCGTGGCCTGATCCTCAGCGCAGTGCGTGTCACCGGTGACCTTGTTGCAACAACGGTGCGCGCGGGAACGGATGGCCAGGTGCATTTCGGTAACATTGCGATCGACGGT
>CALRKY020000031.1:0-31678 GCA_943368345.1 Synechococcus sp. UW140 | reverse complement strand
CCGAGGTGTCGCGCTTGGATGCGGAACTGGCCAAGGCCCGGTTTGAACCGGTTGATTTCGGCCAGATGGTGGCGACGCTGGTCGAGGTGATCGAGCGGCAATCGTCGCTGCGGGGGGTGCAGATTGCCTATGCGCGACCCGAGGCGGGGACGGCGATGCTGCTGGGCGATGAAAGTCGCCTGTCGCAACTGGCCCGCAATATTGTCGACAACGCGCTGTCATTTTCGCCCGACGGCGGGCTGGTGACCATATCGGTCCAGCGCGCCGGGGAGACGGTGACGCTCCGGGTTGATGATACCGGCCCCGGCATCCCGACGCTCAACAGCGACGATATTTTCAGCCGATTCTATTCCGACCGACCGGAAGGGGAGGTATTTGGTAAGCACAGCGGCCTTGGTCTCGCCATCGCCCGGGCCGTCGCCGAAGCACATGGCGGGACGATCACGGCGATGAACCGGGTGGAAGGCGGCACAGTTCGCGGCGCCCGGTTTCTGGTGACGCTGCCGGCGGCAGGGCTATGACGACGACCCGCCTTCACGCGACAGCGGTGGCAATCGCGGGACGGGCTGTGCTTCTGGTTGGGCAGTCGGGCGCGGGCAAGTCGGATCTGGCGCTGCGGTTGATTGATCGGGGGGCGGTGCTGATTGCCGATGATCAGGTGGCGCTGCGTGTCGATGGCGGGGTGCTGATCGCGCAGTCACCGCCGACGATTCGCGGGATGATGGAGGTGCGGGGGGTTGGCATCATCGACACGCCGACCATCCCCGAAGCCGAGGTGGCGCTGATTGTCGATCTTGACGCGACGCCTGATCGGCTGCCGGACCCGCGCCGCCGGGACATTGGCGGTGTCGAAGTGCCGCTGATCGCGCTGAACGGCCTGGAAGCGTCGGCGCCGATCAAAGTGGAAGCCGCTTTGCGGCGGTTCGGGTTGCCGCTAGAAGGTCGTCCGCGATGACCGAGCGACCCCCTGTCCCTCCGACCGACCGGATTCGCGTCCTGTTGGTAACCGGCATGTCCGGTGCCGGGAAATCGACGGCGCTGAAGGCGCTTGAAGACCTGGGATATGAAACCGTCGACAATATGCCGCTGCGACTGCTGAAGCGGTTGCTGAAGCTGAAGGATCGCGGGCCGGGGGATGAGCGCCCGCTCGCGGTCGGCATGGACACCCGGACCCGCGCCTTCGACGCCGACGACGTGATGCGGCAGGTGAAGGAGATCAACACCGACGGCAGCGTTGAAGCGCGGGTGCTGTTCATGGACTGTGCTGGCGGGGAGTTGACCCGGCGCTTTTCGGAGACACGGCGACGGCATCCAATGGCATTGGACCGGCCAGCGGCGGACGGAATCGCGCGGGAACGGGAAGCGCTGGCGCCGCTGCGACGCTGGGCCGATATCGTCATCGACACGACCGATAACAGCGTAAATGACACGCGGCGAACCATCACCGAAACCTTTGCAAGGTCGGGCGATGGCCAACTGACCCTGACGCTCACCTCCTTTGGTTTTGCGCGTGGTGTCCCCCGCGACGCCGACATGATTTTTGACATGCGCTTTCTGGCAAACCCGCACTGGAAGGCGCGCCTGCGACCGTTAACCGGGCAGCATCCCGAGGTCGGGCGCTATATTGCCACCGATGAGAATTTCGCGCCGGCGTTTGAGAAAATTGCCGATCTGCTGCTGCTGCTCATCCCGGCCTATGCCAAGGAGGGCAAATCCTATCTGACTGTGGCGTTCGGCTGCACTGGCGGGAAACATCGATCCGTGTATGTGACCGAACAAATGGCCGAGCGGCTGCGGGCGGCGGGCTTCCATCCGGCAGCCCACCACCGCGACATGCTCGGCAACGGACAGGCTGACGACGCGGCCGATTTCGAAGCCGCGCGCAAACGAAAGAACGAGCTCGCATGATCGGACTGGTGTTGGTGACGCATGGGCGGCTGGCGGCCGAATTCATCTCGGCGATGGAGCATGTGGTCGGGCCGCAGCTGAATATCGAAGCCATCTGCATCGGCCCGGATGACGATATGGAGGCGAGACGCCGCGATATCGGCACCGCTGTCCGATCAGTGGAGCAGGGCCGAGGCGTCATCATCCTGACCGACATGTTCGGGGGAACGCCGTCCAACCTTGCCATTTCTCTGATGGGAACCGGACATATCGAGGTGATCGCCGGGGTGAACCTGCCGATGCTGATCCGGCTGGCCAGCGTCCGCAAGGAAATGGACGTTGCCGCCGCCGTCGAGGCGGCCCAGGCAGCGGGGGTCAAATATATCTCGGTCGCGTCGCAGATTTTGGGCGAGGCCGCCTGAATGCCAGTGTCGCAGATCGTGCAGATGCGGAACAAGCGCGGTCTGCATGCCCGGGCCAGCGCCAAATTCGTGACACTGGCCAGCCAGTTTGATGCTGCGGTCGAAGTCACGAAGGACGGATCGAGCGTCTGTGGGACCTCCATCATGGGGTTGATGATGCTGGCAGCGGCCGTTGGCGACGATATCGAGATTTCCGCCAGCGGCATCGGCGAGGACCTGGCGCTCGCGGCGCTGGTGCAACTGGTCGAGGACAAATTCGGCGAAGATTGAGACAATCTTTCGAGTAGCACTTGAATACCCTCTTCAACCTGCTAGGGAATGCGGCAAGCGACGGACAAGAGCCGCGAAGGCCCCCGTTTCGCAAGGCTAGGATATTGGGGAGACTGTGATGGGGCTGAGCCTCGACACACGCGCCGTAACGATCAGCAGCGCTGCTGACATCCGCCCCGCAGCCGAAGCGTTGCGCGATATCGTCGCGGAAATGGGCAATTTCCGCGCCGTAGTCGTCGACAATATTGCTTCCAAACAGCCGATGGTCGATGCCGACGGGCATATTCTTGCGTCCGATGTGTTTGGTTTTGTCCAGCCGCACGAACAATGGTGGACGGACACGCGGCTGGCGCTGCACTCCCCGGTCGCGCGGGCCTGCCGCTATGAGGGGGAACCCTTCTGGTGCAACGCCGATGGTTTTCACACCCGGTCACCCAATCGTTATGTCGACGCCATTGATCTGGTTAACTTTGAAAAACGGTCGCTGACCCGGGCGACGATTGCGGTACCGATCCACCTGCCATTTGGCCAGATTGGCATGGCAGGCTTTGGGGTCAGGAACGGCAAGACTGATTTGTCGGTGGAGTTTGAGGCGCATGCCGATGCGCTGCACCTGCTCGCGCACCGGTTTATCTCGGGCTATGTCAAGGTGATGCGGACCCGGCAGTGGCTGCCGAGCGACTGTCAGCTGACCAAGCGCGAAATCGAATGCCTGCGCTGGGCCGCCGTCGGCAAGACCGACAAGGAAATCAGCATGATCCTCGCCCGCAGCCATGCCACCGTGCGCTTCCACATCCAGAATGCCGGGGAGAAGCTCGACGCCGTCAACCGCAGCCAGACGATCTTCAAGGCGGCCCAGCTCGGCTATCTCGGCTTGGCAAATTAGGCCGACTAGTCAAGCCATTCGGAGCTGAATGACATCTGCGCCCCGGCGGGGCTCGGTCACGACGAGAGTCGCGAAGTCACCGTAAGCGACCGAGCGCGTCCTGCGCCGCAGCCACTGTCCTCACCACGTCTGCCATCGCCGTATTCCAGCCGCACACACTGATCCGCATAACGCGCTCGCCGTTCCAAGCACCGCCGCTGAGAAATGCCTCGCCACCCGCATTGATTGCCGCGATGACCGCGTCGCTGATATTGGCACCGTCCTTGTTGTCGAAGCGGATCAGCCCCTGGTTCATGGTCGGGCGGGCAATCCCGGTTGCACCCTCTAACTTCGCAACGCCGTCATAAATGGCGACGGCGTGGTCGCAGCACCGTTCGATCATGGCGGCAAGCCCGTCACGGCCGAGTTCCATCAACGCCGCCAATGCCGGCAAGGCCCTAGCCCGGCGCGACCACTCCGGCGTGAAATCCATGGGATCGCGCACCGGTCCGCCGCTGGTCAGATAGGCAGCGGTCATCCGCATTGCGGCACTGTGTGCAGCGGGATGCCGGGTGACGGCCATGCCGCAGTCATAGGGTGTATTCAGCCATTTGTGCCCGTCCGTCGCCCAGCTGTCGGCCCGGTCCACCCCGGCCACGAGCGGTGCGAAACGCGGGCTGGCATTGGCCCAGAGTCCAAAGGCTCCGTCAACATGAACCCAGGCCCCTGCTGCTTGTGCAATCGGGCACAGTGCTGCGAAATCGTCACACGCACCAATGTTGAGGTCGCCAGCATTGAGGATAACAATCGTCGGTGCATCGGGCGCTTCGGCTAGGGCAGCACTTAGCCTGTCCGGTGCCACCCGACCGGGCGTTGTTCCGTCCAGTGGGACAATACAGTCGCTTCCCATTCCGAGGAGGCGCAAGGCTCGCGTAACCGATGAATGATGGTGTGCGTTGGCGAACACACGGATGACAGGTGCCCCCTGCAGGCCCTTAGCTTCGACATCCCAACCTTTTCGTTCCAGAACGGCATGGCGCGCGGCAGCCAGCGCAGTCGCATGCGCCATCTGACACCCGGTGACAAAGGCGTAACTGGCGTCAGTGGGCAAGCGGAGGGCTTCGAGCAGGAAGCGGCCGGCGATTTCTTCCAGAACGGCGCCGGCAGGACTGGTTGACGCAAGCACGGCATTTTGGTCCCAGGCGGAACACATGATATCCGTGGCCAGCGCAGCAGGCAGGGCACCCCCCTTTACCCATGCGAAGAACCGTCCGCTCGCGTTGGCCGTCAATCCAGGTTCGGCGGCGGCTGCAATGGTGCGGACGACATCACTTGCCGACAATCCTTGTTCGGGGAATTGCGTTGGCAGCGGCCTACGCATCTCGGCAGGGGTACCGCGTGATGCGACTGGTCGTGTGTCGAGCGACGCCAGATAGCGGCGCGCTTCGGCAAAGGCGATATCGAGCGTGTCCATGCCGGGGCCGTAAATTATCGGGCAGGACGAGTCCATGTTGGTCACCGCCAGAGCCGGGGTCGTGTTGGGTGGAACGATTTCTAGGTCATCACCGCCAGACAATCTTCAAGGCCGCGCAACTCGGCTATCTCAGGCTGGCAAATCAGCGGCGCGTCCTGTATTAGCCCTCCAACACGGGTTGGAGACTGATCATGAAATTCGCCCTCACAGCCTTCGCCGCTGTCGTTTCCGTTCCAGCGTCCGCCGACCAGCTGCTCGACGCCGCACTGGCCAATGGCGGGGCCTATAGCGGCAGCGACTGGGCCTACTATTCGACGACAAAGGTCTGGGCTGGCGGCTCAACCGTGGTTGGCGACCTTATTGACCGCACCACCAGCGGGGCCCGCGACCGCCCCGACCTGCGCAATACCCGGGTGATATACTATGATCCGTCCAAACCTGAGGCGCTGCGCACCAAGTTGATTCGTGACAGCGGTGAGAAGGGGCCGGAGGTTCGAGTCAAAGCGGACCGCGAAGGCCGGAAAGACCGCAAGATCGAGGATTACCCGAATTATTCGGAAATCCGGGGGTTGATCGAGGGGCAGGCAACCAAGACTGGCGAAACAACCCGGACCGCGACCTACCGGTTTCAGGTCGATCCGGCGAAGGTCCGGAAATTCGGGTCGGCCGACATCCAGATTGACGGAGAGACACAGCTCCCGAAATTTGCCGGCACGCTGACCGTACAGAAAGCCGGGGTCGGTTCCCCTTATGTCTCTTCGGTCATCGTTGCACTGCCGACCGGCAAGAAAGGCCGGGGCAATGCCGCCGGCAAGGTGCGGTTGATGTCGATGGGTCTGCGCTTTGCGCCGGACCCGGTGAAGGGCGTCAAACTGTTGCAGGCGCTCGGGCTGGACACCAGCCTGCAGGGCCTTGGTCTGGTGACCGTTGACCTGTCGGTGCTGAACCGGATCGAAGGCTATCGCTACGTCGGCAAATAGGCCGCGCACAGAAAGCTGTTAACCATTTCGCGCTACCCCTTTGCGCCAAGCGAAGGGACGGGCATGGATTTTGCCAACCAGAATTTCTCGGGGAGCGCGGCGGCCGGGGTCGCGGCGGGCGGTCTGCCGGCCATTGGGCAGGTGCGGGACATCGCGGGCGGCGCGTCGACCTGTGAGTTCGACCTTACCGCGATGCGCATGTTGGAGGGGCACGGGGATGAAAGTGTCGCGACCGCCGGTCAGATTGGCAGCCAGGTCAAAGTCCGGGTCGGCCAAAGCTGGCTGCTCGGCAATGTTCGCGAACTGCGGGCCGGCGGTACTGACGTCAGCCATATCACCGGGCAGATCGATTTTCTGGGTGAGGGTTCGGAGAGCCCGTCCGGCGACCTGACCGGGTTCCGGCGCGGTGTGACGCGCTATCCGGTGCCGGGCACCGCCGTCTGGCCGGTGACCCGCCGTGACCTTGCCGCGGTGTTCGAGGCGATTGACCAGCCGCATATCGAGATTGGCATGGTCTATCCCACAGCCGATGTCCGGGCGTCGCTGCTCTACGATTCGCTGCTCGGCAAGCATTTCGCGCTGCTGGGATCGACCGGAACCGGCAAATCGACCGCAACCGCGCTCATCCTGCACCGCATCGTCGAGCGGGCCCCGCACGGCCATATCATCATGCTCGATCCCCACGGTGAATATGCGGCGGCCTTTGCCTCCACCGGCATGATCTTCAACGTCGACAATCTGGCGCTGCCCTATTGGCTGATGAATTTTGAGGAGCATTGCGAAGTCTTCGTGACCAGCGAGGGTGCGCAGCGCGAAACCGATTGCGATATTCTCGCCAAGGTCCTGCTCGGGGCGCGGGCGCGCAACCGGATTTCTCAGACACTCGGCAAGCTGACCGTCGACTCACCGGTGCCCTATCTGCTGTCCGACCTGTTGATGTCGCTCACCGCGCTGATGGGAAAGCTCGACAAGATGGGGGACCTTGCTCCCTACATGCGGCTGAAAACCAAGATTGAGGAACTGAAGAGCGACCCGCGCTATGCCTTCATGTTCAGCGGGTTGATGGTGTCGGACACGATGGGACCGTTCATCAGCCGGGTGTTCCGCCTGCCCGCCGACGGCAAGCCGATTTCTATCCTCGATCTGTCGGGCGTGCCGTCCGATATCCTGACCACTGTTGTGGCCATGCTCAGCCGCCTGGTCTTTGACTATGCCATCTGGTCGCGGCAGGAATCGCCACAACCGATCCTCCTCGTCTGTGAAGAGGCGCATCGCTATGTGCCGAGCGACCGGGTCGCAACCGGCGCCGCCGTCCGCAAAATCCTGGAGCGGATCGCCAAGGAAGGGCGCAAATATGGCGTCTCGCTCGGCCTCATTACCCAGCGCCCGAGCGATCTGGCCGAAGGCGTGCTGTCCCAGTGCGGGACGATCATCGCGATGCGGCTGAACAATGACCGCGATCAGGCCTATGTCCGCAATGCCATGCCGGAAGGGGCGCGCGGGTTTCTCGATTCGATCCCGGCGCTGCGCAACCGGGAATGCATCATCTGCGGGGAAGGGGTGTCGATCCCGATCCGGGTGCGGCTGGATGATCTGGCGCCCGAGCTTCGGCCGGCCTCTGCCGATCCCCGGTTCAGCGAGCTTTGGGCCGTGCCGAGTGGCGCTGCTGGCAGCCTTGACCGCATCATCCACCGCTGGCGCGGGCAGGGGCGTTGACCCTTCGGCAATAGACTTGGCGCGCCGCCATCCCTACATCGCGGCAAGCATGGAAATTCCGTTCCTCAAGATGCACGGCCTCGGCAATGATTTTGTCGTGTTTGACGCGCGCACCGCGCCGTTGACGCTGACGGCGGATCAGGTGCGGACGCTGGCCGACCGCCGAACCGGGATTGGCTGCGATCAGCTGATTGTCGTTGAGGCAGCAGCGGATGCCGATGCCCGTATGCGGATCTGGAATGCTGACGGCGGCGAGGTCGAATCCTGCGGCAATGCCTCCCGCTGTGTGGCGCAACTGATTGGCCACAAAGCGAGCGTGCTGACCGACGGCGGCCGCATTGAATTGCTGCCGAGCGGCGACGGCGCGACGGTTGATATGGGGGAACCCCGGTTTGACTGGGATGCTGTCCCGCTGGCCTATGCCATGGATACGCGCGATATGCCGGTCGGGTGGGAGCCTTTGCAGCGCCCCGGTGCAGTCAATGTCGGCAACCCGCATGTGGTGTTTTTTGTCGATGATCTCGATGCGGTACCACTGGCGGAGCTTGGTCCGGTGATCGAAACCGACCCGCTGTTTCCGGAGCGGATCAACGTCAACGTCGCGTCGGTGCTTGGGCGTGACCGTATCCGCCTGAAAGTGTGGGAGCGCGGCGTTGGCCTGACCCGGGCCTGCGGGACCGGGGCCTGTGCCACGGCGGTGGTCGCGATGCGGCGGGGGCTGGTCGACCGGTCGGTTGCGGTGGCGCTGCCGGGCGGCAGTCTTCGCATCGACTGGCGCACGGACGGTCATATCGAAATGTCCGGCCCGGCGGCGACATCCTTCCGGGGCATGGTCGACATCGGAGCCTATCGTTGAGCGCCACTGTCCTGAATTTTGGCTGCCGGTTGAACGTCGTCGAGAGCGAGGCGATCCGGGCGCTCGGCCTGCCGGATGATCTTGTGGTGCTGAACAGTTGCGCGGTGACCGGAGAAGCGGTGCGGCAGGCAAGACAGGCGGTGCGCCGGGTCCGGCGGGAGCGGCCCGAGGCACGGATCGTGGTGACCGGATGCGGCGCAGATGTGGACCGGTTCGAGGGCGTCGCCATTGTTCCAAATGCGATGAAGTTGAAGGCAAGCGCCTACCTCCCTCCCCTGCAAGAGGAGAGCGAGTCGGCTCCAGCCGACCGGGGAGAGGTGCTCGCCGCCACCGATCAATCCCGGGCCTTTGTGGCGGTGCAGAATGGCTGCGACCACCGGTGTACCTTCTGCATCATCCCCTTCGGGCGCGGGGCGTCGCGGTCGGTTGCCACAGATGCGGTGGTTGAGCGGGTTCGGGAACTTGCCGAAACCCACCGGGAGATTGTTCTGACCGGCGTTGACCTGACCGATTGGCGAGACGGAGATTTGCGGCTCGGTGATCTGGTGAAGGCGATATTGGACGGGGTGCCGCACCTGCCGCGCCTCCGGTTGTCATCGATTGATTCGGTCGAGATTGACCCGCTGTTGATGGACCTGATTGTCGGGGAGCCCCGACTGATGCCGCATCTGCATCTCAGTTTGCAGGCTGGGGATGATATGATCCTGAAACGGATGAAACGGCGGCATTCGCGTAGCGATGCTGTCAAGATTGTCGAGACAATCAAATCGGCGCGACCTGATGTTGCCATCGGTGCCGACCTGATTGCCGGATTTCCAACCGAGACCGAGGCGATGTTTGCCAATACGTTGGCGCTGATTGATGACTGTGACATCGTGCATGCGCATATTTTCCCCTATTCTGAGCGAGACGGGACCCCGGCGGCGCGAATGCCGCAACTGCCAGTACCGGTGCGACGGGACCGGGCGGCGCGATTGCGAGAAAGGGCAGCTTTGCGACGCGCAGCCTGGCTTCGCGGTCAGGTAGGGACGGCGCAGGATGTGCTGGTTGAACGCGGCGGCGGCGGACATACGCCGGGCTTTGCGATGGTGCGGATTGACGGCACGGCGGGGCAAGTTGTGCGGGCAAAACTGATCGGTATCGACGGCGACAAACTGATTGCGGAGGCGGCGTGAGCAGCGCGGAACCCAAGGGCTGGTTTGCCAAACTGCGGGCCGGGCTGTCCCGCTCGTCCGAAAAATTGGGTGACGGGCTGGCAGCGGTGTTCACCCGGTCCAAGCTTGATGATGCGATGCTGCTGGAGATTGAGGAGGCGCTGATTGGGGCCGACCTTGGCCCGGCAATGGCAGCGCGGATTACCGCCAAGCTGTCGGCAGAAAAATATGACATGGCGGTCACCGAGGCCGAGGTGCGCGCCGTTGTTGCTGATGAGATCGAACGGGTGCTGGCGCCCGTGGCGCGGCCGTTGGAGGTGACAGCATTTCCACGCCCGCACACCATATTGGTTGTCGGGGTCAACGGGTCTGGCAAGACCACGACCATCGCAAAACTGGCGCACCTGTTTCAAGAGCAGGACTATCGGGTGATGCTGGCAGCGGGGGATACGTTCCGCGCGGCGGCCATCGAACAATTGCAGATCTGGGGTGGTCGGATTGATGCGCCGGTAATCGCCAGCAAAGTTGGTGCCGATGCGGCTGGGTTGGCCTTTGAAGCGCTGGACAAGGCGCGAGCATCGGGGCGCGACGTGCTCATCATCGACACCGCCGGTCGGTTGCAGAACAAGTCCGGGCTGATGGATGAACTGGCCAAGATCAAGCGGGTGATGAAGAAGCTGATGCTCAGCGCCCCGCATGATGTGGTGCTGGTGCTCGATGCAACGACCGGGCAGAATGCGCTGAACCAGATTGAGGTGTTTCAGGAGGTGGCAGGGGTCACCGGCCTCGTCATGACCAAGCTCGACGGGACGGCGCGCGGCGGGGTGCTGGTTGCCGCCGCCGAACGGTTCAAGTTGCCAATCCATGCGGTTGGCGTCGGCGAGACGATTGAGGATCTGCGCCCGTTCAATGCACGGGCGTTTGCAAATGCGTTGGCGGGTGTGAAGGAGTGAGCGTGGCGGAGGGTAAGCGGGAGTTGTCGACGGGCGCACGGCTGGCGGTGGATTTCGGGCCGCTGCTGACCTTTTTCCTTGCCAATGGCTATGCGCCGGTTGCCGACGGGGAGCGGATTTTCGTCGCGACCGGGGTATTCATGGCAGCGATGGCGGTTGCGATGATCTATTCCAAGCTGCGGGTCGGGACGATTTCGCAAATGCTGTGGTTCAACGGGGCGGTCGTCGCCGTGCTCGGTGGACTGACGCTGCTTCTGCATGATGAACTGTTCATCAAGATCAAGCCGACCATACTTTACAGCCTGTATGCCGGACTGCTGTTCTATGCGCTGCTGAGCGGCAAGCCCTTGCTGAAACGGGTGCTCGCCGATGCCTATCCACCGATGGTCGATGCCGGATGGGGGCTGCTGACCCGCAACTGGGCCTGGTTTTTCCTAGGGATGGCGCTGGTCAACGAAGCGGTCTGGCGGACCTATTCAACCGACCAGTGGGTGTCCTTCAAGACTTGGATCGTGTTCCCCTTGACGCTGGTTTTTGCCTTTGCCCAAGCTCCGATCCTGATGCGCCACGGCGTCAAGCCCGAGGATGTACCCGTCCCGCCGCAGGGTTAGCGGCTGGCATTCTCGCGCGCCGCCTCGAATGCCGCGTCATGTGTTGGGGTGCAGCCGTCGCCCGGATCGCCGACGCTGCTGCCCAGATCGATGAGCAAATGACGCGCGGCGGTGACACCGTCAAATGTCTGCCCTTGTGAGGCCGTGGCGAGACCGCGCAACCAGCCAACCAGACTTGCCGGACAGCTTCCGGCAGTGCGAGCCCAGTTTACAGCGCGCGCCGCGATAATACGGGACTCTGCCTCGGTTCGGGCGATACGGCGATCCCTGTTGGCGACATCGGCAGACAATTGGATTTGCCGTTCCGTGTTGCCTGCGGGATAACCATCGCGTGGGACGTCACCCCCACTGGCCGCTGCACCTCCGATAAAGGCAGCCGTTCCAAGAAGTTCGCGTGCGACGCCGCTTGGCTTCGCTGAATTGCGGGGACGGGCATTCGATAGCAACACCGCAAGCAGCCCATCAACAGCGTCCCGGTCAGGTGCCGTTGCCAGCAGCGCCGCCGGGAAATGCAATGACCCATCAGCCGTGGGCGCGAATGACAACTGCCGGGTATCGACAATGCGGACTCTTGTCGTTCCCTCGGGCAGGCGCGCAGCGGTGGCAACGACATCGAGGCGGGATTGCAACCAGCCCTCCGCCGGATTCGCCAACGCCGGGGTGGCGATCAGAGCCGACAAGGCAGCGAGACCAACCAGTTTCATCAGATACTCCTCCGCAACAACACTGCCGCCTCGCTAAATCGCAAATGCGGCGTCAAAGCGGCGGCGTGGTCAGTCCCGGTCGATCACGCGGAACAGCCGAGCGACGAAGTCGGCGCGGGCGGCGTCGAGGGTTGCCTGTTTTTCCGGCGGCAGGCGGTGGGTTTCCACGTCGAGGCTTGGGGCATGCGCAGCAAGGGCGTCTTCGAGCAGCGCGACCCGGTTTTTGACGACCCAGGTCTCCCGCGCCAGTTCGAGCACCATCGCCACCAGTGCGTCGATAGCGGCGTCGTCAAAAAAAGCCGGGCGGTCGCCCTTTGCGGTGCGGGGCAGTGGCTCGGTCACCGGTTCCAGGCCCCGTAGCTATACCAGCGAACCCCGTCGGCGAGCCGACCGGTGTTGCCATCGAGCGTCGCCGACGCTGCGGCATCTGCAGTTATCGCATCGGCACCGTACCAGCCGAGGGACGGCACCACTGCCTCAAAGAAATCCCCCGCGGCGAAACCGGCATCAGTGCACAGCTTCCGAGGGTCCTGATCGCGGTAGGTCCGGTAAAAGGGTTCGGCGTTATAGAAACTGTCCCAGTCCAGATAAAAGGCATCATAAGGGGCCATCGCGCCATTGGGCGGCAGTTCATAGTGCAGCATCAGCCCGCCCGGGCGCAGCAGGCGCTTGGCCTCCCGGAACACCGCCGCGATATCCTTCAGCGGCAGTTCGTGCAGGAACATCGAGGAGAAAATCAGGTCGAAACTGGCGTCGGCAAAGCCAGTGCTGCGGGCATCGCGTTGCCGGAAGTCGGCAGCAAGGCCAAGCGATTTCGCCCTGGCATGGGCATAGGCGACGCACGGTCCCGCCACATCGATGCCGGTGACATGCGCGTCCGGATAGGTGCGTTTCCACGGCAGGGTTTGATGACCGACCGAACAGCCGAGGTCGAGAATGTCCGTTGGCTGGAACTCCGGGTGACGCGCCGCCAGCCATAGTGCGATCGAACGGCCGATATCGTCCAGCGTGTCGCCCATCAGTCCGGCGGAGAATACCGACAGGCCGTTTTCATACATTGACCCGGCGGACAGGTCCTGGCCGCTATGATAGCCACCGGGCATCAGATGAACGTCGAGCGCGGTGACATTGGACGGGATCGGCAGATCCGGGTTGAGTTCGAGCTCGCCGTCTCCGGTCAAAGCATCCGCAGTGGCGGTCAGTCGCCCCCGGTCGCGCTCCAGCGTGGTCCGGACCGAATCCCACACCATCTCTTGCGCACTGACCCGCGTGGCCGAGTAAAATCGAAACGCCAGATCGGGCTTCATGGCGCGGTGGACATCCTGCCCGGTCGCGCCTTCGGCAAGCGCAGGGGCGATGGCCGTGTCAAACCGCCGCTTCATCGCGGCGGCCATGTCATTCAGGACGAACCCGCGCAGCGAACTGACAAAATCCTGCCCGGCCAGTTCATCGGTCGTCGGCGCGAGAGCAAGATCATGGGTGACAAAACGGGTCATCGTCGGCGCTCCTTATGATACGCTGACTATGGCCGAGGGCAGGGTGGTGCTGCAATCCTCTCCCTTCCGGGAGACGGCGCTATTTGCCCCGCGCCTTGCGGTGTTTATCGAGGTCGAGCACGGTTGAGACGCTGCCTTCCGGGAGCAGGCCGAGGCGGCGGGCGACTTCCTGATAGGCCTCCACCTCCCCGCCGAGGTCACGGCGGAACCGGTCCTTGTCGAGCTTTTCATTGGTCGCCATGTCCCACAGGCGGCAGCCGTCCGGGCTGATTTCGTCGGCGAGAATGATCCGCGAGAAATCGCCGTCCCACAGCCGACCGAACTCCAGTTTGAAGTCGACGAGCCGGATGCCGATCCCGGCAAAAAGGCCGGACAGGAAGTCGTTGATCCGGGTCGCAAAGTCGGCAATGTCGTGCATCTCGTCCGGATTGGCCCAGCCGAAAGCAGCGATATGCTCCTCGGTCACCAGCGGGTCACCGAGCGCATCATCCTTCAGGCAATATTCGATGATGGCGCGCGGCAGCGGCGCGCCTTCCTCCATGCCGAGGCGCTTGGCGAGAGAACCGGCTACAACATTGCGGACAATGACCTCCAGCGGCACGATTTCGACCTGCCGGATCAGTTGTTCCCGCATGTTGAGGCGGCGCATGAAATGGTGCGGAATACCGATGTTGCCGAGCAGGCTGAACAGATGTTCGGAAATCCGGTTGTTGAGCACGCCCTTGCCGGAAATCGTGCCCTTCTTCTGCGCATTGAAGGCGGTGGCATCATCCTTGAAATACTGGATGATCGTGCCGGGTTCAGGCCCCTCGTAAAGGATTTTGGCCTTGCCTTCGTAAATCTGGCGGCGCCGGGTCATGGGGTTGCGCCTTTCCTGTCTGGCGAAAAACGAACAACGCCCCGGACGCAGGGTGGCTGCGCGGACCGGGGCGACGGTTGATGCAAAGCTATAGCGGGCGCGTGCGGGCCTGACAATGATTTCGGCGGGAATCCGGCGCACCATAGCAAGGCGGCGGCTTCCTGTGTATTGTCAGGCATCCATGTGAGGGAGAGTATCATGGTCTCTGCTGGCAAGATTGCGTTTTTGATCGGAACAGCGGCGCTGTGCCTGCCGCAGGCTGTGCTGGCCGCAGGTGGCGGGGGTGGCGGTGGCGGCGCCTCGATGCCGAGCGAATCGGCCCCCCAATATGATCCGGCAGTCGAGTACCGGAACGGTGTCGAAGCGCTACAGGCCAACCGCTATGCCGATGCGTCGCGCAGCTTCACCCGGGTGTTGTCGGTGATGCCAAAGGCGGCGAACGTCCATTATCTGCTCGGGTCGGCGAAGGCTGGCAGCGGCGACTGGAAGGCGGCGGCCAAGGCCTTTGCCAAGGCGGTCCGCTATGATGACAAGATGGTTGTGGCGCACCGCGATCTGGGGGTTGCGCAGGCAAAGTCCGGTGATGTGGAAAAGGCCAAGGCGACGCTGGCCGATTTGACGGCACGCGATGCCGCCTGTGCCGGAACCTGCCCGCAGGCAGCGGACCTGAAGGCCGCCGTTGCTGCGGTGACGGCGGCGATTGGGGCACCGACCGCTGCGGTTGATACCCGGCCAAGCCTGTTGTTCGCCGATGCCAAGGGTGGGGACAGCGCTTATCTGGCGGCGGTTGCCCTCATCAACGAGCGCCGGTTCGACGCAGCAATTCTGTCGCTGAAACAGGCCGAGGCGGCGTTTGGCGCGCATCCGGATGTGCTGACCTATCTCGGCTTTGCCAACCGGAAGCTCGGGCGGTTTGACGTGGCAGAGGGCTATTACCGCGCTGCGCTGGCGCTGGCTCCAAACCACCGTGGAGCGACGGAATATTACGGTGAGCTGAAGGTGGAGCGGGGCGATCTGGCCGGAGCCCGGGCAATGCTGGCGAAACTGGACCAGATGTGCGGCTTTGGCTGTGCCGAAGCAGATGAATTGCGGCGATGGGTCGATCAAGCCTCCTCCTCGTCCTGATCCTGCTCGCGGCGGCGGCTCCGGTCGGGGACCCGCCGCTGAAGGAAGCGCAGTGGATCGCCCCGGGGCGTGACACGGTGGCCCTGCTGACGCGGGAGCCTGCCGAATGTCTGAAACGGACCAAGGACCCGGTCGCGGCGATGTCGGTTGAGATCGGGCGGGCGGCGTTCCGCAACCCGCTGCTGCTCGGGGGACAGGCGGCCCGGGTTGGCCTGTCTTGCAACAGCTGCCACCGGAGCGGGCGGGGCAACCCTGATTTCGTCTTTCCGGGACTGTCGGGCGCGCCGGGGACGGCCGACGTCACCTCCTCCCTGATGAGTTCGCGGCGCGGCGACGGCATCGACAACCCGAAAGTGATTCCCGACCTCAGCGGGCCGCGGGAGCGATTGAAGGTCAGGAACGGCGTCGACAAGTTCGTCCACGGCCTTATCGTCGAGGAATTTGACGGTATCGCGCCGCCACCGCGGGTGGTTGCGGGACTTGTCGACTATGTCAGCGGCCTGTCGAGCGGCAATTGTCCGGCGGTTCAAGAGGTTCCGATCACCCTGATTGCCCGGCTGGAAGATGTCCGGCGCGCCGTTCTGGCGGCGGAGGCGGCGCTGTTTGTCGGGGACCCGGCGACTGCCAAGGTCATGCTGTCATCGGCCCGGTCGATGCTGGGCATTGTCCACGAACGCTTCGCCGACCCGGCACTCGGTGACCACCGGGAGGCCCTGCAACGCGCCAGCGCCGCCCTTGCCGCCGTCCCGGTCGGCAACAGCGAGGAAGGCCACAAACGGATCAAGGTCTGGCTCTCCGGCCAACGGCGCTGGGCCGGCGATCTGCTGCGCGCTGAAACCCGGACCCTGTTCAATCCGGAACGGTTGAAGGCCGAGCCTGCTAGTCAATAAGCCCGAGCAGCAGGATCGACAGGGCGAAGATTGACAGGGACAAGCTGGAGAACAGTAGCAGCCAGAGGGTCCGCCAGACCGCGCTTTTCCAGCCGAGCTCATAGGCCCCCTTCAACTGCGCGTACATGTGCAGCGGGACCGCCCAGATCAGCCAGGGGACCGCGTTCTGGAGCACCGGCGGCCCAACGGACATCAAGGCCATTGTCACCAGCAGCAGCGACATGAAGGATAGGGAATAGAGCGCAAAAACCGTGTGGTCGTACATGGTGATGCCGCGCCGGAACGGGAACAGCAGCCACAGGAACGGCAAAGACATCGGCACCAGCAGGAAGCTGAATTTATAGGCGGTTTGCTGGATTTTGTAGAGCGCCAGATCGGGATTTTCGAGGGTATGGCGGACCCGCGCTTCGGTCTCGGGACCGCCGAAACCGACATTGATGTCGCCCTTTTGTGCGACCTCCTTTACCCGGTCCTGCCATGTCACCGGTTTTGCGGGGGTCTTGGACAGCGCGGGAAGTTTTTTGGCGCGCTCAAGCGCTGCGGTCAGGACCTCCACCCGGGCGCGTTTGGCCGCGACGTCTCCGGCAAACCGGCCTTCGAGTCCCGGCGGGCTGCCCGGATCGGCTGCGGCCTCAGCCAGTTTTGCCTCGGCGGTTGTCAGATCTTCCCGGGCTTCTGCCAGTTGCTTGCTGACGACGGGTGCGCTGTCCGCCTCCTCGCTCATCTGGAATGCTGCGTTGGGGTCGATTGATTTCGCAATTGAGCCGAACACCAGGAACATCAGGAAGACCGTGAACAGGAACATCGCCAGTGGTGTGATGTAGCGGGCCCGTTTGCCGTGGACATAATCGCGCGTCAGACCCCCTGGCTGGAACACCAGTCGCGGCAGGGTTCGCCAAGCTTTGGTGTCGACATGCAGGATGCCGTGGGCAAATTCCTCGACCAGATGGCCGACGGTGCGGTGGAGATGCGCGGTCTGCCCGCAATTGCTGCAAAACCGTCCCGACAGCGGCGTGGCGCAATTGGCGCAGACCCGCTGCTCGTTCCCGCTTTGCCCGGCGTCCCCGTCCACCACCGACGCCGCCAATCCGGCCGTTGTCAGTGCCCCCAGCGCTTCGATTTCCCCAGACATGTTGCCCCCGATGCTGCGCCCGAACGGTGGCGCAAGGCGGACAAGTTCGCAAGACTTGACTGTCGTCATTTGTGTCCACATTATGCGAACACAAAGGAGACTGGCCATGAGCGCCAAATTGCGGGAGGTGGGCGTGCGTGAGTTGCGCGGCAACCTCAGTGAATATTTGCGCAAGGCAAAAGCCGGCGAGCGATTTGTCGTGGTGTCGCGCGGGCAGCCAATCGTGGAGTTTCACGGTGTGCAGCCGCCAGACGATCTTTACGGGCGCCCGGGTGCGCTTGAAGGGCAAATCTGGATGGCGGATGATTTTGACACGCTGTCGGATGACATTCTCGACGCGATCGAGGCCGATCTTCCGCAGTGAAGATATTGCTCGACACCCATACGCTGTTGTGGTGGCTGGGCAATGACCCGCGCCTGGGGCCAAATGCGCGGCAGAGCCTGCGAACGGTCTCGAACGAGATATGGGTGAGCCACGTTTCGCTGTGGGAAATTGCCATCAAGATCAGCATCGGCAAGCTGCGGGCTGACCCGGTTTTGGCCACTGCGGCGGTGAAGGACCGGGGCTGGAACCTGCTCGAAATGCGGGTCGAACATTTGAGCGCGATGATTCAGCTTGATCACCACCACCGCGACCCGTTCGACCGGATGTTGGTTGCTCAGGCGATCTGCGAAGGCGCCATTTTGATGACTGAGGACAATAAGTTGTCGGCATATCCGGTTTCGCGTCTGTCCTGCCGTTGAAGCGCGGCCCTTGCCGCTCTATCTAGGCGGTCTGACCCCCACAGGAGATTTCATGACGACGTTCGACAAGCGCAAGGACGCATTTGAAAACAAGTTCGCGCATGACGCCGAACTGGAATTCAAGATTACCGTCCGGCGCAACAAGCTCGTGGGCGAATGGGCCGCCGGCCTGATGGGCCTGGAGGGCGAGGAGGCTGCTGGCTATGCCAAATCGGTCGTTCAGGCGGATTTCATCGAGGTCGGAGATGAAGATGTGATCGGCAAGGTTTTGACCGATTTTGCCGTGGCCGGAGTCGAGGTCAACGATGCAGCGATCCGCGCGATGCTGGCCGAAAAGACCGAAGCGGCGCGCCAGCAGATATTGTCGGCGGCCTGACGGTGGCGATGGCGGCGACCGAGATTGAGGCGTTGATTCGCGCCGCCCTCCCCGATGCATTGGTGGAGATTACCGATCTGGCGGGCGACGGGGACCATTATCAGGCCCGGGTCGTGTCAAAGGCCTTTGTCGGCTTGCCGCGAATCCGGCAGCATCAACTGGTCTATGCGTCGCTCGGTGGGCGAATGGGCAATGAACTGCACGCGCTGGCCCTGTCCACCGCCGTGCCGCAGGAGTGAGTGACATGGGCATACAGGACATGATCCGCGAGCAGGTGACGACCAATGATGTCGTGCTGTTCATGAAGGGCACCCCGCTGTTTCCGCAGTGCGGTTTTTCCAGCCGGGCGGTGGCGATCCTCGATCATCTCGGGGTGGACTATGCCTCCGCCGACGTGCTCGCCGATCCGGAGCTGCGGCAGGGCATCAAGGATTATTCGCAGTGGCCAACGGTGCCCCAGCTCTATGTGAAGGGCGAGTTGATCGGCGGGTCGGACATCATGATGGAAATGTATGAGGCCGGAGAGCTGCACGCGCTGCTCGACGAAAAGGGCGTTGAGCGGGCAGCATAGGCGTGGCCAATGGCAGCGCCGGAAATAATCTGACGGTCGCTGGTCTGTGGATCGACGGCGCGGCGCTTTTGCGTCCGCACCTCGGCAATATCATCTGGATCGCGGCGATGTTTCTGTTTCTGCCGCAGCTGGCGGCTGATCTCCTGCTGCCAATGCCGACGGTGCAGGCGTTATCGGACGCTGGGACATTGGCCACCTATTTCCTTTTCTCGGTCATAGGTCTTGTTGGCAATCTCGCCAGCATCGCCATTCTCCTTGGTGGGCCAGCCTCGCCGCGAACGATTGGTGACGCGATTCTGCGCGGGTTTCAGATGACGCCGCGTGCCCTGCTAGCGTTTATGTTGGTATTTGCCTGCCTGCTGCCGGCCGTTCTGCTGTTTAGCGCGGCAGGCGCTGCATTGGGGGTGAACCCGGCGCAAATGGCAAATCCGACGCTGTCGCTGAGGTTGCTGCTGCTGGCGTTCACCGGGTTCATGCTCGCTTGCGCGGCGCGATTGGTGCCGCTCAATGCTGTTTTGATGCGGGAGCAGCATCCGGCATGGCCATCGGTTCGGCGGGCCTGGGCCATCAGCAAGGACGCCAGCTGGGCGATTGCCGGGTTCTTGTTGACCGTGTTCCTCGCGCTCAGATTAACGGTTGGCTTGGTCGACATGGTTGGCGATGTGTTGGTTAGCCTGTTGTTCGGGGGATCGGTCGTTGGAAAATTGATTGTCGCCACTCTGAAGGCAGCGGCTTCAACCGGTTTTAGCCTGATGAGCCTCTCAATGGGCGTTGTCGCTTACCGGTCACTCGCCAAATAGCGGGACGTGCGGGGCGCTGTCGCGCGGCAAGAGGCCGGTGAGGCGCGGATCGGCGAAGGTCTCAATGGCGCGGGCATAGGCCCGGAAGCCGTGCCGCTGATAAAATCCGAGTGCCGACGGGTGATCGAGTGTGCAGGTATGGACCCAGACGCGGGTGATGCCGTCCCGCCAGGCCAGCCGCAGCGCATGCTGCATCAGCCAGCCGCCAACCCCGCGACCGGTCATCTCCGGCGTGACGCCAAAGAAGGACAATTCGCACTGGCCCGGCTCGCGGTAGTCCAGCTCCAATATACCCACAGCCGTTCCGTCGCGGCGCGTTGCGGCATGGATCGTTACGCCGGGCGCGTGCAGGATGGCGGCGAGGTCAGCATCCGGCATGACCAAACGGCTGAACCATAACCAAGGTGCCCCAACCGCCCGGTAGAGGGCGCGGTAGGTGGCGAGATCAGGCTTCGGCCAATGGACCAGTTTCAGCGCCGACATGGCAGGCAGGCCGAGGTCGGGCCGCTGATGCATCTCCAGCGAGGTGACGATTGTCGCGATTTGGTCGGGTGGGACTGCGGTCAGTGACATTCGACGCGCACTCAGGCCCAGGTCGCCACGGGCGGCAGGCTCATCAGGATGGCGTCAATGTTGCCGCCGGTTTTCAGGCCGAACAGCGTCCCCCGGTCATAGACCAGGTTGAACTCGGCATAGAGGCCCCGGTAGGCGAGCTGGCGGGCCCGGTCCTCCGCCGATACCGCATGGCGCATCCGGCGGCGAACGATCGCCGGGTAGCTGTCGAGGAAGGCCAGCCCGACATCCTGGGTGAAGGCGAAATCTGCCGCCCGGTCCCCCGAATCGAGATGATCGAAGAAGATGCCGCCGACGCCGCGACTCACATTCCGGTGCTTGATGAAAAAATAATCGTCGCACCAAGCTGAGAATTTCTCCCAATAATCCGGCGCATGGGCATCGCAGGCCTGTTTGAGGCGCGCCTTGAAATCGGCGGTGTCGATATCGTTGGGGATGGCGGGATTGAGATCGGCTCCGCCGCCGAACCAGCGTTTGGTTGTTGCCAGCAGCCGACAATTCATGTGGACAGCCGGGACGTGCGGATTAACCGGGTGCGCAACAAGACTGATACCGGTTGCGAAAAAGCGCGGGTCTTCGGCGGCACCGTTGATCGACTTGGCGAATTCGGGATCAAAGGCTCCGCCGACGGTCGAGATGTTAACCCCGACTTTCTCAAACACCCGGCCGCGCATCACCGACATGACACCGCCGCCGCCCTTGGCGCCATTGTGATCGGTGCGGTCCCAGGCACGGCGTTCGAATCGGCCGGCGGGGCGGTCTCCACCCAGTTCGTCCTCGATGGCCTCAAACTCGGCGCAGATGCTGTCACGCAGGCTGCGGAACCAGTCTTCCGCCGCCTGCTGGCCCTCGTCGAGTGTGATCATCCGGCAAATCCTCCTGTCTGACGCAGCGCCTCGCCCGTCACCATCGCCGCCGCCACTGCCACATTCAGCGACCGCATTGAAGCTTGCATCGGGATGCGGACGGCAAGGCCCGCTGCGGCGCGGACATCATCCGGTACCCCGGCGCTTTCCTGCCCAACCAGCAGGATATCGTCGGCGTGGTAGGTGGCGGTTGTATAGGTCAGGGCGGCACGCGTCGTCAGCAACACCAGCCGGTTCGGTCGGGCAGCGCGGAACACCTGCCAATCGGCGTGAATCGTCACGTCGCCAGTGGCCAGATAGTCCATCCCGGACCGCTTCAGCGCGCGCAGGGAAAATGCAAAGCCGCACGGTTCGATAATATCGACGGGCACACCAAGACAGGCCCCAAGGCGGATCAGGGTGCCAACATTTCCGGCGATATCGGGTTGAAACAGGGCGAGGCGCATGGGCAGCGGGTAGCGTTCGCAGCAGCATCCGTCGACTGCAGATGATGAAGTCTGAACCGGCGATGAAAAAATGCTTATTGTGGCAGCGGAACCGGGTCGCTATCAGGCGGCACAGTTATCGAAGGGCAGCGCCGCGCTTCGAACCAGATCAGGGACGAGTCTATGGCGAGTGTTGACGGGGTCACGGGCGAAGACGGCGTTCGCCGCCGGGACTTCATCCATGTGGCGACCGGGGCCTTTGCGGCGGCCGGTGCAGCGTCGGTGGCGTGGCCACTGATCAATCAGATGAACCCGTCAGCCGATGTTCTGGCGCTGTCGTCGGTGGAGGTTGACCTGTCGACCGTGGTTGCCGGCCAGTCGATCAAGCTGCTCTGGCTCGGAAAACCGGTGTTTGTGCGGCATCTGACCGCTGCCGAACAGGCCGAAGCCAACAAAGTTGCTATCGCCGATCTGCGCGATCCGGAAACGCTGGCAGACCGGACCAAGGAAGGCCATGCCAACTGGCTGGTGACTATTGGCGTCTGCACCCATCTTGGCTGCGTGCCGCTGGGCGCGAGCGAGGGCGAGAATCGCGGCGATTTCGGCGGCTATTTCTGCCCGTGCCACGGGTCGCACTATGATACGGCTGCCCGTATCCGCAAAGGACCGGCGCCGAAGAATCTCGAAGTTCCGGAATATGCATTCATGACGCCGACGCGCGTCAAGATCGGTTGAGGACCAAGCGATGAGCTTCCCCTGGGCCAACCAATATCAGCCGAAAAATTCATTCATGATCTGGATGGATGAGCGGCTGCCGCTGCCGCGCTTCGTGTACAATGCGGTGGGTGCCGGGTATCCGGTGCCGAAGAACCTCAATTACTGGTGGAATTTCGGCGTCCTGTCCGGTTTTGCGCTGGTGGTGCAGATCATCACCGGCATCGTGCTTGCGATGCATTTCACCCCGAGCACGGCGATGGCGTTCGACTCGGTCGAGCATATCATGCGCGACGTCAACAGCGGCTGGATGCTGCGCTACATCCATTCGACGGGGGCCAGTTTCTTCTTTGCCGTGGTCTATATCCACATTTTCCGCGGCCTCTATTACGGGTCCTACAAGGCCCCGCGGGAGATGGTCTGGCTGCTTGGGATCGTCATCCTGCTGCTGATGATGGCAACCGCCTTCATGGGCTATGTTATCGTCTGGGGGCAGATGAGCTTCTGGGGCGCGACGGTGATCACCAACCTGTTCTCCGCGATTCCCGTGGTCGGCGAGTCGATCAAGACGCTGCTGCTCGGTGGGCCAGCGGTTGACAATGCGACACTCAACCGGTTCTTCTCTCTGCATTATCTGCTGCCGTTCGTGATCCTTGGCACCGTGATCCTGAAGGTCTGGGCCATGCATATTCCGGGTTCGTCGAACCCAACGGGCGTGGCAGTGCAGGGGCCGCAGGACACCATCCCGTTCCACCCCTATTTCACCGCCAAGGACCTGTTCGGTCTCGGTGTCTATCTCCTCGCCTTCTGTGCGGTGGTTTTCTACGCGCCGAACATGCTCGGTGAGCCGGACAATTATGTACCCGCCAACGCGCTGTCGACGCCGGCGCATATCGTTCCGGAATGGTATCTGTGGCCGTTCTACGCGATCCTACGGGCGTTCACGGTCGACTTCCTGTTCATTCCGGCCAAGCTCTGGGGCGTGCTGGCGATGTTCGGGTCGATCCTGCTGCTGTTCTTCCTCCCGTGGCTTGACCGTTCACCGGTGCGGTCGTCCAACTATCGGCCGATCATGAAATGGCTGTTCGTCGCGCTGATGGTCGACATTTTAATCCTGGCCTATTGCGGCGGCAAACCGGCGGAAGAGCCCTATCTACGGCTGAGCCAGTTCGCGTCGGCCTATTATTTCGTCCACTTCCTGATCCTGATGCCGCTGGTGTCGGCGTATGAACGCCCGCTGCCGCTGCCCAAGTCGATCAGCGAAGCGGTCCTCGCCAAGAGCGGCAACGGGGCGTCCGCTCCGCAGCCGGCAGAATAAGGGGCGTCTCCGATGGTTCGTGGTATCGCCTTTTTTGCCGGGCTCACCTTCTTCGTCGCGTTGATGGTCGGGGCCTTTGCGCCGCGCGAGGCGTCGGCGCCCGATTTGGTGAAGAAATATCACCTGCACGCGACCGATGTGGCGTTCAGCTTTGAAGGGCCGTTCGGCACCTATGACAAGGCTCAGCTTCAGCGCGGGTTGAAGGTGTTCAAAGAGGCGTGCTCCGCCTGCCACGGCCTGAAATATGTTGCCTTCCGCTCGCTGACCGACCTTGGCTACAACGAAGCTCAGGTGAAGGTCATTGCCAAGGAATGGGCCAACAAAACCCCTTCCGTGGATGAAAAGACCGGGGAGGCAACGACGCGCGACGCCATTCCGTCCGACAAGATGATTGGGCCTTATCCCAATGAGGTGGCTGCGCGCGCTGCGAACAACAATGCCTATCCGCCGGATCTGTCGCTGATCACCAAGGGGCGGCATGACGGCTCGCAATATGTCCATTCGCTGATCGCTGGATATGGGAAAAAGCCAGCTGCCGATTGGGAAGTGCCGGAGGGGCTGCACTACAACCCCTATTTCTCCAATCTGAACATCGCGATGCCGCCACCGCTCGTCGCCGATGATCAGGTGACCTATGATGATGGCACCAAGGCCAGCGTTGATCAGATGGCAACCGATGTGGCGGCCTTCCTGACCTGGGCAGCGGAGCCGAAGCTTGAGGCGCGGCACCGGACCGGATTTGGTGTGATGATCTTCCTGCTGATCCTGACCGGCCTGTCCTACCTTAGCTATCGCCGGGTCTGGGCCGACCAGAAGGTCAAGCCGTCAACGACCGCCTGAGGGCATGAAGCTCGGTATTCTTGGGGGCAGCGGGCTGTATCAGCTCGCTGCCCTTACCGATTCGGCGTGGCGGGCAGTGGAAACGCCTTGGGGCGCACCGTCGGATGAACTGCTGTTCGGGCGGTTGGGGGATACCGAACTGGTGTTCCTCCCCCGCCACGGTCGCGGGCACCGGCTGACTCCTTCCGAGATCAATTACCGCGCCAATATCGCGGCATTGAAAATGGCCGGGTGCACCGACATCCTGTCAATTTCGGCCTGCGGATCGTTTCGGGAGGAATTGCCGCCCGGGACATTCGTGCTGGTTGATCAGTTTGTCGATCGGACGCGCGGGCGGACGAAGAGCTATTTTGGTGACGGCGTCGTCGGTCATATTGCCTTTGCCGAGCCGACCTGTTCGCGGCTGGCCTATCTGGCGGCGGCATCGCTTGCGGCTTGCGGTGTGCCGTTCCACCGGGGCGGGACCTATCTGGCGATGGAGGGGCCGCAATTTTCAACGCGAGCCGAATCGCGCGCCTACCGGGCGGCGGGGCTTGATGTCATTGGCATGACCAATATGCCGGAGGCCGCCCTCGCGCGGGAGGCGGAGCTTTGTTACCTGACCATCGCCATGGTCACCGATTTCGACGCCTGGCACGACACGCGGGAGGCGGTCGATGTCTTGCAAGTGCTCGGGGTGTTGAACGCCAACGCTGACAATGCGCGGCGGTTGGTGACCGAGATTGCCGCGCGGATGCCCGCCACCCGCGACGCCTGTTCGCAAGGCTGCGACCGCTCGCTGGACTATGCGATTATGACCGCGCCGGAACTGCGGCCTGCGGCGACGGTTGCGAAGCTGCAAGCAGTAGCGGGGCGGGTGCTGTGAGTGCCAATGCCGATCTCGCGGCGCTGATCCGCACCATCCACGACTATCCCAAGCCTGGCATCGCGTTCCGCGACATCACCACCTTGCTGCTCGACGGCAAGGGCTTTGGCCTGACGATTGAACGGATGGCAGATGTGGTGGCGGACCGGCCGTTTGATCTGATCGCCGGGATTGAGGCGCGCGGGTTTATTTTCGGATCTGCGCTGGCGCACCGGTTGGGACTCGGCGTCCTGTTGCTGCGCAAGCGCAACAAGTTGCCGGGAACGGTCATTGGGGTGAATTACGCGCTGGAATATGGGCAGGACCGGATCGAAATGCATGCCGATGCCTGCCAGCCCGGGGCAAGGGTGCTGCTGGTCGATGATCTGATTGCCACGGGCGGCACTGCGCTGGCCGGGGTTCAGTTGCTGCGGCAGGCGGGTGCGGTGGTCGATACGGCGGCGTTCGTCATCGACCTGCCTGACCTTGGCGGCGCGGCGCGGTTGCGGGATGCAGGCGTCCGGGTCGAAGCGCTGCTGCCGTTCCCCGGCGACTGACGTTCGTCGCATCGGAGAGGCGTTTCATATCCACACCATTGTCACCTATCGCTGTCATGTTAGCATCGCCGGATATGTGGGTGGAGTGATGGCATGGATGTGACGGTCAACGGGAAGAAGTGGGTTTATTCGGGCGATCCCGACATGCCACTGCTGTGGTTCCTGCGCGAGGAACTCGAATTGGTCGGCACCAAATTTGGCTGTGGCATCGCATCCTGCGGGGCCTGCACAGTGCACCAGGACGGCGTCGCCGTCCGTTCCTGTTCGATCCCGATGGCCGCTGCGGCTGGTACCAAAATCACCACCATCGAAGGGCTGGCCAAGGGCGGCAAGCTACACCCGGTTCAGCAGGCCTGGCTGGAGGAGGATGTCGCCCAGTGCGGCTATTGTCAGGCCGGTCAGATCATGGCGGCGGTTGATCTGCTGAAAACCAACGGCAACCCGAGCGATGACGAGATTGATGCCGCGATCTCCAATCTCTGCCGCTGCGGCTCCTATCCGCGCATTCGCAAAGCCGTGCACCGCGCTGTCGCGCTGGCAAAGGGGTAAATGATGGACCGTCGTTTTTTCCTGAAAAGCGCAGCCGCAACCGGCGGACTTTTCATTGGCGCGCCCTTCCTCGCCCATGCAGCGGAAGGCAGTGTCGCGACCGGGCAGATCGGTCACTACGTCCGGATATCACCTGACAATCAGGTAACTATCGGCACTGCCACGGTCGAGATTGGTCAGGGCACCAACACGTCCATTCCGATGCTCATTGTCGAAGAGCTCGATGTGGATTTCGCGAGTATACGGGTGGAGAATATCGCCACGCCGTGGAAGGTGGGCGACACTGGTCGCCCCGAAAGCACGGCCTTTGCCGATGGCGCTGGTGGGTCGATGGCTGTTTGGGAATCCTATGACGCGGCGCGTCAGGTCGGGGCCGCAGCCCGGCAGGTGCTGTTAGCAGCGGCTGCGAAACGCTGGGGCGTGCCGGTTGGGGAGGTTTCCACCGACAAGGGACTGGTCTGGCACAAAGCCAGCAAGCGCAAGCTGACCTATGGGGCGGTGGCCGATGCGGCGGCGAAGGAACCGTTACCCACCAGCGCCTTGCAACTGAAGCCGCGCAGTGCCCAGACGCTGATCGGGACGCCGCAGAAGCAGAAGGACGCCCGGGCAATTGTCACCGGCCAGCCGCTGTTCGGCATCGATCAGCAGATGCCGGGGATGCTCCATGCTGTGATTGCGCGCTGCCCGATGATCGACGGCAGCGTCCGGACGCTGGATGATCGCGCTGCTCTCGCTGTGCCGGGCGTCAAGGCGGTGGTCCGCCTGCCGCGCGTTCCACTCACCGAAGCCTACGGCCAGCGCAATTTGGGCGAGGGTGTCGGGGTGGTGGCCGAGTCGCACTGGGCGGCGATGAAGGGCCGCGATGCCCTGAAAATCGTCTGGGACCGGGGACCGGCGCTGGAGACGAGCGAGGATGCCTATGCCGCGGCCTGGGACGTGCTGGCGAATGGCCGGACGCAGCGGGTGCGCGATACCGGCAATGTCGATGCGGCCTTTGATAAGGCGGCAAAGGTCATCGAGGCCCGGTATGAACTGCCGATGGTCGCTCATGCGACGATGGAGCCGCAGAATACGCTGGCATCGGTGGCAGGCGGCAAGGTCCGGATCGTCACGCCAACCCAGCAGCCGTTTCCGGCGATGGTGGCGGCAGCGACAGCGGCCGGCGTTGATCCGGCCAATGTCGAGGTGGTGCCGGTCCGTTCCGGCGGCGGCTTCGGGCGGCGGCTGTACAATGATTTTGTCACCGAGGCAGTGCTGCTCAGCAAGGCAGCTGGGCGACCGGTGAAGCTGGTGTGGACGCGCGAATGCGACATGCTGCATGACCGCTATCGTCCGGGTGGCGCGCATCTGATGCGGGCAGCACTCGACAGCGAAGGCAAGCTGACCGGCTGGCTGCACCGGGCCGCATCGCAGTCGCGGCGCTACCGGTCGTCTGCCGAAGGGGCCGACAAATTCTGGACGAGCGAGATTTTCCCGGACGATCATCCCGGCAGTCTTGTGGCCAACAACCGGGTCGAATGGGCTCCGATTGTCAGCCTTGCTCCGCGCGGGGCTCTCCGTGGGCCCGGGCATAATATCAATGCCTGGGTCATGCAGGCCTTCCTCGACGAGGTGGCAGAAGCCGCCGGGCGCGATCCGCTGGCTTACCGGCTGGAACTGCTCGGGGAGGCGCGGGAGCTTCCCTACAACGGTCACGGCGGCCCGGTGTTCGATACTGGTCGGATGGCGGCGGTGCTGAAACATGCCGCCGACAAGGCCGGCTGGGCTGGCCCGGGCAAGGGCCGCGGCATCGCCGGTCACTTCTCCTTCGGGACCTATGCGGCGCATGTCTGTGATGTAACGATGACGGAGGCGGGCGGCTTCCGGGTTGATCAGGTGACCTCCGCCCTCGATTGCGGGATTGCCGTCAACCCGAACGGCATCGCCATGCAGAACGAAGGCTCCATCAACGAGGCGCTGTCAATTGCGTTGGGGCAGGCGATCACCATCAAGGACGGCGAGGTGCAGCAGCGCAATTTTGATACCTATCAGATGATGCGGATGAACCGGGCCGCAAAGGTCGTCGCGACCCATATCGTCCCGTCGGACGCCCCGCCGCGCGGGATCGGTGAACCGATGCTGCCGCCGTTTACACCCGCGCTGACCGGAGCGATCCATGCCGCAACCGGCAAACGCATCCGGAAATTGCCGATCGGGGATCAACTGGTCTGAGGAATCTGCTTCCACGGCGGCAGCGTTCGGCTAACGTCTGTCCTGCACCTTGGAGGGATTTATGCGCCGACTGATTGTACCGATGCTTTTGGCTGGATTGACGGCGGCGGCACCTGTGTCTGACGAAACGGCCAAGTTGGTCGCTTTGTACAAGGACCTGCACGCCAAGCCGGAACTGGCCTTTCAGGAGGTGGCAACGGCCGCCCGGTTGGCAAAGGAGATTGCTGGACTGGGGTTTGAGATTACCACCGGGGTTGGAAAAACCGGCATTGTCGCGGTGATGAAGAATGGCCCCGGCCCGGTGCTGCTGATTCGCGCCGATATGGACGGCCTGCCGGTCAGTGAGGAAACCGGGCTACCCTATGCCAGCAAGGCGACCGGTATTGGCCCGGATGGCAAGCCGACGCCGACGATGCATGCCTGCGGCCATGACATCCACATGTCCGCCTGGGTCGGGCTGGCGCGGCGGCTGGCGGCGACCAGGAGCGCGTGGAGCGGGACGGTAGTGATGATCGGTCAGCCGGCCGAGGAGAGTGTCGGCGGCGCCAGCGGAATGCTGGCCGACGGACTGTACAGCCGTTTTCCTAAACCAAATTTCGCCTTGGCGTTCCATGATTCAGCCAGCCTTCCGGCCGGGCAGGTCGGGATCACCGATGGCTATGCGCTCGCCAATGTCGATTCGGTCGATATCGTGGTGCGGGGCATCGGCAGCCACGGGTCCGAACCCCAAAATGGTCTCGACCCCATCGTGATCGCGGCCCGGATTGTTGGCACGCTCCAGACCTTGGTCAGTCGGGAGAATGACCCGCGTCAGCCCGCAGTGGTGACGGTCGGGTCCTTTCATAGCGGTACGCGACGCAACATCATTTCCAATGAAGCCAAGCTCGAACTGACTGTCCGCAGCTATGATGCCGCCGTCCGCCAGCGACTGGTTGCCAGTATCCAGCGGGTGGCCAAGGCCGAAGCCGAAGCGGCGGGGGTGCCAGTCGATTTGTTGCCGGTGGTCACCAGATGGGAGGGGAGCGAGTCGACGTTCAACACCCCGGCTGGCACCCGGCTGGTGACGAACGCTCTGGATGCAGCCTTTGGCAGTGACCGGGTTATCCGGGTGCTGCCGTCGATGGCCGCTGAGGATTTCGGGGCGTTTTCGCGCGGCTATCCCGGCATTGAAAGCGTGATGTTCTGGGTCGGTGCCCAGCCCCGGTCAGCGTGGGATGCAGCGGGCGGTGATCCGCGCAAGCTGCCCGGCCTGCACAGCAGCAAATTTGCGCCGGACCCGGGCCCAACCATTGCGACGGCGGTTGACGCGATGCAGGCCGCCGCGATGAGCGTGGTGGGCCGGAAGTAGCCAGCCACTCCCCTCAAACCGCTAGGCGCGCGCACCTGCCATCATGCTAGGGTGCGGCAAATCTTTCAGGGAGTCGGTCATGCGCGAATATACGCAATTCTATATCAACGGGGCCTGGGTTGCGCCGGGGGTGCCAAAGACCTTGCCGGTCATCAACCCGGCGACCGAGGCGGTGGCGGGGCATATCAGCATGGGCAGCGCCGCCGATGTGGACGCAGCCGTGGCCGCTGCCAAGGCCGCCTTCCCATCCTATTCGCAACTGAGCGTCAAGGACCGGCTCGACCTGCTCGGGGCAATCCTCGCCGAATATCAGAAGCGCTTTGGCGATATGGCGGAAGCGATCACCGAAGAAATGGGCGCACCGGCCTGGCTCGCCAAGGCGGCGCAGGCCCCTATGGGCATGGCGCATATCCAGACGGCAATGGCAGTGCTCAAGGACTATAAATTCGACGAGCTGCGTGGCACCACGATGATCAGCAAGGAGCCGATTGGCGTCTGTGCCCTGATTACGCCCTGGAACTGGCCAATCAACCAGATTGCCTGCAAGGTGGTACCTGCCCTTGCAACGGGCTGCACCATGGTGCTGAAGCCGTCCGAAGTCGCGCCGTTCAGCGCCTATCTCTGGACCGAAATTCTGGATGCCGCCGGGGTACCGAAGGGTGTGTTCAACCTGATCAACGGCGACGGCCCAACAGTCGGTGCAGCGATGAGTTCGCATCCGGATGTCGATCTCGTGAGCTTTACCGGGTCCACCCGTGCCGGGATTGAAGTGGCCCGGTCGGCCGCTGCCACCGTCAAGCGCGTCCATCAGGAATTGGGCGGCAAATCGCCGAACATCGTGCTCGACGACGCTGATCTGAAGGCAGCGGTCGGCGGCGGGGTCAAATCGGTGATGATGAACAGCGGTCAGTCCTGCAATGCCCCGACCCGGATGCTGGTGCCGTCGGCCAAAATGGCAGAGGCGAAACTGATCGCCAAAGCGGCGGCGGATGCGACGATTCCCGGCGACCCGAACGGCAATGCCACCATTGGCCCGGTGGTGTCGGAACTGCAGTATAACAAGATACAGAGCCTGATCGAACAGGGCATCAAGGAAGGCGCGACGTTGGTCGCAGGTGGCCCCGGCAAGCCCGAAGGGCTGGAAACCGGCTATTATGTCAAACCAACCGTCTTTGCCGATGTCACCAATGACATGACCATCGCCCGGGAAGAAATTTTCGGCCCGGTGATCGCCATCCTTGGCTACGGGGATGAGGAGGAGGCGGTGACAGTCGCCAATGACACCGTCTACGGACTTGCCGCCTATGTGCAGGGCGAACCCGAACATGCCCGCGCGGTCGCCAAGCGGTTGCGCGCCGGACAGGTCAATATCAACGGCGCAGGCCCGGACTTCATGGCGCCGTTCGGCGGCTACAAACAGTCGGGCAATGGTCGGGAGTGGGGCGACCACGCCTTTGCCGATTTCCTCGAGGTGAAGGCTGTGATCGGCTACGCCCCGAAGCAGGCGGCGGAATAGCCGGTCAGGCGCGGCGATCCCCCACAAACACC
>CALRKY020000030.1:0-34837 GCA_943368345.1 Synechococcus sp. UW140 | reverse complement strand
AGCGCCGCCGAGATTGCGCTGGTTGAAGCCGATGTGAATGCCCAGGTCCGGGCGAATGATACGGTGACAACGCGGCTGATGACGCCCGAGGATGCGATTGCCGCGGGTGCCATGGCGCTGTTTGGCGAGAAATACGGCGAGGAAGTCCGGGTGCTGTCGATGGGGCAGGATCTGGGCGGCACCTATTCGGTCGAACTGTGCGGCGGCACCCATGTGTCGGCACTTGGCGATATCGGCCTGTTCAAGATCACCAGCGAAAGTGCGGTGGCCTCTGGCGTTCGGCGGGTCGAGGCGCTGACGGGGGAGGCAGCGCGGCTGTTCCTGGCCGAGCAGGAGGGCCGCTTGCAAAGTGCCGCCGCAGTCCTGAAATCGCGGCCGGACGAGGTCCCGGCCCGGGTCGCGGCCTTGGTTGACCAGACCAAACGACTCGAACGCGAACTGGCCGAGGCGAAGAAAGCCCTGGCGCTTGGCGGTGGCGGCAAGGCCGATGCAGCGGCTGGCCCTGAACTGGTAGCTGGCGTTGGCTTCATCGGGCAGGTGATCGACGGATTGGATGCCAAAAACCTGCGCGGATTGGTTGATGATGCAAAGGCGCGGATGGGTTCGGGTGTAGCGGTGCTGGTCGCGGTCAATGACGGCAAGGGCAGCGTGTCGGTCGGCGTCACCGATGACCTGATCGGCCGCTTTTCCGCAGTCGACCTGGTCCGGATCGCCGCATCGGCCATGGGTGGCCAAGGCGGCGGCGGTCGCCCCGATATGGCGCAAGCTGGTGGGCCTGATGGGGCAAAAGCGGCGGACGCGGTGGCGGCGGTCAGGGCGGCGCTGGCCGGTTAGTCGGGACTGTCATCACGGCAAAGAGCCGGGATGACAGTTTATAGGGTTCAGCTCGGACGAACCGCATCTCTGAGCCGCCTTCGTCCCAGTGTTGGCGGGGCATCCAGTCCCGGAACCAGCGCCTGAATTTGCGATCTGAGCTCCGCGCGCTTTTCGTGGATGGAAGCGATGACGGGGCCCATCGGGACACCGATATCAACGAGCACCGCCTCTGACAGTTGCAGGCTCGATTCGATGGTTTCGGGGACCGCGTCGCTGACCCCAGCGCGGTAAAGCTCCGCCGCATGTCGGGCATCGCGGGCGCGGGCGATGATCTGGAGATCCGGATGATCGGCCCGGGCCAGTTGAACCACCCGCGCCGCGAGGTCGGGATTGTCCATTGTCACCACCAGCGCCCGGGCCCGCCCGAGGTCGAGATGGCGGATAAGCTCAATATTGCCGGCATCGCCAAAATGGACTGCACGGCCCTGCAGCCGGTGCCGCGCCACCTCGTCTGCATCGGTGTCAATGGCGAGATAGGGCACGCCGTGACGCTCCAGCATACCACCGACCAGCCGGCCAACGCGGCCATAGCCGACCAGCACCACACGCCGGGTTTCCGGGGCGGCGGGAATATCATGCGGTCCAGCATGCAGGCGGCGGGATTCGTAGGCACTGCCGAGGCGGGATAGCAGCGGCAACACCGTCATGCCGAGCGCGGTGACCAGCTGAGCCGGGGCCGAGATGTCTGTGGGCAGGAGATTGGCAGACGCAGCCGCCGCCAGCACGATCAGGCTCATCTCGCCGCTCGGGCCCAGCATCAGGGCAGCGCGTGCCATCCTCGCACGGCGGCGGGTGAACAGCTGCATCAGCGGCCAGACCAAGCCGGATTTCAATGCCACCAGTGCGAAGGTGGCGGCGAGATAGATTAGCGGATCATCGGCCAGCCGCCGCAAATCCAGCCCGATCCCGACCGAGATCAGAAAGACCCCGAGCAGCAAGCCCTTGAAGGGTGCGATGGTGGCATCGACCTGCCGGCTGAACTCGGTGTCCGCTACGATCAGACCGGCGAGCAGGGCCCCGACAACCAGTGACAGACCCGCCGCCGCAGTGATTGCTGCCGAGCCGATGACGATCAGCAGTGTGGCGGCCAGAAACATTTCCGGGCTTTTGGTGCGCGCGGCCCGGCGCAGCGCGGGTCGCAACAGGAAACGTCCGGCCAGCAGCAGGCCGGCAATGGCTGCGATGCCTTTGAGCGCGAAGGGCAGCAGATGCCCGGTCCCCAGTCCGCCCGACACAATCGACAGGCCAAGCAACAAGGGAATGAGTGCCAGGTCCTGAAACAGCAATATGGCGAAACTCGCCCGGCCGGGGCCTTTGCCAAGCGACTTCTCGGCCGTCAGGATCGGCAGGACTATGGCGGTCGACGACAGGGACAGAGCAAGGCCGACGATGAGCGACTGACCCCAATTGGCAGCGGTTGCCAATGCCAGTGCAACAGCAATGGCAGCGGCGCTGATCAGTACCTGCAGCGGCCCAAGGCCAAAGACCAGTTTCCGCATCGCATGCAGGCGCTGAAACGACAGTTCGAGCCCGATGGTGAACATCAACAGCACGATGCCGATCTCGCCGAACAGCGCGACGGTCGGTGGATCGGAAATGGTCAGCCATTGGAGCCAGGCGACATCGGCCGTGAGTCCGCCAAGACCCTGCGGCCCGACCAGCATGCCGATCAGGATGAAGCCGACCACCGGATTGAGGCGCAGCGTCGCGAAAGCCGGAATCACCAGCCCGGCGGCGCCAAGAATGACGAACGCATCGGTAAAGGTGGAGGTCACAGCAATGGCCATGACGTCAGTCTAGCTTTCGGATATGCATTTGTCCGGTGTGAACTGATGCCGGGGCGAGACAAGATGCCGGATCAACTCGATTGCCTGGTCGTCGGGGGTGGCCCTTCGGGCATGATGACTGGATTGCTGTTCGCGCGTGCCGGGCTGCGGACGTTGGTGCTGGAAAAGCATGGCGATTTCCTGCGCGATTTTCGCGGCGACACCGTGCACCCGTCAACGCTGATGCTGTTCGACGAATTGGGGTTGCTGGACAGGTTGCTCGCACGTCCGCACGACAGGATCGGCAAATTGTCGGTGCCGTTTGGCAGCGCGCGTTACACGGTTGCGGATTTCAGACGCCTGTCACCGCGCTATGGCTTTGTGGCGATGATGCCGCAGTGGGAGTTTCTCGACTGCGTCGCGGAAGCAGCAGCGGCGTATCCGACGTTCGCGGTCCGAATGAATTGCGAGGTGAGCGCGTTCGTTGAAGACGGGGGACGGATTGCCGGGGTCACCACAGCGGCGGGCGAGGTGATCCGGGCGAAGCTGGTGATTGCGGCGGACGGGCGGGGATCGGTTGTCAGGGAGACCGGGGCCTTGCCGCTGGAGAATTTGGGTGCCCCGATCGATGTGTTCTGGTTCCGGCTCGCCAAAACCCGCACGCCCGAGAACAGGACGACCGGCTATTTTACCCCTGGCCGGGTGATCGCGATGATTGACCGCGGCGACTATTGGCAGTGCGCCTATGTGTTTCCAAAGGGAATGGCGACGGCGGTGCGCGACGCAGGACTGGCGGCGTTTCGGGCCGATATCGCGCGGACGGCCCCGATCCTTGCACCGTTGGTCGAACAGATCACCGATTGGGATCCGGTAAAGCTGCTCACCGTTGAGTTGGACCGGCTGACCCGGTGGCACCGGCCCGGGCTGCTCGCCATCGGCGATTCCGCGCATGCCATGTCGCCACTTGGCGGGATCGGTATCAACCTTGCCATTCAGGATGCGGTGGCGGCGGCCAATGCCCTGGCGGGCCCGATGTGCCGCGGCGTCGATATTGATCCATTGCTGCACCGGGTTGAAGACCGGCGATTGCTGCCGACCCGGCTGGTGCAGGCGGCGCAGCGGGCCGCGCACAACCGGGTTCTGACACCGTTGCTGGCCGCAAGGGCATCTGCATTTCCCCGCAAAGCACCGCTGCCGCTCCGGCTGCTCAATCGCTTTCCAGTCTTGCAACGCATTCCGGCACAACTGGTCGGGATAGGCGTGCGGCCAGAGCATATCCGGTCACCTGAACAGGCGAAGGCCTGACTGATCAAAGCGGAACGCTCCAGGCTGACCACCGGGATTTCCGGAAACGCCGCTCTAGTTGGCCATCGCCGCTTCCAGATTTTCAACGATCTTGTCGAAGAACATTTCAGTAGTCATCCAGGCTTGGTCCGGCCCGACCAGCAGCGCGAGATCCTTGGTCATCGCGCCTTGTTCCACCGTTTCAACGCAGATGCGCTCGAGGGTTTCGGCAAAACGGGTGACATCCGGCGTGCCGTCGAGTTTGCCCCGGTGTTTCAGGCCGCCGGTCCAGGCAAAGATCGAGGCAATGGGGTTGCTCGACGTTGGCTTGCCCTGCTGATGCATCCGGTAGTGGCGGGTGATGGTGCCGTGTGCGGCCTCCGCCTCAACCGTCTTGCCGTCGGGCGTCAGCAGGACCGAGGTCATCAAGCCGAGTGACCCAAAGCCCTGCGCCACGGTATCGGACTGCACGTCCCCGTCATAATTTTTGCAAGCCCAGACGAACTTGCCCGACCATTTCAGCGCCGATGCCACCATGTCGTCGATCAACCGGTGCTCATAAACGATATTGGCTTTATCAAATTGCGCCTTGAATTCCTTGTTGAATACCTCCTCGAACAAATCCTTGAAGCGGCCGTCATAGGCTTTCAGGATGGTGTTCTTGGTCGATAGATATACCGGCCATTTCCGCAGCAGGCCGTAGTTCAGGCTGGCGCGGGCAAAATCCCGGATGGAATCGTCGAGATTGTACATGCCCATCGCCACACCGGGGGAGGGGAATTCAAACACCTCGTGCTCGATCTCCCGCCCGTCATCGCCAACCCATTTCATGGTCAGCTTGCCGGGGCCGGGAATCAGGAAATCGGTCGCCTTATACTGGTCCCCAAAGGCGTGTCGCCCAATGACGATCGGGTCGGTCCAGCCGGGTACCAGGCGCGGGATGGATTTGATGACGATGGGTTCGCGGAACACCACGCCGCCCAGAATGTTGCGGATGGTGCCATTCGGCGATTTCCACATCTTCTTGAGGCTGAATTCCTCCACCCGGGCTTCGTCGGGGGTGATGGTGGCGCACTTAACCCCAACGCCGTGTTCCAGAATCGCGTTGGCGGCCTTCACCGTCACCTTGTCATCGGTGGCATCGCGGTTCTCGACGCTCAGGTCATAATAGCGGAGATCAATATCGAGATAGGGCAGGATCAGCCGTTCGCGAATCCACTGCCAGATAATCCGGGTCATCTCGTCGCCGTCGAGTTCAACGACCGGATTTACCACCTTGATCTTCGCCATCCGGACCCTCTGTCAAAATCTGTGTGTGTGAGCGCGTGTAATGGGCAGCGGGGCCTAGATCAACCGCGCTGCGAGTGCGTCCAGATCGGGAAGTTCCTCGACCAGGTCGAACAGGTCCGCCGGGGCGAAGCCTTCGCTTGCCAGGTGGCGCAGCAGCAGCAGGAACGGCGACCAATAGCCGGGCGGCCCAATGAGCCAGATCGGCTTGTGGTGCAGCCGCAATTCCTTCCAGGTCATCGCTTCGAACAATTCGTCGAGCGTCCCGATGCCGCCCGGCAAGGCGACGATGGCATCGGCCCGGTCGTGCATCAACATTTTGCGGGAGTGAAGGTCCGGGACGACGTGCAGCTCGGTGAGGCCGGTCTGTGCGATTTCGGCGGTCCCGAGGAATTCTGGAATGATGCCGACGGTTTGGCCACCCGCCGCCATTGCCGCCCGAGCGGCGCGCCCCATCAGCCCGATCCCGCCACCACCGTAGATCAAGGTGATGCCACGCCTGGCCAGCAAGGTGCCGAACGCGTCAGCGAGGGCGGTATGAGCGGGATCAACACCCTCGCGCGAACCACAGAACAGGCAGACAGATTTGATGGTCATGCCGCCGATTATCGGGGAGGCAGTTGTGCGGCAATGGGCAATCGCCTTATTGTAGGGGCATGACACCTGTTCCGCAGAGCGCTTCGCCGCTGACCGTCAAATACCGGATGCCATCGGTCCATCCGGAGGGGATTAAATTTGTTGCCATATCGGCGGCGATCACCTTCACGCTTGGCTTCATTCTGAGCGGCCATTTCTGGCATGTGCTCGCCTGGCTGATGGCTGGGGTCACATTGTGGGTTGCGGCGTTTTTCCGGGATCCGGTGCGGGTAACACCACGCGGAGCCGGATTGATCGTATCCCCCGCCGACGGACTGGTCTGCCAGATTTCCGATGTCGAGGTGCCGCGGCAGCTGGCCGGCGAGGGCGGTCTGCCGCCCGGGCCCTGCAAGCGCGTGTCGATTTTCATGTCGGTGTTTGATGTCCACATCAACCGGTCACCCATCGCGGGGGTCATCTCCCGGATCGTCTATGTGCCCGGCAAGTTCCTCAATGCCGACATGGACAAGGCCAGCGACGACAATGAACGGCAATATTTCATCGTCGACGGTGATGACGGCACCCGGGTCGCGTTCACCCAGATTGCCGGACTGGTCGCGCGGCGGATCATGCGATTCTCCAGCGAGGGGGACCGGGTCACGGCTGGGGAACGGGTGGGGCTCATCCGCTTTGGCAGCCGGGTCGATGTGTTCCTGCCCGCCGGTACCGGCTCTGCGGTGGCGCTCGGGCAGCGGGCGGTGGCGGGGGAAACCATCCTCGCCCGGATTGGTGACCCGGCGACCCAGGACGGCACCGCACAGTGACGGCGGAGCGGCGGCAGGACAGTCAGCGTCTGCGCCGGACTATCCCCTTCCGGTCGCTGATCCCCAATGCGATTACGCTTGCGGCGCTGTGCTTCGGCCTGACCGGGGTTCGGCTGGCGATTGGCGGGGACTTTGAGAAGGCGCTTGCCGCGGTGGTGACGGCTGGTGTTCTGGATGGCCTCGATGGCCGGGTCGCCCGGTTGCTGAAGGGGACGAGCCGTTTTGGTGCCGAACTTGATTCGCTGTCCGACCTGACCGCCCATGGTGTCGCGCCGGCCCTCATCATCTATCTCTGGTCCCTGAACACGCTTCCCGGTGTTGGCTGGCTGATCGCCCTGACCCATGCGGCCTGTTGTGCGCTGCGCCTCGCGCGGTTCAACGCGGCCTTTGATACCGAGGACGGCCCGATGAAAGCGGCGGGATTTTTCACCGGCGTTCCGGCACCGCTGGGTGCGGGACTGACCCTGCTGCCGCTGACCTTCTGGCTTTGGCTGGGGGAGGATATATTCCGGGAGCCGCTGGTGGTCGGCGTCGTGGTCGTCACCACCGCGCTGCTGATGATTTCCAGCCTGCCGACCTGGTCCTGGAGCAAGCTGCGGATCAAGCCGGAATGGCGCTTGCTGGCGCTGGCCTTTGTCGCTGTGGTGGCCGGCGGCCTGTTCTCGTCACCGTGGATGACGCTGTCCTTGATCGGGATCGCCTATCTGATTTCGATCCCGTTCAGCTATCTGTCCTATCAGAAGGTCAAGCAGCGGAGTGCCAAACCGACAGCGGAGACCGGTGCATCCTGACATCACCGGGCTCACGGTGATTGAGCGCCGTCACAATCAGCGTCCAACGCCCCCGGATTTCCAGCCCGATGATCAAAGCCGCCAGCACCAACACCGCCAGACTGACCGCCAAACCCACGATTGAACCGACCATTTTTGCCTCCGTAAACTGCTCTCACCACAATATGTTCACTATTTGTTCTATGCCTGTCAAGCCTTTCTGATTGAGCAGCGGTACGTCGGTGCGCTAGCATCAGCCAACGGATAGACGCGGGGAGTGTAAATGATCGGTGCAATGCAGGATTGGCCGTTGCTGGTGTGGCGCCTGATCGACCATGCCGCGCGCTACCACGGCTCTCGCGAAATCGTGACGCTGCGGGTGGAGGGCGATGAACACCGCACCAATTGGCGGGAGGTCCGGGACCGGTCCAAACGTACAGCCCAAGCACTGACCCGGCTTGGCGTGCAGACCGGTGACCGGGTGGCGACGCTCGCCTGGAATACCCACCGGCATGTCGAATGCTGGTACGGCATTTCCGGGATGGGGGCGGTTGCCCATACCATCAACCCACGCCTGTTCGCCGAGCAGATCAGCTGGATCGCCAATCACGCCGAAGATCAGGTACTGTTTTTCGACCTGACCTTCCTGAAGACCGTGGAGGCCATCGCCCCGAAACTCGCCACCGTCCGCCATTTCATCGCGATGACCGACCGGGCGCATATGCCGGAAAGCAGCCTGCCGCTGCTTTGCTATGAGGAGTTGCTCGCAGCGGAGGACGGAAATTACACGTGGGCTGATCTGGATGAACGAGCCCCGGCCGGACTTTGCTATACGTCCGGCACCACCGGCAATCCCAAGGGCGTACTCTACAGCCACCGCTCCAACCTGCTGCACACATTTGGCGGCGGTGTCGCCGACGTGTTCGGCATCGGGTCCGCCAGCTGCATCCTGCCGGTTGTCCAGATGTATCATGCCAATGCCTGGGGCCTGCCCTATATCGCCGCCGCCGCTGGCGCGAAGCTGGTGCTGACCGGCCCCAATATGGACCCGCCAACAACGCTCCGGATGATGCTGCAGGAGGGGGTGACCCTGTCGGCGGCGGTGCCGACAGTCTGGCTCGGAATTCTTGCCGATCTGGAGAAGACCGGCGGAAATCTCGGGAAACTCGAACGGGTGGTCATCGGTGGCTCGGCGGCGCCAAGGTCGATGATCGATACCCTGCAGCGCGTTCACGGTGTCAGCGTCGCCCACCTGTGGGGGATGACCGAAATGTCGCCGGTCGGGACGGTTGGTGGCCTGACCGCTGCGGCGCAGGCGCTGCCCTATGAACAGCAGCTCGACGTCCTGTGCAAACAGGGTCGCCCGATTTTCGGCGTTGAAATGAAGATCATCGATGACGACGGCAATGACCTGCCCAATGATGGCGTCGCTTACGGCCATTTGATGGTCCGGGGCCCCTGGGTGATCGAACGCTATTTCCGGGGCGACGGCGGCGATGTGGTCGACGGCGAAGGCTGGTTCGACACCGGCGATATCGCGACGCTGGATGCCGACGGTTACATGCAGATCACCGACCGGTCCAAGGATGTGATCAAGTCTGGCGGGGAGTGGATAAGTTCGATCGAACTGGAAAATGCGGCCGTCGGTCACCCGCAGATCGTTGAGGCAGCGGTCATCGGCGTGCCGCATCCCAGATGGGATGAACGGCCGCTGCTGGTGGTGATCAAGCAGCCGGGATCAACCCTCCAGAAAGCCGAGGTGCTGGCATTCCTGAGCGACAAGGTTGCGAAATGGTGGCTGCCGGACGATGTGGTGTTCGTCGAGGAACTGCCCCATACCGCAACCGGCAAGCTGCTGAAAACCGCGCTCAGGGATCAGTATAAACATCACCTGCAACCGGCAGGATCTTAAGCCGCCTCCGCCATCGCCCGGGCCGTGGCATAGTCGGCTTTGCCATTGGGCGCGCGGGGGACCTTGGCAACGAAGACGATCCGCTTGGGGGATTTATATGCCGCCAGTGATTTCCGCACATGGGCCACAAGTTCGGCGTGGCTCAATCCCTCCGCCTCGACGACGGCGTTGACGGCCTGACCCCAGGTTTCGTCGGGCACACCAAAGACAAGCGCATCCTCGACCGCCGGATGAGTTTTCAGGGCTTCCTCCACTTCTTCGGGGAAGATTTTTTCACCGGCGCTGTTGATACACTGTGACCCGCGTCCGAGCAGGGTCATCGAGCCGTCGGCCTCGACGGCGGCATGGTCACCGGCCATGCAATAGATTTTGCCGCCGATCTCGACGAAGGTTTTGGCGGTCTTGTCGCTATCTTTGTAATAGCCGCGCGGCAGCAACCCACCCCGGGCGACGCGCCCGACAACGCCGGACCCGGGCACGACCGGTTGCATGTCCTCATCCAGCACCAACGTGTCAGTATCGGCTGCCATGAAACGGGTTGGCTGGCTGGCATTTTCGGTGGTGGTGAAGGCCGTTCCCATCCCGAGCGATTCGCTTGACGACAAGGCATCGATCAGGATCAGCGCCGGATTGTGGCGGAGCAGGCCAATCTTGACCTCCTGGCTCCACATGGTGCCCGACGACAGGATGATACGCAGCGACCCAATTGCGTCGCTCTGGGCACTTTCATCAAGGGCGCGCAGCAACGGGCGGGCAAAGGCATCGCCGACAATGACGCAGGTGTCCGGCTGCCAGCGCCGGGCGGCCTCCAGGGCCTCAAGCGGCTGGAAGCTTTTATCAGTGAGGGTGATGACCGTCCCGCCCCGTGCCAAAGCCATCAGGCTGGTGAGATAACCGGTCCCGTGCATCAGCGGTGGCCCGATCAGGGCCCGCTGCCGCGCTGGATTCGCCCGCACCATGTCGAGCCAGTGCTCCAGCGTTTCCGGCGGAGCGCCATCCCAAAGGGCACCGCCCTTGATCAGGATTTCCCACATGGTGCCTTGATCCCAAATCACCCCCTTTGGCATGCCGGTGGTGCCACCGGTGTAGATGAACATCTGATCACTAGGCTGGTGATCAAGTCCGAGCGGCGAAGTATCGCCGGACGACGACGCCTCAAAATCCACAGCAAAATCAGCAGTCTCCCCGCCGACTTGAATCCATAGCTTTACCAGCGGCAGCCGGGCGCGGATCGATCCCAATATCTCGGCAAACTCGGCATCGAACACGACAACCGCGCTGTCGCTATTCTCCAGGATGTAGAAAAGTTCCTCCCCGGTGTAGCGGTAGTTGACGTTCACATGCGTGAGCCGCGCCTTGTATCCGGCCACGCTGGTTTCGAGATAGGCGGGCGAATTGCGCATCAGGTGGGCAAGCTTGTCGCCCGGTTCGGCACCGGCAGCGGCCATGGTTCGGGCAAGGGCATTGGTCCGCCCTTCAAATTCGGCCCAGCTGGTGACGCTGTCACCGTGGATCAGCGCCACCGCGTCCGGCGGAACCGCTTCGGCAACCCGGCTATAGACCCGCCCCAAGCTCCAGGATTCGTCCATCCATCCACTCCCTATTGTGTCTTTATCGTTGGCGTGGGAGCGTAGCCATCAATGCCCGACGGTAAAAGGGGAGAGTCGCAGCGTGCAGGCTTGGGTTTGCCACCATCTTTCGCCGGATCGGTCCGGATTGCGGTTCGAGACGGACTGGCCGGAACCGGCGGAACCGGGGCCAGGCCAGGTGCGCGTTGCGATGGCAGCGGCGGCACTTAACTATCCGGACCTGCTGATGCTGTCCGGCGACTACCAATACCGGCCGGAGGTGCCATTCATTCCGGGTGTCGAAGGCTGCGGGGTGATCGACGAGGTCGGGGAGGGCCTGGCAGGCGAGCTTATCGGCGAACGGGTGATCGTCGGGGCACGGTCGGGTCTGCTGGCCGAACGCGTCACCGTCGACGCTGCGCAAGTCCGGCCGGTGCCGCATGACCTGCATGATGACGAAGCCGCCGCGCACACGGTTGGGTCGCTCACCGCCTATGTAGCGCTGGTCCAGCGCGGCCGCCTGCAACGCGGTGACAGGCTACTGGTGCTCGGGGCTGGCGGCGGCATGGGACTGGCCGCGGTAGCAGTTGGTAAAGCCATTGGCGCCGAAGTCATCGCAGCTGCGGCCAGCCCGGAGAAGCTGGCGGCGGCAGAGACTGCGGGCGCGACCGAACTGATATTATGCGACCGGGCTGCACCGTATTTTGGCGCGATCAAAGGGCGTGTCGATATTGTTTTTGATCCGCTGGGCGGTCCCTATCTCGTTCCGGCGCTCCGTTCATTGGCCTGGGGCGGGCGATATCTTGTTGTTGGCTTCGTGGCCGGGCAGCCACCGGCGATCCAACCCAATCATCTGCTGATCAAAGGAACCGAACTTATCGGCGTCCGCGCTGGTGAGCAGGGACGGCAGCATCCGGCGTCCGGGATTGCCGCACGGGAGGCCATCGACCGCCTCGCCGATGCCGGCATGAAGCCGCATATCGGACTGCGGGTGTCCCTTCATGAAGCCGACCGGCTGTTCGCGGCGATGGCGGACGGCAGCCTGATCGGCAAGGCGATGGCGCTGATCGGTTAGGCGGCGACCCGGTCACTCAGATAATGATCGAGATAACGGCGCGTGATTGCCGCCACCGGCATCACCACAAACACGTCAACCGTGTTGAACTGCCAATCGATGAACGCCCCGTCGCCAACCTTGGCTCCAACCCGCAGATAGCCCTTCAGCAAGGGTGGCAAGGATCGCAGCGCCGCCAGTTGATCATAGTCACCGTCGGGCAACCGGTTCATCGCTACAAAATGCCCGGGCAGGGCGCGAACCCGCAAAACCTCCGGGGCGAGATGCTGGGTGTGTAGAAACGACAGGGCCGGGGCGTGCCGGTCCGGATCGGTGCCGGAAAAGGATGCGCAGCCAAACATATAGCTGATGCCGTGGGTCTGGAGATAGGCGGCGATGCCGCGCCACAACAGGCTGATTGTCGCCGTGGTGCGGTAGGCGGGGGCGACGCAGGACCGACCAAGTTCCAGCAGCTGGCCCGACCCCTGCGCCGCCGCAACCAGGGGTGCCAGATCAAACTCCGCGCCCGAATAAAACCCGCCATGCGCGACCGCCACATCCTGCCGCAGCAGCCGGTAGGTTCCGACAATCCGGCTGTCCGCGTCATGGTCGATGACCAGCAGATGGTCGCAGACGGCGTCATAGGGATCGATATCGAGCGCGGCGCTGCGTTTCTCGGCAGACGGCTCAGCCCCAAGCTCCTGATAGAAAATCGCATAGCGCAGGGCCTGCGCCTCGGCGACGTCGGCGGCACTGGCCGCCAGCCGGACTTCGAGCGGCCCCGCGCGACCAAAGGACGCCAGTGGCAACGCCGCGTCGGCAACCAGTCGTTGGTGAAGCATATCGGCAACCCTCCGGGAGCGGTCGGATTGAGGTAGAAGGGGATTGTGACACGCCGCTGAGGATTTGGTTGCAGGACAGTTGCAGCGATGTCGGTTTGATGTCGATTGCCCGGTGACGGGAGGCTGCCGTGCAACTACGAAGGGCTGAAATCGACCGCTGAACCAAGGCAGAAATCTCCATGCGCAGAGCCGCCATTGTCGCGCCCATCCGAACCGCCGTTGGCAAATTCATGGGGAGCCTGTCGGGAATCACCGCCGGTGATCTTGGCGCGGTGGTGTTGAAGGCGCTGGTCGAACGAACCGGGGTGGATCCGGAGCGCATCGACGATGTGGTGTTTGCGCAAGGCTACGGGAACGGCGAGGCCCCGTGCATCGGACGCTGGTCAGCACTGGCAGCAGGCCTGCCAATCTCGGTGCCGGGAACGCAGGTGGACCGGCGCTGCGGTAGCGGGCTGCAGGCGGTGATTGATGCAGCAATGCGGGTGCAGACCGGAGCGGCAGATGTGGTGATTGCCGGTGGCGTCGAGAGCATGAGTAATGTCGAATATTATTCGCTGGATCACCGCAGTGGCGCGCGGATGGGTTCGACCACCTTCCATGACCGGTTGAGCCGGGGGCGGGTGATGTCGCAACCGATTGCCAGGTTCGGGGTGATCACCGGCATGATCGAAACGGCGGAAAACCTCGCTCGGGATTTCAGTATCAGCCGTGAGGCGTGTGACAGTTATGCGGCGATGAGTCATCAACGCGCCACGGCGGCCTGGGCAGCAGGTAAATTTGACGAAGAAATCGTGCCGGTTCCGATTCCGCAAAAACGGGGCGATCCGCTAGTGTTTGCTCGCGACGAGGGCTTTCGATCCGATGCAACCCCGGAGTCGTTGGCGCTGTTGAAGCCGCTGGAAAAGGGCGGGGTGGTGACAGCCGGCAATGCCAGCCAGCAGAATGATGCGGCGGCGGCCTGCCTTGTGGTTGCCGAGGACAAGCTGGCCGAACTCGGGCTTGAACCGATGGGATGGTTGCACAGCTGGGCAGCGGCCGGCTGTGATCCTTCGCGGATGGGCTATGGCCCGGTCCCTGCGGTCGAAAAACTGTTCGCGCGCACCGGACTTGGCTGGAATGATATCGATCTGGTTGAATTGAATGAAGCGTTTGCGCCGCAGGTTTTGGCTTGTCTCAAAGGGTGGAACTGGGATGACCGGGACAAACTGAACGTCAACGGGTCTGGCATCTCCCTCGGGCATCCGATTGGTGCGACCGGCGGGCGTATCCTCGCCAACCTGCTACGTGAATTGCAGCGTCGTGACGGACGTTATGGGCTCGAAACCATGTGCATCGGCGGCGGGCAAGGGATTGCCGCGATCTTCGAGCGGGCCCGGTGAGCATGCGGGTCCTTGACGGGGTGAAGGTACTCGACCTGTCACGGGTGCTGGCAGGGCCGTGGTGTACGCAAATTCTCGCTGACTTCGGGGCCGATGTAATCAAGGTCGAAATGCCGGGGAAGGGGGACGACACCCGCGCCTGGGGGCCACCCTATCTGACCGATATCAACGGTGACGAGCAGCGGTCAGACAGCGCCTATTATCTGTCCTGCAACCGCAACAAGCGTTCCATCGCCATTGATATGGGTAATCCGGAAGGAACCAATCTCATCAAACGGTTGGCTGCCATGGCTGATATCGTGGTCGAAAATTTCAAGGTCGGCGGTCTTGCGAAATACGGCCTTGATCATGCCAGTCTGGCCGCGATCAACCCGCGATTGGTCTATTGCTCGATCACCGGATTTGGCCAGAGCGGACCCTATGCCAGCCGACCCGGCTATGACTTTGTCGCACAGGGCATGGGCGGTTTCATGAGCATCACCGGAGAGGATGGCGGGATGCCGCTCCGCGCCGGTGTAGCGATGGCCGATCTGTCGACTGGCATGTATGCGACCGTCAGTATCCTCGCAGCCCTACGCCATGCCGAGGCAACGGGCGTTGGGCAGCATATCGATATCTCCCTCCTCGACACCCAGATTGCGATGCTGGCCAATCAGGGATCGAGCTGGCTGGTCGGTGGTACGTTGCCCGGCCGCCTTGGCAACCGCCATCCGACGGTGGTGCCGTACCGGACCTTCGATGTCGCCGACGGGACGATGATCATCGCGGTCGGCAATGACAGCCAGTTCCGGACCCTGTGTGATGAACTCGCTAGCCCGGACCTTGCCACCGACCCGCGCTTTGCTACCAACAGCGCCCGGCTCACCAACCGCGACGCGATTGAGGCAATTGTGCAGGACCGGGTGCGCGCACTCCAATCCCGTCCGCTGATTGAGCGGCTGGTGGCACGTGGGGTGCCCGCCGGGCCGGTCAACACGCTTCAGGACGTGTTCGAGGACCCGTTTGTCGCGGCGCGCCAGACCGTTCACCAGTTTGTTCGCGCGGACGGGACGCAGGTTCCGACTGTCGCCTACCCGGCAAAATTGTCCGAAACTCCGGCGGATTACCGCCATGCGCCGCCCCGGGTTGGCGAGCAGAGCCGCGATATCCTCAGCGAGTGGCTCGGCCTTGGCCCTGCGGTACTCGATGATCTGGAACGCAAGGCGGCGATTGCGCAGTGGAGCAGCCAAGCGTCACCAGATTGACTTGCGCCGCACCGCAGTGCAGCCATCAGGCAAGTAACAAATTCCGGGGGGTTCCATGGCGAAAAAGGGGGTTGATCTCGGCGGGGACGGGGAGGCCAGTGTTGCCCTGAACCCGATTGTGGGCTTGGCGCGCGAGGATTTGCTCGGGGCTGTTCGGGTCATGCTCCGCGAAACGGCGGCGAAACCGCAAACCACCCTGAAACACCTACGGCTGTTTTCGGCCGATGTTGTCGATGTCCTGACCAACAAGTCGGAGATTGCGCCCGGCGCCAAGGACAAGCGCTTTGCCGATCCCGCCTGGTCGGCCAACCCGTTTTTCCGAATGGGCATGCAATATTATCTGACCGCGCAGAACAGCGTGAACCGCTGGCTTGCCGATCTTGAACTGGATGAGCTGGAGCGGGCCCGCGCCAATTTCGTCAGCGGCATGATCATCGATTCGCTCAGCCCAACCAACAGCCTGGTCGGCAATCCATCAGCGCTGAAAAAAGCCCTGGAGACCGGCGGCGGCTCGCTGATCAAAGGGCTGAAAAACGCCTACACGGACATGGTCCACAACAATGGCAATGTCAGCCAGGTTGATACCCGGCCGTTCAAGATCGGCGAGAATATCGCGATATCGGATGGGTCGGTCATCCACCGCTCCCCGATCATGGAATTGATCCAATATGTGCCGACGACCGAGATGGTGCACGAAATTCCGCTGCTGATCATCCCGCCGCAGATCAACAAGGCCTATATCAACGACCTGACGCCGCAGAAGAGCATCGTCAAATATCTGTCCGATCACCAGATGCCGCCATTCCTGATCAGCTGGCGCAACCCGCAGATCGAGAACCGGGACTGGGGCCTCGACGCCTATATCGATGCGATTGTCGAGGCGATTGACATCATCTGTGCCGTGACAGGGGCCAAGAAGATCAATGTCTCGGGCGCCTGTTCGGGTGGGATCACCATGGCGACGCTGCTGTCCAAACTGGCGGCCACGGGCGACAAGCGGATCAATAGCGCGACGATGATGGTCTGTGTGCTTCACCCGCAGCGCGACGACAGCGAGGTCGGGGCGCTGGTCTCCGACCACGGGATCCAGCTGGCGCGCGAGCGCTCGGCCAAGAAGGGCATATTGGAAGGATCATCGCTCGCCCGCACCTTCGCCTGGCTGCGACCGAACGACCTGATCTGGAATTATGTCGTCAACAATTACCTGCACGGCGAGGACCCACCGGCCTTCGACATCCTGTTCTGGAACAATGACGCGACCAACCTGACGGCGGCGCTGCATTCCGACTATCTGCGGGTTTACGAGGAACAGCCCTTTGCCAACCCGGGCAAGTCGGTGATTGCCGGGCACAAGGTCGATCTGACCAAGATCGATTGCGACATGTTCATTCTGGCCGGAGTGACCGACCATATCACGCCGTGGAAGGCCTGCTACCGCTCCACCCAGTTGTTCGGGTCAAAGAATATCGATTTCATCCTGTCGCACTCCGGCCATATCCAGGCGATCCTGAATCCGCCGGGCAACCCGAAGGCGAAATTCTACCGGGGGTCCAACAAGCCCCCTGCGACGCCCGAAGCCTGGCTGGCAGGCGCGGCGGAAACGGCCGGGAGTTGGTGGCCGCACTGGATGGAATGGCTGCAATCCCGGGCCGGGAAACCGGTTGCGGCACCCAAGAGTGTTGGCAGCAAAGCACATCCCGCGGTCGGCGCAGCACCCGGCGAATATGCGTTCGGCTGAGACAAAGGATTAGCTGTGAAAACATCGTCAAAGCCGGACATCACGCTGCAGCAGCTGGATGGGCGCACCCTCAGGGTGGCGCGCTGGTCGAGCGGCAAGTCCACCCACCTGCCGATCCTGTTCTTCAACGGGATTGGCGCCAATCTTGAACTGATCGCCCCGCTCGCCGAACAGATGCCGGAGCGGGATTTCATCACCTTTGACATGCCGGGTATCGGCGGATCGCCCGAGCCGGCGCTGCCTTACCGCCCGTGGATGATGGCCCGGATCGCCGACCTGCTGCTCGACCATTATGGCTATGCCAACGTCGATGTGATGGGGGTCAGCTGGGGCGGCGCAATGGCGCAGCAATATGCGCTTCAGTGCAGCGGTCGGGTCAACAAGCTCATCCTGGTAGCAACGACCGCCGGCATGTTGATGGTGCCCGGAAAGCTGTCGGCGCTTACCAAGATGGTCGACCCGCGTCGCTATATTGACCCCGACTATATGCTCAGGAATTTCAAGACCCTGTACGGCGGTACTGATACCGGGTCTGAGGGACATGTTGAGCGGATCACCGCACCCAGCAAGACCGGTTATTTCTACCAGCTGTTCGCCATGCTCGGCTGGACCAGCGCCCCGTTCCTGCCGTTTCTGCAGGCCGAAACCCTGATCATGATGGGCGATGACGACCAGATCGTCCGCCTGATCAACGGCCGCATGCTCGCCACCCTGATCCCCAACAGCCGCCTGGAAATCATCAAAGGCGGCGGCCACCTATTCCTGATGGCCGAGGCCGAACATTGCATCCGCGTGATCCGCGATTTTTTGGAACCGGTGGCTGAGGCGCAGCGGCGAGCGGCGTGAGATACATTATATTGGCGGAAGGGGTGTCTTTCTATATTAGAAGATGAATATCTGAAATAACTAATAAAATTTGACTACATAATTTTAAATACCCCCAATAATGCCCCCTGGGTGCGATGATGGGGGACTGGGAAGCCAATCCTAATATTTCTCTGGTTCGGGGCTCGATAATGCGAGCGGCGAAGGCTTGCATTCATCCGTTTCGTTTAATGGCCGCCGAGTTGGCATAGCTTCGTCGCCAAACTGTCCAACAGCAGCGTGTGGCAGATCACCGAATGTCCGGTCCTGGTGTTGACGCTGACCCGCCAAATGTCTGACATGAGGCGCGTTTCGGATCGACGCGTTTTGGGCCGGATGCTGCCCGAGCACTTCGAGGTCCAAACTCAGTATAGCTGACGTTTGAAGTTTGGACCGGCGTGCATGGCCACAGCGAGCTCGTCGGCGATCACTTGTCAAATCGTCGCGGAGCCGTCGATTGAGAACGATGGGGAGTATGCCAAATTCCCGCAAGGCGGCGCTTAGGCAGCCCCTTTGGGCTAAGACTGCACACGCAAATGGCGCTGGCGAGCAGGATGGCCGCATGAGATAGTCACGTCATAGGGCAAAAGGGATCTCCGAAATGTTGCGGGATACGCTGGCGGCGCCAGTCACGGCCATTGTCTATGGAGTCGGCGATGACGTCGATCCGTTGCTGCAGCGAATAGCTGCGCATCTTTCGGCTTGCGGCACACAGTTGTGCGGATTCGTTCAGCATAATCAACCGCTTGTCGCGCGCGGCCATTGTGACATGTTGCTAGAAGAACTGGCCAGCGGTGCGAGCATCGCGATTACGCAGAACTTAGGAGCCGGGGCACGCGGCTGCCGGCTAGATGTCGGCGAGCTGCTGCGCGCGATGGCACTTGCCACTACTGCGCTTGCTGTTGATCCTGATTTGCTGGTCATCAACCGCTTCGGCAAGACCGAGGCAGAAGGCGGTGGCGTGCGACCGCTTATCGGCGATGCCGTCGAGCGAGGAATCCCGGTACTGATTGCGGTGCCCTGGCGCAATATTGCCAGCTGGCGCGTCTTTGCCGGAGAACTTGCCGTAGAGCTTGGCTTCGCCGATTTGCCTGTCGACCCTGCCGCGGCGTGTCGTCGGCTGGGTTTGATAACATTGATGGAACGTCATGTTGCCAAACTTGAACCCGCCACACCTAGGCCGCCTGCACGATCCTGAATCGGGTTTGCTATGCCGTCCGGCGCGTGGCGAGCATTTCGGATTCGAACTCGGCGATGGGGCGCGCGTGATGCGGCGTCTGGCTTTCGATCAACGGGTCAGGCTTGGCCAAGCGGCGTAGGTCGGCAAGCAAGGTCAAGCGCACTTCAGCACCGTTGACCGCAACGCCGTACGGTCGAAGCGTACCGAACGCCCGCGACAAATTTTCGGGGGTCATGCCGAGCAACGAGGCCAGCACACGTTTTTCGTGTGGCAGTTCGAATGTGTCGCCGTCGGTGCGCGCGTGGAGTTGCAGCAGATAGTTCGCAAGTCGCTCGACCCCGGTGCGAAGCTTCTGGTTCTTGATCGAACGCACCAGCCCGCGGTAGCAGCCCGAAAGCTCCTGCGCGATTGCTACAGCGAATGCCGCATCGTCAGCCATGCGGGCGCGGATAACCGCGCCGGGAATCATCAAGATGTCGGAACGCTCAATTGTTCGCGCGCCCATCAGCGCTTCGGCATCGAGCACGACAGCGGCAAGGATGAAGGTCGAAACCGGGCGCAGCACTGCCAACACGGTTTCGCGGTCATTCCATGTCCCCGAAAGCTCAACCTGGCCGTCGAGCACCACATAGAGAAAGTCGACGGTATCGCCTTCGAGCAGCAATTGGGTGTTGGCGGGAAAGCGCTGCAGGAAAGCCGAAAGTGTAATGGCTTCAAAGCTCGCAGGATCAAGCCCGGAAAACATCGGCAACGCGCGCATCCGTTCCGCATCACCTGGTCGCATCGATCGATCCCCCTTGATGGCGCCAAACTCGTGCGGCCAATCAAGCGGAGTAGTTGATATTTGTCAAGCACACCCATGCTGCACGACAACTGCACCCTTCATATCTTGCATCGAGCGACTTGTTTCACCTGCTCCAAGCGGCGCGTTTGACATTCATCAATCAAAGTGTGGCCCGCACGCCATAGGCGGGTAGCCGAAGCCGACGGCGCCGTGCCGGCGGTGGCACCGATGGAATGATCCCATGACGAAGACGGCTAACAGGTCTGCCCCGCACCCGGCGCTCCCCGCCGCTGCTGCACCCGGCGCAACGGTGGCGCTGGGGATGAGTACGGCGGCGTTTACGGTGTGCTTTGCCGCCTGGACGATATTCTCGATCCTGGGTGTGCAAATCCAGAAGGATCTCGGGCTGTCCGAAACGCAGTTCGGGTTGTTGGTGGCGACGCCGATCCTGACCGGCTCGCTCATCCGGCTGGTGCTCGGGATGTGGACCGACCAGATCGGCGGCCGCCGTGTGCAGGTGCTGGTCATGGTCGCAGCCGCGGTGGCGACCTGGCTGATGACCTATGCCACCACCTATTCGCAATTCTTGCTGGCAGCGCTTGGCATCGGCATCGCTGGCGGCGGCTTTGCGGTCGGTGTCACCTATGTTTCCAAATTCTACCCGACATCGCGGCAGGGGACTGCTCTTGGCATTTTCGGCGCCGGCAACATCGGTGCGGCGGTGACCAAATTCTTCGCACCGATGGTGATGCTGGTGCTCGGCTGGGAAGGCGTCGCGCGGGTTTGGGCGGCCGGGCTGGTGCTGATGGCGCTGCTTTTCTACGTCACCACGGCGGACGAGCCCGATCTGGCCGAACGCCGCGCCCGCGGTGCGCCACCGCGTAGCTTCGCCGAACAATTTGCGCCGCTGCGCAATGTCCAGGTGATGCGGTTTTCGCTTTATTATTTCTTCGTGTTCGGCGGGTTTGTGGCGCTTTCGTTGTGGCTGCCGCGCTACTTGATCGGAGCCTATGGCTTCGATCTCAAGACCGCTGGCATGGTTGCGGTTGCCTATTCGGTGCCGGCATCGCTGTTTCGTATCTACGGCGGCCATCTTTCGGATCAGGTCGGCGCGCGCAAGGTCATGTATTGGACCTTCCTGGTGTCGATCGTCGCGACATTCCTGCTGTCGTATCCGCCGACCAGCTACATCGTCGACGGCATCAACGGACCGATCAGTTTCCGCATCTCCACCGGGCCGGTCGCGTTCGTCGTCATCATCTTCGTGCTCGGCTTTTTCATGAGCCTCGGCAAAGCAGCGGTCTTCAAGCATATCCCGGTCTATTATCCTGGCGATGTCGGCGCGGTTGGTGGGCTGGTCGGGATGATCGGCGGGCTGGGCGGTTTCGTCTTGCCGATCCTGTTCGGCGTGCTCAACGACCTGACGGGGATATGGCAGAGCTGTTTCATGCTGCTGTTCGTGGTGGCGTCCGGAGCACTGGTGTGGATGCACTTCGCCGTGCGCCAGATGGAGCGCGAGCATATGGGCACCGCGCTCGAAAATCTGCCGCAATTCCCTGAAATGCTTCCGGTTCATGCGTCGCGCGAAGCGGTCGCGATGCGCCCGAGCCTGATCACCGAATGGCATCCAGAAAAGCCGGCATTCTGGGCGGCCGAAGGTCGCCAAATTGCGCGACGCAATTTGTGGATTTCGATCACGGCGCTGTTTCTGTCGTTTGCGGTGTGGATGGTGTGGTCGGTCGTGGTCGCCAAGCTCAAGCTGGTTGGCTTCGATTATACCACCAGCCAGCTGTTCTGGCTGGCGGCGCTGCCCGGCCTGTCGGGCGCGACGCTGCGCATATTCTACAGCTTCATGGTGCCGGTGTTCGGCGGGCGACTGTGGTCGACGCTGACAACCTGGTCGCTGCTAATCCCGGCGCTCGGCATCGGCTTTGCCGTGCGCGACCCGCAAACCCCTTATTGGATCATGCTGATGCTGGCGCTGCTGTGCGGGCTGGGTGGCGGCAATTTTGCGTCGTCGATGTCGAACATCGGCTTCTTTTTTCCCAAGGCCGAAAAGGGCAAGGCGCTGGCGCTCAACGCCGGGCTGGGCAACCTTGGGGTTTCGGCGATGCAGTTCATTGTACCGCTGGTCATCACCGTCGGCGTTTTCGGCACGCTCGGCGGTGCCGGCCATGTTGCAAGTGGCAGCCAGGAGCTGCTGTTTTTGCAAAACGCCGGCTTCATCTGGGTGCCGTTCATCATCGCATCGGCGTTTGCCTGCTGGTTTGGGATGAACGATCTGGCGTCCGCCAAGGCGTCGTTCGCCGAACAGTCGGTGATCTTCCAGCGCAAGCACAACTGGATCATGTGCTGGCTGTATACCGGCACCTTCGGGTCGTTCATCGGCTTTTCGGCGGCGTTCCCGCTGCTGACCAAGATCCTGTTTCCCGATGTCAACGCCCTCAAGATCGCCTTCATAGGGCCTTTGGTCGGCGCGCTGTCGCGCTCGTTTACCGGCGGCATCGCCGATCGCTTCGGCGGTGCGCGCGTGACGATCTGGGTGTTCGTGCTGATGATGGCGGGCACCGCTGGGCTGCTCTACGTGCTCGGCGCGCAGGATCAGAGCTGGGCGTTCGCGGCATTCTTCGGCTGCTTCCTGCTGCTGTTCTTCGCCACCGGCGTCGGCAATGCCTCGACCTTCCAGATGATCCCGGCGATCATGCGGCAGGAAATCGCCCGGCTCGAACCCGGCATGACTCCGGCGCAGCAGCGCCACCAGGCTGAGAAGGAAAGCGCGGCGATCACCGGCTTCACATCGGCCATCGCTGCCTATGGCGCGTTCTTTATCCCGAAGAGCTTCGGCTTCTCGATCGACGAAACCGGCGGTGCCAGCGGCGCGCTTTGGGCCTTCCTCGCCTTCTACGTGTCGTGCCTGGCCATCACGTGGTTCGTCTATGCCCGCCCTGGCGGCCTGCTGCACGCCACTGAGCGCCAGCTGCGCCTGCAACCAGCTCGATAAGGAACACCAAAATGAGCCACGTTCTCGATCGGCTGACCTTCTTCCGTCGCAAGTCCGAAGCGTTTTCGGACGGCCATGGCGCGATGAACAACTACGACCGCAAGTGGGAAGATGCCTATCGCAGCCGCTGGCAGCACGACAAGATCGTGCGCTCGACGCACGGGGTCAATTGCACCGGTTCGTGTTCGTGGAAGATCTACGTCAAGGGCGGCATCGTCACCTGGGAAACCCAGCAGACCGATTATCCGCGCACCCGCCCCGACCTGCCCAACCATGAGCCGCGCGGCTGCGCACGCGGCGCGTCGTATAGTTGGTATCTCTATTCGGCCAACCGCGTGAAATACCCGCTGATCCGCGGCCGGCTGGTCAAATTGTGGCGCGAGGCGCGCGCGACAATGGCGCCGGTCGCGGCTTGGGCATGGATCGTCGGCGACGAAGCCAGGCGCAGTTCGTACATGAAGCGCCGCGGCGGCGGGGGCTTCGTCCGCGTCGGCTGGGACGAAGCCAACGAGATCATCGCGGCCGCCAACGCGCACACTGTCAAGCGCTGGGGCCCCGACCGTGTTTTCGGCTTCTCGCCTATCCCGGCGATGTCGATGATCTCCTATGCTGCCGGCGCACGCTATCTGCAGCTGCTCGGCGGGGTCTGCGGGTCATTCTACGACTGGTATTGCGACTTGCCGCCCGCCAGCCCGCAAACCTGGGGCGAGCAGACCGATGTGCCCGAATCGGCCGACTGGTTCAATTCGGGGTTCATCATCGTCTGGGGCTCGAACGTCCCGCAGACGCGCACCCCCGACGCACATTTCTATACCGAGGTGCGCTACAAGGGCACCAAGTCGGTGGTCATCTGCCCCGATTATTCCGAAGCCTCGAAGTTTGCCGACCTGTGGATTTCGGTCAAGCAGGGCACCGATGCGGCGCTGGCGCTGGCGATGGGCCATGTCATCCTGACCGAATATCACCGCGACCGCGAGGTGCCGTATTTCCGCGATTATGCGCGACAATACACCGATATGCCGCTGCTGGTGCGGCTGGTCGAAAAGGATGGCCGCTACACCCCCGAACGGCTATTGCGTGCCGCCGATTTCCCCGGCGATCTGAGGCAGGCGAACAACCCCGACTGGAAAACCGTCGGGCTTGACGCCGCGACCGGCGAGCCTGTCGTGCCGCTGGGTTCGATCGGCTTCCGCTGGGGCGAGCAAGGCAAATGGAACCTTGAGGAAAAGGATGCCGATGGCCGCGCTGCGGTGCTGCAACTCGGCCTCAAGGGCAAGCATGACGCCGTCGTCGAGGTCGACTTTCCGTACTTCGGCAACCACGCCTCGAACGGCTTTGCATCGACCGATCATCCTGACCGACTGATGCGGCGTATCCCCGCCAAGCGCATGCAGCTCAAGGAGGGCGAGGCGCTGGTCGCATCGGTCTATGACCTGTTCCTGGCGAACTACGGGGTCGATCAAGGGCTCGGCGGTGACGATCTGGCAACTAGCTTTGATGACCCCGCGCCCTATTCGCCGGCATGGGCGGAGACTATCACCAGCGTCCCGCGTGACCAGATCATTGCCACCGCGCGCGGCTTTGCGACAAACGCCGAAAAGACCAATGGCAAGTCGATGATCATCATCGGCGCAGCGATGAACCATTGGTACCACATGGACATGAACTACCGCGGCGTCATCAACATGCTGGTGATGTGCGGCTGCATCGGCCAGTCGGGCGGCGGCTGGTCGCATTATGTCGGGCAGGAGAAGCTGCGCCCGCAGACCGGCTGGGCACCGCTGGCGTTCGCGCTCGACTGGGGCCGCCCGCCGCGCCAGCAGAACAGCACGAGCTTTTTCTACGCGCACACCGACCAGTGGCGCTACGAGACGCTCGACGTCGGCGAAATCCTGTCGCCGACCGCCGATCCGGCGGCGTGGCAGACGACCTTCCTCGATCTCAACGCCAAGGCCGAACGCATGGGCTGGCTGCCGAGCGCGCCGGCGCTCAAGGTGAACCCGATCGAGGTCTGCAAGGCCGCCGATGCCGAAGGTATCGACCCGAAAGACTACGCCGTGCGCGAACTTGAGGCCAAGCGCCTCGACATGAGCTGCATGGACCCTGACGCGCCCGAAAACTGGCCACGCAACATGTTCGTCTGGCGCTCGAACCTGCTCGGCTCGTCGGGCAAGGGCCATGAGTATTTCTTGAAGCATCTGCTCGGCACCACAAACGGCGTACTCGGCAAGGATCTTGGCGAAATGGGTCGGCGCAAGCCGGTCGATGTCAAGTGGCACGACCAGAGTCCCGAAGGCAAACTCGACCTGCTGGTGACCATCGACTTCCGCATGTCGACGACCTCAGTCTATTCGGACATCGTGCTGCCGACGGCGACCTGGTACGAAAAGAACGACCTCAATACCTCGGACATGCACCCGTTCATCCACCCGCTGACCAGCGCGGTTGATCCGGCGTGGGAATGCCGGTCGGACTGGGACATCTTCAAGGGGATTGCGAAGACGTTTTCCGCCGTCGCCCCCGAAGTCCTCGGTGTCGAACGCGATCTGGTGCTGACCGCGATCCAGCACGACACGCCTGGCGAAATGGCACAGGGCGGTGATATTCGCGACTGGTGGAAGGGCGAAACACCGCTGCTGCCGGGCAAGACCGGCCCGCAGATGACGGTCGTCGAACGCGACTATCCGGGGCTGTACGCGCGCTTCACGTCGCTTGGCCCGCTGATGACCAAGGTCGGCAACGGCGGTAAAGGCATCGCTTGGCCGACGACGCTGGAAGTCGCCGCACTGGGTGCGCTCAACGGTGTCGTCGCCGATGGCCCGACCAGGGGGCTGCCGCGCATAGAGACCGATATCGATGCCTGCGAAGTCGTGCTGATGCTCGCGCCCGAAACCAATGGCGAAGTCGCCGTGCGCAGTTGGGAAGCACTCGGCAAGCAGACCGGCATCGATCACACGCATCTGGCAAAGCCCAAGGAAGACGAGAAGATCCGCTTCCGCGACATCGTCGCGCAGCCGCGCAAGATCATCTCGTCACCGACCTGGTCGGGGATCGAAAGCGAGCACGTCTGCTACAACGCCGGCTACACCAACGTCCATGAACGCATTCCGTGGCGGACGCTGTCGGGGCGCCAGCAGCTCTATCAGGATCACGGCTGGATGCGCGCGTTTGGCGAGGGGTTCTGCGTCTATCGCCCGCCGGTCGATCTCAAGACTACCACACCGATGGTCGGCGTTCGGCCCAACGGCGAAAAGCAGATCGTGCTCAATTTCATCACGCCGCACCAGAAATGGGGCATCCATTCGACCTACAGCGACAATCTGATGATGCTGACGCTCAATCGCGGCGGCCCGGTGGTGTGGATTTCCGAAACCGACGCCAAAACCGCCGGCATCGTCGATAACGACTGGGTCGAGGCGTACAACAGCAACGGCGCGCTGACGGCGCGCGCGGTGGTGTCGCAGCGCATCCGCGAAGGCACGGTGTTCATGTACCATGCCCAGGAAAAGATCGTGAACACGCCGGGGTCCGAAATGACCGGCAACCGCGGCGGCATCCACAATTCGGTGACGCGCACCGTGCTCAAGCCGACGCACATGATCGGCGGCTATGCGCAGCTGTCGTACGGCTTCAACTATTACGGCACCGTCGGCAGCAACCGCGACGAGTTCGTCATCATCCGCAAAATGACCGACGTCGACTGGCTCGACGGGTCGATCGTGCAGCAAGTGGGAACCAAGGCATGAAGATCCGCGCGCAAATCGGCATGGTGCTGAACCTCGACAAATGCATCGGCTGCCACACCTGTTCGGTTACCTGCAAGAACGTCTGGACCAACCGCGAGGGCGTTGAATACGCTTGGTTCAACAACGTCGAGACCAAGCCCGGCATCGGTTATCCCAAGCAATGGGAAAACCAGAAGAAATGGAACGGTGGCTGGGTCAAAAAGGCCAACGGCAAGATCGAACCCAAGCTCGGCGGCAAATGGCGGATCCTAGCGAAAATCTTCGCCAACCCCGACCTACCTGAAATCGACGATTATTACGAACCCTTCGACTTCGACTACGCACACCTGCAATCGGCGCCCGAGCAAAAGGCCTTCCCGACCGCGCGACCGCGCTCGGCGATCACCGGCGAGCGCATCGAAAAGATCGAATGGGGCCCGAACTGGGAAGAGATCATGGGCGGCGAGTTCGCCAAACGGTCGGCCGATGTCAACTTCGACGGCGTCCAGAAGGAAATCTACGGCCAGTTTGAAAACAGCTTCATGATGTATCTGCCACGGCTGTGCGAACATTGTCTCAATCCGACCTGTGTTGCCGCCTGCCCGTCTGGCGCGATCTACAAGCGTGAGGAGGACGGCATTGTCCTGATCGACCAGGACAAGTGTCGCGGCTGGCGGATGTGCGTGTCGGCGTGCCCGTACAAGAAGATCTATTACAACTGGTCGACGGGCAAATCGGAGAAGTGCATCTTCTGCTATCCGCGGATTGAGGAGGGCCAGCCGACGGTGTGCTCCGAAACCTGCGTCGGCCGCATACGCTACCTTGGCGTCATCCTCTATGATGCCGATCGCATCGAATGGGCAGCGTCGGGCGACGAACACGAGCTCTACCAGCGCCAGCTCGACATATTCCTTGATCCGCACAACCCCGCGGTCATCGCGCAAGCGCGCGCCGACGGCATCAGCGACGCTTGGCTCGATGCGGCGCGGCGCAGCCCAGTGTACACGATGGCGATCGACTGGAAGGTCGCGTTCCCGCTGCACCCAGAATATCGTACACTGCCGATGGTCTGGTACATCCCGCCGCTGTCACCGATCCAGGCCGCTGCCGCATCGGGAGCAATCGCCGATGATCGGGGCATGCCCGACGTGGCGTCACTCCGCATCCCGGTGCGCTATCTCGCCAATCTGCTGACGGCGGGCGAGGAAGCGCCGGTGGTGTCGGCGCTCGAACGGATGCTGGCAATGCGTAGCTACATGCGCGCCAAGACCATCGAGGGGGTGATCGACGAAGGCGTCGCGGGGCGCGTCGGGCTGACCCCGGCGAAGATCGAGGACATGTATCAGACGATGGCGATCGCCAATTACGAAGACCGTTTCGTCATCCCCACCGTCCACCGCGAAGTCGCCACCGACGCGTTCGAACTGCGCGGCAACAGCGGCTTCAGCTTTGGCAATCAGGCGTCGGGCGGGCGCAGCGAAGTCGGGCTGTTCGGCAAGGTCAAGCGCCGCGAGCCCAAGCTGTCCGCAGTTGAGGAGGTCTGACATGGCACGCACATTCAAGGCGCTCGGCCTACTGCTTGGCTATCCGTCAGCTAATATCGGCATGATTGCCCCCGATGCCGCGCAGGTCATTGCAAGCGAGGCGTTGGTGCCGACGCGGCTCGCTGCACAAATCACGGCGCTGGCAACCGAACTGGCGACCGCCGACCGCTTCGATCTGGAGGGGCGCTATCACCAGTTGTTCGACCGTAGCCGCGCGCTATCGCTCAACCTGTACGAGCATGTGCACGGCGAAAGCCGCGACCGCGGTCAGGCGATGGTGGAACTGCTCGGCATCTATGACGCTCACGGCTTCGATCTTGAGGCGCGCGAACTGCCCGACTTCCTGCCAGTGTTCTGCGAATTTCTGTCGATGCTGCCGGTTGACGACGCGCGAGCGCTGCTCGGTGAGGCTGGGCATGTCATCGCCGCGATCGCCGAGCGCCTCAAGAAGCGCCGCTCGCCGTATCAATGGCCGATGCACGCACTCGCGCATCTGGCTGGCGAGGTCGATGCCAAGGCGGTCGCAGCGATGTTGTCGGAGGCCGAGGACGACCCCGACGATCTCGAAGCGCTCGACCGCATATGGGCCGAGGACCCGGTGACGTTCGGTCCCGGCGATGTCGGATGCCCCAAAGCGTCGGTGATGGTCAATTCCATGACCGGGGACATGCAGCAAGGAGCCCGGCCATGACCGTATGGATCAATCAGTTGCTGTTCGGTGTCTATCCGTACATCGCGCTGACGGTGATGGCGCTCGGCTCCATCCTGCGCTTCGACCGCGAGCAATATAGTTGGCGGTCGGGATCGAGCCAATTGCTGCGTCGTAAGCAGCTGATGTGGGGGTCGAACCTGTTCCATTTCGGCGTGCTGTTCCTGCTGCTCGGCCATACCGTCGGGCTACTGACGCCGCACAGCCTGTACAGCCATGTCATCACCGCCGAGGCCAAGCAGATGGTCGCTATCGTTGCTGGATCAGTCGCCGGGATCACCTGTCTGGCGGGCATCATCCTACTTTCAGTTCGGCGCTTCGGCGATCCGCGCGTCCGTCGTACGTCGAGCTTTGGCGACAATGCCATATTGATCATCCTGCTGGTCCAACTGCTGCTCGGTCTGCTGACCGTGCCGTTCAGTCTTGCGCACCATGATGCAACCGTAATGCTACGACTTTCGGCTTGGGCGCAGGGCATCTTCACTTTCGCGCCGGACAATGCGAGGCACATTCTCGGCCTCGAATGGCCGTATCAACTCCACCTCGCGCTCGGGTTGACGATCTTCCTGCTGTTCCCGTTCACCCGGCTGGTCCACATGTTGTCGGCGCCGATCTGGTATCTCGGGCGGCGCGGTTGGCAAGTGGTGCGAACCGCGCGCCCGACCCTTGGCCTGGGACGCGGCCGATGACGGCCTCCTCGACTTGCGGCGGCTGCGGCAGCGGCCCACGCCCGGCCGCCGTGCGCGGTCCCGCGGCGGCGCCGGTGTTTGTCAACGGCATCGAGATTTGCGAAGAAGCCATCGCCGCTGAAGCGCAGAATCACGCAGCCGATAGCGGTCCGGCGGCACGCGCTACTGCTGCTCGCGCGCTAGTGATCCGCCATCTGCTGCTGGAACGCGCCGAGGCGATCGGGCTGGTCGCCGAACCCGAATCTGATGCTGATGGCCGCCGCGAAGTCGATTCCGAGGCACTGATCCGTCAGCTGCTGGCGCTCGAAGCCGAGCCTTCGGTTCCCGGCCGCGACGAATGTCAGCGCTACTGGCGGACGCATCAACTTGCCTTCACCGCACCGGCCATCTTCGAAGCCAGCCATATCCTGTTCGCGTCCGAGCCTGACATCGACGCGGCAACGGCGCGCGCTGTCGCCGCGATCGCTGAGCTCGGCAACAGCGAGGCGGCATTCCGCACGCTTGCACGGGCGGCCTCGGCATGTCCCTCGGGCGCGCTCGGCGGCGCGTTGGGTCAGGTTCGGCCCGGTGATCTTGCCCCCGAAGTAGAGGTGGCGTTGGTGGCGTTGTCACCCGGACATACTGCCGCGATGCCAGTGGTGAGCAGCTTTGGCGTCCATGTCATGCGACTTGATCACCGTATAGCGCCGCAGGTTGTGCCGTTCGAAGCGGTCGAAGTCCGCATCCGCGACCGGCTGGCCGCGCGCGCCTGGACGACCGCCGCCGCGCGCTATGTCGCCGGGCTGGCGCGCGCCGCAAAGATCGAGGGGTTGGTGCTAGAGGCTCAAGCAGTATGACTGCCGGTACCCAAGCCATTGACAGGCTGACACTGGGCGATCTGCTGGCTGGCGCGCGGCGCGAAGCTGGCGCGTTCACGCTGTGGCTGGTGCGAGCCGATCCGGCACTTGCCGCGCGCATCTCCGGCCAAAGCGCCGCCGACGAACACCCAGCCAGCTTCGTCAGGCGTGCGGTTGCAAACTTCGGGATCGATGCCGAAGACGCCGACTGGTCACACCTGATCTCCGCCGCGCGCGATGCTGCGGATCCTGCAATTGCGGCGCTCGGTGTCATCGTTCGCTGGCAGCTGGCTCAACCACTGCGGCCATGATGGGTGGCGCCGCACCAACGGGCGCAACGCTGGCGAAGTCGCGACCGGATATGCCACTTGGCTATTTTTACGCAGCGAATCGCCGTCAGCGACGGTTTTGTGCGGAGCTGACGGCCGCCACCCAAGCGCCGGATGTTTTGGCACCGGCGCTTAAGGCGCTGGCAATCGATCTTGCCGAGGACTTCCAACGCCTCGAAGGCGCCGAAAAGCTGCTGTTCAAGTTACTGCGCCGACGCGCCGAGCCCGAGGATGATTTTTCGCGCATCCTCGGCATTCTGGCGAGCGATCATGATACCGACCGAGCGCTTCATCTAGAGCTCGGTGCCGCGCTGTGTGCCTATGTCGAGTCCACCGCCGACAGAGTGACGCTTGCCACACTGGTCGAACGATTTGTCGCGCGCAAGCTCCGTACCATTGCATTGGAAAACGCTGTCGTGCTGCCCATTGCCCGACTGCGGCTGAAGCCCGCAGACCTTCGCCAACTGGCCGCCAACCTCGGCCGGCAGCCATGCTTGCCTAGCGTCACGTTGACCGACGACGCCGTCCCCACTTTTGAGGGTGAGAATTAATGAGCATTATCCGCCGCACGTCAGTCCAAGTGCGCAGAAGTGCCGGTTTCGGGTTGGTGGTGGCATTTGGGATCGCTGCCAGCGCCGTGCAAGCTGCGCCCGCCACCAAACCCGCCGCTGATCCCATGGTCGCGAAGGCGGCAACTGAGCCGCTGTTCAAGCCGCTGATCGACATGCGGCTGCGCTATGAAGGCGTCGACCAGATGGGTTTTGCCAATAACGCTGATGGCCTGACCATGCGCGTGCGCGCCGGTGGTGATCTGCGCGTTGCGCCGATGACGCGGATCATTGTCGAAGCCGAAGCCGTACTGGGCCTCGTCAACGACTATAACAGCACCACCAACGGCAAATTGCTCTATCCGGTGGTGCCCGATCCGCAGAACATCGAAATCAACCGGCTGCAGATCCAGAACAAGTCGATTGCCAATACGACGCTAACCGCCGGGCGCCAGCGCATCAACCTCGATGACCAGCGCTTCGTCGGCGCCGTCGGCTTCCGCCAGTCCGAGCAGACCTTGGACGCAGCGCGCGTCGAAACCGCGCCGGTCAAGAACCTCAAGATCGACCTGACCTATGCGTGGAACGACAACACGATCTTCGGGGTCGATTCGACCATCGCGCACATCAACGGCAACAACGTCTTCGCCAATGTCGCCTATACGACGCCGGTCGGTACGCTGACCGGATTCGGTTACTGGGTCGATCAGGACGCGCCGACGCGGCTGCAATTTTCCAGCATCACCTACGGCGCGCGCTTTGCCGGCAAATATGCGTTCAGCAAGACTACGAGCGCCGTTTACGCGTTATCCTACGCGCACCAGCAGCAGGCGTTCGACAACCCGTTCAACTATGACGCCGACTATTACCTTGCCGATGGCGCGCTGGCGTTCGGTGGCGTCGGCGTCGGCGCGGGCTATGAAGTGCTGGGGTCGAGCAGTGGCAAGGCGTTCACCTCGTTCCAGACGCCGCTCGCGACGCTGCACAAGTTCCAGGGCTGGGCCGACAAGTTCCTGACGACGCCGGGCAACGGCGTACGCGATCTTTACGGCTCGGCGGGCTACACCGCGAAGTCGGTCGGGCCGTTCGCCAGCGTCGGCGCGCTCGCGGTTTATCACGACTTCAAGTCGGACCGCGCCGGGCTGCACTATGGCAGCGAAATCGACCTGCAACTGCTCGCCAAGTTCCAGAAATACGTCTTCACCCTCGCCTTTGCCGACTATAACGCCGACAGCTTCGCCACCGACACGAAGAAGCTGTGGGTCTCGGTCGACTATGCCTTCTGATCGGTGTGCGTCAGCTGCTTGCCGGTCGCGTCGGTGGCCGCCGGCCCACTAACACGGGTCCATAGTGCGCCGCAAATAGCAGAAAACCTGCTGCCCAGACGGTGCCGGCAATCGACGCACCAAGCGCATAGTCCAGCGATGTAAACGGCAGCACAAGCCGCAGCACTGCGCCAATGAACACCAGCGCATAGATGGCTACCGTCGCACGATCCGCCGTCAACGGCCGCCCGACATGACCAAGGCTGGCGCGGGTCATCACCGCAAGTGTCAGCTGGCCGATTGCGCCAGCGGTCAGCGCGTGGAGCGCACTCGCTCCCGCGAACAGCCCTGGCACGAAGACATTGGTTGCCAGCACCGCCAGCGCCACGACAATCCAGCCATAGGCGATGTGCAGGATCAGGACGAGCGGCTCGCCTCTCGTGCGCCAGCCCTGCCAGCGCAGCAGGCGGACGAAATGGAGTGTTGCGGCCACAGTCAGCACCGAGCCCGCCAGAACCGCGTCCGGCCAACCGACCCAAATGACCATAGCGGCGACGGTTGTCACCAGCGCCAGTTGGTCGAACCAGCCGAATGGCGTGGGTTCTGGGCGCAGCTTCTGCTTCTTCATCCAGTTGGTGGTGAAAGATGGGATGATACGGCCGCCAACAAGGCTCATCAAGACCGTGACGACTGCGAGCGCCATGCGCTTCCCGGTCCCGGGCGCTACCGACAGCAGGCCCAGCGCCTCGGCGTGCCATGCCATATTTGCGAGCGCGAAAAGGGTCACCAGCACACAGACCGGCAGATTTCGCCAGTTGCGTCCGGCGAGGACTTCGCGCCCGATCGCCAGCGCCAGCGTAACCAGAAACAAGCTCTCAAAAATTCGGCCCGCCGTACCAGTGCCCGACAACAGCATCATCCCACGGCCGCCGAGCCACAGCGTGAACAGCATCGCCAGCGGCATCCCCATTACCGGCGCGCGCCCCGTCCAGTTGGGCACTGCCGTTAACAGGAATCCCGCAACAACGGCGCCAATGAAGCCGAAGATCATTTCATGCGCATGCCATGACATCGCGTCGCTCTGCGGACCGAGCGCAGCGCCATGGGCGAACGCCCCCAGCCACAGCAGCACTGCCAGACCGGCAAACAGCGTTGCGCCCAGAAAGAACGGCCGGAACCCGACACTGAACAGCGCCGGTCCCGTATAGGCACGTCGCTTGGCACCTGCATCGCGCGCGCTCATCGGATTTTCCCGACGTAGAAGTCACTGTACGCAGGCGGAGCGTTGCCGCTGTAGTTTATGGTCGCGAATGCCGTGCTTGGCTGAGGCACGCCGCTTGCGCCTTCGGTGCCGCGCTGGCCTGATCTGTTGCTGTACATGCCGCCAGCCTAGGCGAGCGCAATGTCATTGCGACTGACATTCATCAATGGTCCGGTTGTTTCGCTTGGTGCCAGGCGGCATGCAGTCGAAGCGTCGCAGAACCTGGCAACAGTTCAAGATAGTTGCCCAGAACCGTTCCAATAATTGGTGGTGTCCGCAAAAGCCGCCGGCGCCGTGAAAAGCGGACTTACCGCTTTCGGCGTCGACTTGGAGGCAGTTAAATGACCGCAATTGGGCGCGTTTCTGCCCGGCGGCTTTCGACTCCATCCCCGCCGTTCAGCGACGATTGGCGATATCCCGAAACCGGTCGTTCAAATGATTGGGCTGCTGATGGCAACGCGCCTTCATCTCGGTCGTTGAGGTTCCGCCGCCCTTGCCCTAAAAGCGGACATCGAACGAGACCGGGAACTGATCTTGCCCGGGATCGTGATCTGGTTTGACCGCTGGACCGGGCCGCGATGCAACGTCATATCAGCAGCGATCCAGTAGGAGCCAAGATATGACGTTTTCACTCTACGATGCCGTGGTGCCGTCCAACCTTCAGATCCTGGGCGCTATCGATGCTTTGCTTGGCAAAGCCGAGGCGTTTTGCGCCGAGAAGGGCAAGGCAGCGTCCGATTTGATCGATGCGCGACTTGCCCCCGACATGCTGCCGCTCGGCTATCAGGTGAAATCCTGCGCAGCGCATTCCGTGGGGGCTATCGAGGGCGTGCGCTCTGGCACATATTCGCCCGATATGTCGCCATGGCCGTCCGACTTCGCCGGTCTCCACGCTGAAATGCAAACCGCAATCGCCAGTCTGAAGGCTATCGACCGCCCGACATTCGATGGGCTCGCGGAGAACGATACGCAATTTGCATTC
>CALRKY020000029.1:0-35257 GCA_943368345.1 Synechococcus sp. UW140 | reverse complement strand
AGCCTCGGCTACCGACCACCGGCCCCGGAAGCGGTTCCATCGCCAGCGTTGTCCTCCGGTTCCGCTTCGCTCCACCTCCGGCCAGCACTGGCGATGGAGGCACAAATGCACTAACAATCAACGCGGACCACTCAGTGGGGGCCGGTCATAGGCACCGACCGAGAGGTAAGACGATTCCATTGTCATGTGTCCTGTTGACGCGACACATGACACTAACTTCATGCACAAGCGAATGCAATCCCAGTTTGGGCGATTACAAATCTCGATGCAGTTGCCCGCCGCAGGCAAAGCCTGCGTCGTCGTCGGACGGGTTCGCTCGGCTGGGGCCTCGCGCCCCGCCGGCCGGCCTTGCGCGAGTCGGGGCGTAGCGGGCGTTTGCGTTGCAAACCCCGCGCTGCGCCCGCGCCGCGCTGCGGCTACGCCGCTTTCGCCCTACTCGCCCGTTTCCGCTCGTGCGGATCCAGGTGCGTTTTCCGCAGGCGGATGCTCTTTGGCGTCACCTCGACCAGTTCGTCCTCGTCGATGTACGCAATCGCCTGCTCGAGCGTCAGGCGCTTCGGCGGGGTCAGGCGGATGGCGTCGTCCTTGCCGCCGCTGGCGCGGAAGTTGGTTAGTTGCTTGGCCTTCATCGGGTTGACCTCTAGGTCGTCCGGCTTGGCATTCTCGCCGATGATGATGCCCTCGTACAGCGGGTCCCCGGGGGCGACCATCAGGATGCCGCGTTCCTCCAGCATGTTCAGCGCATAGGCATTGGCCTCGCCGCCGCCGTTGGAGATCAGCACACCGTTCTTCCGGCCCTCGATATTGCCTTTATAGGGACCGTATTTCTCATAAATGCGGTTCATGATGCCGGTGCCGCGGGTGTCGGACAGGAACTCGCCGTGATAGCCGATGAGGCCGCGTGACGGGGCGGAGAAGCTGATCCGCTGCTTGCCGCCGCCGCTGGGGCGCATGTCGGTCAGCTCGGCCTTGCGGATCGCCATCTTCTCGACGACGGTGCCGGAATAGTCCTCGTCCACGTCGATGACGACGGTCTCATACGGCTCTTCCCGGCCACCGGCGGGGTTGTCGCGGAACAGCACGCGCGGGCGGCTGATGCCAAGCTCAAAGCCTTCACGGCGCATGGTTTCGATGAGCACGCCCAGCTGCAGCTCGCCGCGGCCGGCGACTTCGAAACTGTCCTTGTCGGCGCTTTCGGTGACCTTGATGGCGACGTTCGACTCGGCTTCGCGGAACAGGCGGTCGCGGATCATCCGGCTGGTGACCTTGGTGCCTTCGCGTCCGGCAAAGGGCGAATCGTTGACGGCAAAACGCATGCTGAGCGTCGGCGGGTCAATCGGCTGGGCATGCAGTGGTTCGGTGACGCCGGGGTCGCAGATGGTGTTGGCGACCGTGGCGTTGGTCAGACCGGCAATCGAGATGATGTCACCGGCGCCGGCTTCCTCCACGGGAACACGCTCGAGACCCCGAAAGGCAAGGATTTTGGAGGCGCGACCCTGTTCGACAATCTTGCCGTCCGGGTCGAGCGCGTGGATCGGGGCGTTGAGCTTGATCGAGCCGGAGAAGATCAGTCCGGTCAGGATGCGGCCGAGGAAGTTATCGCGGTCGAGCAGGGTCACAAGGAATTTGAACGGACCATCGGGATCGGCGCTGGGAGCGGGCACATGATCGACGATGGTCTGGAACATTGGCGACAGGTCGCCGGACCGGACATCGGGATTGTCCCCGGCATAGCCGTTGCGGCCCGAGGCGAACAGCACCGGGAAGTCCAGCTGCTCATCCGACGCCTCCAGGCTGACGAACAGGTCGAACACCTCGTCGAGCACTTCCTGCGCCCGGGCATCCTGACGGTCGATCTTGTTGACGACGACGATCGGGCGCAGCCCGAGTGCCAGAGCCTTCCCGGTGACGAACTTGGTCTGCGGCATCGCGCCTTCTGCGGCATCGACGAGCAGGATCACGCCATCGACCATCGACAGGATCCGCTCCACTTCGCCACCGAAATCGGCGTGGCCGGGGGTATCGACAATGTTGATCCGGGTGCCGTGCCACTCAATCGACGTGCATTTGGCCAGAATCGTGATGCCGCGCTCTTTTTCGAGGTCGTTCGAATCCATCGCCCGCTCGGCAATGCGCTGGTTGTCACGGAAGGTGCCAGACTGGCGGAACAGCTGGTCGACCAGGGTGGTTTTGCCGTGATCGACGTGCGCGATTATGGCGATATTGCGAAGCTGCATTGCGGGTCGGCCTGTTGCGTAAAATGAAAAGAGCCGGGTGCGGCCCCGGCTGTCGGCGGTGCCTATAGTCGAATTGGTGCGCCGCAACAAGGCGGAGCGAAAAACCCCGCCAAATTGCCGCTGTCCGGTTCGCCAACGGGATGACGTGGGCCCGGCTTGCTGTAAGGTTTGCGCCGTGCCGCACGCCCCGCTCCTCCCCGCCGCAATCGACGCCTGGCTCGTCGCCAAAGGTTGGGCGCTGCGCCGCCATCAGCAGGAAATGCTGGCAGCGGCAGGTGCCGGTGACCATGCGCTGCTGATTGCCGCCACTGGGGCGGGCAAGACCCTGGCCGGATTTCTGCCGGTGCTGGCCGACCTGATCGCCAACCCCGATCATGACGGACTGCACACCCTCTATGTATCGCCGCTAAAGGCGCTGGCCGTCGACGTGCAGCGCAACCTGCTCGGCCCGGTGGCGGAAATGGGATTGCCGATCCGGATCGAAACCCGCACCGGCGACACACCATCGGACCGGAAGGCGCGGCAGCGGGTCCGGCCACCGCATATCCTGCTGACCACACCGGAATCGCTGTCCCTGCTGATTTCCTATCCGGATGCCGACCGGTTGCTCGCCTCGGTCAGGACCGTGGTGATTGATGAGGTGCATGCGTTCGCTGCTGGCAAGCGCGGCGATCTGCTGTCCCTCGCCCTTGCCCGCCTGCAGCAGCTGGCACCCAATCTGCGCCGGGTCGGGCTGTCCGCGACCATCGGCGATCCGGAGGCCGTTCAGGGCTGGATCGCCCCTGACGCCGATGCGGGCGCGGTGCGGTTGGTGCTCGGCGACCCGGGGGCCGCGCCGGAGATTGGCATATTGAACCCGGATGGCCGCATTCCCTGGTCCGGCCACAGCGGTCGCCATGCGGTGCGGGAGGTCTATGACCTGATCAAGGCCCACCGGACAACGCTGGTCTTCTGCAATACCCGGGGCCTTGCCGAACTGATCTTTCAAGACCTGTGGACCGCCAATGAGGAGAGGCTGCCAATTGGCATCCACCACGGCTCCCTGTCGGTGGAGGCGCGGCGGAAGATCGAAGGGGCGATGGCCGAGGGGCGGCTGCGGGCGCTGGTCTGCACCGCCAGCCTCGACCTCGGGGTGGACTGGGGCGATATCGATCTGGTCATCCAGATGGGGGCGCCAAAGGGGTCATCGCGGCTGTTACAGCGGATCGGGCGGGCCAATCACCGGCTTGACGAGCCGTCGCGGGCGCTGATCGCTCCCGGCAACCGGTTTGAATATCTGGAGGCGCAGGCCGCGCTTGATGCCGTTGCTGCCGGTGAACTGGATGCCGAGAATTTCCGGCCCGGTGCTCTCGATGTGCTGGCGCAGCATCTGATGGCCTGCGCCTGCGCTGCCCCGTTTGCGGAAGACACCATGTACCGGGAAGTGCGGTCGAGTGCTCCCTATGCCGGTCTCAGCCGCGACCTGTTCGACCGAACGCTGAACTTTGTCGCAACCGGGGGCTATGCCCTGAAGGCCTATGACAAATACAGGCGGCTGGTCCGCGAAGACGGCGGCATCTGGCGGGTCAGCCATCCCAAATTCATGGCGCAGCACCGGCTGAACGCCGGGATCATCGTCGAAGCCGCAATGGTGAAAGTGCGGTTCAAAAATGGCCGCACCCTGGGAACGGTTGAGGAATATTTTGCCTCCACCCTGTCCAACGGCGACAGGTTCCATTTCGCCGGCATGGCGGTGGAGGTCGACCGGCTCGACGGCACCGACCTCATCGTCAGGGCGACCGCCAAATCGGCGATGATCCCAAGCTATATGGGCGCGCGGTTGCCGCTCACCACCCATCTAGCCGACCGCGTCCGCGCGTTCTTGGCAACACCCGCCGATTGGGCGCGCTTTCCAGACCAGATCCGCGACTGGCTGCAGGTCCAGCAGCGCTGTTCCCGCCTGCCTGAACCGGGCGAGCTTCTGGTCGAAACCTTCCCGCACGAGGGGCGGCATTACATGGTCGTCTACGGTTTTGAAGGTTGGAATGCCCATCAGTCGCTCGGCATGCTGCTGACCCGGCGGATGGAAACGGCGGGGCTGAAACCGCTCGGCTTTGTCGCCAATGATTATGCACTCGCCTGTTATTCGCTCGACCCGGTGAGCGACCCCGCCAGCCTGTTTTCCACCGACATACTGGAAACCGAATTTGTCGAATGGGTGTCAAATTCCCACCTGCTGAAACGGGCCTTTCGGGAGGTGGCAGTCATCGGCGGCCTGATCGAGCGGCAACAACCGGGCCAGCGGAAAAGCGGGCGGCAGGTCACCTTCTCCACCGATCTGATCTATGATGTCCTGCAACGCTATGAGCCGGACCATATGCTGCTCCGCGCCGCCTGGGCCGATGCCCGGACCCGGCTGACCGATGTCGGCCGACTGGCGGCCCTGCTTGACCGGGCGGTGGGGACCATCGTCCATCAACCGCTCGATCAAGTCTCCCCGCTGGCGGTGCCGGTGCTGGTGATGATCGGGCGGGAGCAAACCGCGCAAGGACTGGCCGAAGAGGCGATGCTGGTGGAGGCGGATGCGCTGGCAGCGATTGCGATGGGTGGCAGGTAGAAGACACCCCACCCTGACCCTCCCCTGGAAGCAGGGGAGGGGAAAGAACGTCAAACTCCCTCCCCCGTTTCCAGGGGATGGTTGGGGTGGGGCCGCCGCAATTGAAGCCCTTTCCGTCGCGCACCCGCTCCGCTAAATCCAGCGCATGCGTTCCCCTTCCGTTTCATTCGGTGGCCACGACCTGGTCCCGCTTCCAGCGGGTGCCTTGTGGTGGCCAAAGCGGCAGGCGCTACTGGTGGCCGATCTGCATTTTGAAAAGGCCAGCTGGTTTGCCCGTGCTGGCCAGTTTCTTCCGCCTTACGACAGTATGGAGACGCTGCGCCGCTTGACCGATTGCGTCGCAGGGGTGGATGCCACCGAACTCTGGTGCCTCGGGGACAGCTTTCACGACAGCAGCGGCGTGGCGCGGATGCCCGCCGAAGCCCGGGCGCTGCTGGATCAACTGACGACCCGGCTCGACTGGACTTGGGTGACCGGCAACCATGACATGGCGCTGGACAGCGTCGGTGGACATATCGTCCCGGAAGCCGAAATCGATGGCCTGATCCTCCGCCATGAAGCGGTGCCCAGCGACTTGCGTCCGGAGCTATCCGGGCATTTTCATCCGAAGATCAGCGTCAAGACCCGTGGTCGCACGATCACGCGCCGGTGTTTTCTGGTCACCAAGACAAAGCTGGTCCTGCCCGCTTTCGGCGCCTTAACAGGAGGTCTGGATATCACCGACCCGGCGATCAGGGCCGCGGTCGGCGAAGGTGCAGCGGCGCTGGTCGCCACCGACTCCGGATTGCTGCGGTTCGCGGTGCCGTCCTAAATCACACTGGTATTGTAATGGTGCCACAGGAACACCGCCGCCGCACCCCGGTGCGGTCGCCAGGGTTCGGCGAGGTCGCGGGTTCGTTTCTCGCTTGGCTTGCCGTCCAATTGCAGGATCCGGCCCATTTCAATCTGCACCGCCAAATCCCCGGCCGGCCAGATATCGCCGCGCCCCTCAGCAAACAGCAGATAGACCTCGGCGGACCAGCGCCCGATACCTTTGACGCTGGTCAGCAGCGCCACGGCCTCGTCGTCATCGGTGGGCAAATTGGCGAAATCGAGCGTGCCGCTCACGGTCAACTCGGCAAGGCTGCGGAGATAGCCCGCCTTCTGGCGCGACAGGCCAGCGCCGCGCAATTCCTCGTCCGACAGAGCGAGCAGCGCCGCCGGATTCTCCGGGTCCCCGGAAATGCCGCCGAATTTTGCCCAGACCGCATCGGCAGCTTTGGTGGAGACCTGCTGCCCGACGATGGTCCGCGCCAGCGTGGCATAGCCTGTCGCCCGCAACCGTGGTTCCGGGTAACCGATCCGCGCCACCGCCGCCGCGACGCGCGGTTCCAGCGCGGCGATGGCGTCCAGTCCGGCCTTCAACCGTGTGGCGGACAGACCCATCAGTCAGGCTTGGCTTGATTCGATTGCACTGGCGTTTATTAGGCCCAAGCGACCCCTTCGTCGACAGGAGCCAAGATGCCAGCACTCACCATCGTCAGCCGCGCCGGCGTCGAGAAAACCATTGATGCCAAAGCCGGGCTGTCCGTGATGGAAAACATCAAGGATGCCGGGTTCGACGAATTGCTGGCACTGTGCGGCGGCAGCTGTTCCTGCGCCACCTGCCATGTCCTCGTTGATGCCGACTGGTTCGGCGTCACGGGTGCGCCGAACAGCGATGAAGATGATTTACTCGACAGCAGCGATCACCGCGCCCCAACCTCCCGGTTGGCCTGCCAGATCGAAATGTCCGCAGCCCTCGACGGTCTAAAGGTGACCATCGCCGCCGAAGACTGAGGTTTGGTCCGACGGGAGGCGGTAGCCTCCCCCTCGCTGCGGTGCTAAATACCTCGATCATGGCGCTCACCGGCCTCCGTTCCCAAACGTTCTTCTCCGACAAGAACCGTGCCTTCTGGCTGATGCAGAGTGGCGGCTGGGGCGGCTATTTCGTGCTGCGGGCGCTCGGCGGGCTGGCCAACCGCATGGGCCTGACCTTCATCCTGCCGACGATCATCGTCACCGCGACCGGATTTTCGCTGACCCTGCTGATGGCCGCGGCCTATCGGCGGATCATCCGGATGAAGCCGGTCTATATGTGGACCCTGACCCCGCTGATCATCATCTTTGCCTCGGCCTTATTCTCGGTGATCGAAGTCTGGGCGCATGCAACCTTTTATGAACCCGGCTGGCGGCCACAGGGCATTGAATTCCTGGGTGCCATCCTGCTCGACCTGTCGGTGCTCGGGTCCTGGACCGGCCTGTATTTCGGGATCAACTATTATCTGCTGCTCGCCGCGCAGTCGGAACGGATGCTGAAGGTCGCGGCGCAGGCGAACGCGGCGCAACTGGCGATGCTGCGCTATCAGATCAATCCGCATTTCCTGTTCAACACCCTCAACAGCATCTCAACCCTCGTACTGTTGAAACAGACAGACCGGGCCAATGCGATGCTCAGCCGCCTGTCCAGCTTCCTGCGCTACAGTCTGGTCAATGAGCCGACGCAGATGGTCTCGATGGCGCAGGAGGTCGAAGCGCTGAAGCTCTATCTCGATATCGAGCGGATGCGGTTTGAGGAGCGGTTGCGGTTCACGGTTGATGTGGAGCCGCGCGCCATGACCGGCCAGCTGCCGTCGCTGCTGCTCCAGCCGCTGGTGGAAAACGCCGTCAAATATGCGGTAACGACGCAGGAAGACGGGGCGGAGATCATCCTTGATGCCCGGTTGGCGGCAGACCGGTTGGTGATCACGGTCGCCGACAGCGGCCCGGGCTTGTCGGATGGCCCGGCAAGACCCAATTCATCATCGGGTGTCGGTTTGGCCAATATCCGGGACCGGCTGGCCCAGGCTTATGGTCCGGATCACCGGTTTGAACTCAGCCCCAATGTGCCACAAGGGTTGATCGTGACGATTGATATTCCGTTTCAAGGGCTGACTGCCAGTCAGAGGGACGCCGCGCCATGACGATCCGCACCATCCTTGTCGATGACGAGCCGCTGGCGATCCAGGGGCTGGAGCTGCGGCTGCAGGCCTTTGGCGACGTCGAGATTATCGAACGCTGCGCCAACGGGCGGGAGGCGATCCGCGCCATCAAGACCCACAAACCCGATCTGGTGTTCCTCGACATCCAAATGCCGGGCTTTGACGGATTTTCGGTCATCTCAGGTCTCATGGATATCGAGCCACCGCTGTTCGTGTTCGTCACCGCCTTCAATGAATTCGCGCTGAAGGCCTTTGAGGCGCAGGCCGTCGACTATCTGATGAAGCCGGTCGAGGAGGAACGACTGGCCGCCACGATGGAGCGGGTGCGGCAGCGGCTGTCGGAGAAAAATGCCGCGATCGAAAGCGAACGGCTGAAGGAACTGCTCGCCGAAGTCGCACCCGACACCGTGACCGATGCGCCCGACGCCATCGAGCATTCCGCTGCCCGTTTTGAAAAGCTGCTCAATATCAAGGATCGGGGCCAGATATTCCGGGTTGATGTCGATACCATCGAGCGTATCGACGCAGCCGGTGACTATATGTGCATCTACACCGGCGACGACACGATGATCCTCCGGGAAACCATGAAGGACCTGGAAAAACGCCTCGACCCACGCAAGTTCCAGCGCGTCCACCGCTCGACAATCGTCAACCTCGACAATGTGAAGCAGGTGAAACCCCACACCAACGGCGAATGCTTCCTGGTGCTCGGCAGCGGCGCCACCATCAAAGTCAGCCGCAGCTACCGCGACGTGGTTGCACGGTTCCTTTAGCTGTTTGGTCGTATCCGATTTTCTCCATGTTCTTATTTTGTTCTTGACATTCACAACCAGATCGGTTAGATGCGCGGTTGCTCAGACGTGGTCGCGTTGGGGCGGGCACGGGTTTGTGACTGTTTGCGGCGATACACCCAGGACCGGCGCGGAATCGTTCGGGTAACCAGCCGAAGCTTGGCGATCTGTCCGTCCGGTGAGGTCTGCCAAAAGAGCGTCCCCTGCAAATGCTGAAAGGACGAAAGAGCAAGGCTTTCGGACATTGGGGCTGGACTCTCAAAGGATGTCTTCGTGATGGCGGGGAGAGGCCGAATGGGGGCGTCGCAGACGCTAGCTGTGAGGTTTCAGGAGGTTGTTCATCCGGCGTGACGGGAATGGTGGTGTACATTTTTCCTGTCAATCGCCGGTATATTTCGACACGCGTTTTTCGAAGAAGGCCGCTACGCCTTCCTTGAAGTCGGCGGTGCGGGTGGCGAGGAGCCATTGGTCGGCGTCGGCGTGCATGATGGCTTGGTCGAGCGCGCCGGCATAGGCGTTGGCGCTGCGTTTGATCATCTGCACAGCGACCGGTGGCAGTGCGGCATAGTGACGGGCGAGGGTCCTTGCCTCAGCGAGGAGTTTGTCGGGCGCGACGATGCGGTCGAGGAAGCCCCAGTCGAGCATGGTTGTGGCGTCGAACAGTTCGCCGGTCATCACCATCTGCTTTGCCCGTGACAGGCCCACTGTCTGGATGGCGAGGGGCAGGGCGTGCCACATCAGGTTGATGCCAAGCTTGACCTCGCCATAGCCAATCCGGGTGGTTGGCGTGCCGATCCGGAAGTCGCAGGCGGTGGCGATGCAGGCGGCCCCGCCGGTTGCGATGCCTTGAATGGCGCAGACGGTTGGCTGGCTGATTTCACGGATGGCGCGCATCAACAGCGCCCCGGCTTCTGCCGAGCGGCGCAGATGGACGGTCTGCTGGGGGCGGTCCCCCATCTGGCTGATGTCGGCTCCAACGCTGAAATGCGGACCCTCGCCGCGAATGATGACAGCGCGGATTTCGGGCTCGTCGCGCAAGCCTTCGGCCACTGCACGCAGCGACAGCAGCATCGCCGGGGTCAGGGCATTGCGCTTCTCGGCCCGGTCGAGCGTGATGGTTGCAACGGTGCCGTCGCGGTCGATCCGGATTGGTTCGTCACCCATGTTGCGGCTTTCCTGCCCCGGCGGGCACGCGGTGCCCGTTTTGTTGATCCCGCCGCTTGTACGGCCTTCGGCATGGGTCAGGAAGTGTGGGGCGGACGCCGAAGCTTCGAAGCGTGATCAGCGCCAGAAATAAAGAAGCCCTGGAAACCTCGGGGGACGAGGCTTCCAGGGCGGGGGCAGGCTGCTGTGGGTGGGGTCTTGCAGCAGCCAGAAGCAAAGCAACGCGGGTTACATCGACAGCTACGCATCCGGCGGGGCACCGGATGCGCGCACTGTTTATTTCGGCAGGATCACGCCGTTGATAACGTGGATCACGCCGTTGGACTGATTGACGTCGGCGATGGTCACCTGACCCATGCCGCCGCCCATTCCGGAAACGACGAGCTTGCTGCCCTTGGCGGCAACCGTCAGCTGACCGCCCTGCGCGGTGGCGAGAGTGGCTTTACCGCCACCGGCCTTGACCTTGGCCCAAAGTTCCTTCGCACCCAGTTTGCCGGGCACGACATGATAGGTGAGGACCGAGGTCAGCTGACCCTTGTTCTCCGGCTTGAGCAGGGTCGGGACGGTACCAGCCGGCAGCGCGGCAAAGGCGGCGTTGGTCGGCGCGAACACCGTGAACGGCCCCGGGCTCGACAGGGTGTCGACCAGACCGGCGGCCTTGACGGCGGCGACCAGCGTGGTGTGATCCTTGGAATTGACGGCATTCTGGATGATGTTCTTGGACGGGAACATTGCAGCGCCGCCGACCTGAACGGTCTTTTCCTTGTTCATCATCTGGGCAGAGGCCGGCATTGCGGCAAACGCAAAAGCAACCACCGCGCCCGAGAGCACGTTACGCAACATACGGTTCATTGAAAGTCTCCTGAGACGCCAACATCGGCGACGGCCCAGCTACGGGTGCGACAATCTGTCAGATGCAGGCGTGTAGATTATTTATTTGTGACGTGTCGGTGAAACGGGCTTCAGTCTCGGTCGGGCGCGCCGAGCGGAAAGAAATGCCGGTAAGGGCGGGCAGCTTCGACGCACTGGACCACGGATGGGCGCGTCAACAGCCGGGCACGATAAGCCCTGAGATTTGTGTAGCGCGGGTCGAATTCGTGGACCCAGTCCGCGTAGAACAAGGCCGGTGCGGCGGCACAATCGGCGAGCGTGAAGCCGTGGGGCGTCGCCCATTCCTGCGCACCCAACCGTGTATCGAGCCATCCATAAATCGCGTCGAGGGCGTCCCTGGCGCGCGCTATCCGGGCCTTGTCCGGTGTTTCGGTGATGAAGGGCAAATGCTCCGAAACGATCGCCTGCACGGGGGTCATGACGTGATTGTCAAACACCCGGTCGAGCAGCCGGACGTCAAGGGCGGCGTCGGCTTCTGCCGGAATGAGCTGCGGGAGAACCGGGTAAAGCCAATCGACATATTCCACGATGATCGAGGCTTCGAAAAGACCGTGTTCGCCGTGCTTCAGGACCGGAAACTTCGCCAGCGGCCAGATCGCCCGGAGCGCTGCGACATTGTCCGGGTGCTCGTCTCCGTTGATCGGGCGAAACACATAATCGGCCCGTTTTTCGATCAGCGCGATCTCCCCCTTCCAGGTGTAGGATGAGAAAGGATGGCCGAAATACTCGAGCGTCATGTCCGGTTCTTCCCTGCTGCGGGTTTAACGGCGACGCGGCCCGACCAACCCGAAGGCGGCACCCTGCGGGTCGAGGACGTTGAGGCTATATTCGCCACCCGGGATTTCCATGGCGTCGACAAGGATGGTTCCGCCATTTGCCTTTACCGTTGCAACCGCCGCATCAATGTCGGGGACGCGGAAATAATAGGTCCACATCGAAACCGGCATGTCGGGCATTTTGGGCATGATCGCGCCAATTGCGACATCGCTCTTGATGAATTCATATTTGCCCATCGGGCCCATGTCGAGTTCGCCGTCCTTGGTCCAGCCGAATTGATCGCCATAGAATTCCCAGGCTGCAGCCGGGTCGCTGGTCGATAGTTCGTTCCAGGCGCAATGACCGATCTGGGGCACATATTTGCCGAAGGCTGTGCTGGTTTCACCGCTGCTGTCGGTCATCGCGTAGAGCGGCACGCCTTGCGGATCGACAATCATCACGAACCGGCCAACGCCGGGGATGTCGAGCGGCCCCATCATGATCGTGGCACCAGCCGCCGTCAGCCGGTCCGCCTGGGCTTCGACGTCATCGACATGCACATAACCGAGCCATGACGGGTGTGCGCCGCCCGCGATCATGTCGTCGCTGAGCGGCAGGAGGCCACCAATCGGTGTCTCGCCCATCCACCATTCCCGGTAGCCCGGTGCCCCGCTGCTGTCCGTTTTCTTGCAGGTCCAACCAAGAACCGCGCCATAGAATATGGCGGCGGCATCAGCATCCGGGACCATCAGTTCATACCAGACGAAATCACCATGCTTGTTGGTCATGTCATTTCTCCACCGAAACCACGGGGACGAAACCACCGAAAATCATCCGTTTGCCGTCAAACGGCATTGGGTTAGTTGCCGGGTCCATTCTTGGATCCTTGAAATCGGGGGACATCATCAGGGCATAGGCCTTGTCGCGCGTGGCCTTGTCTGGCCATTCGATCCAACTAAACAGCACCGCTTCGCCAGCCTCGGCCTTCACGGCCATGCGGAAATCGGTGGTCGTGCCGTCGGGGACGTCATCACCCCAGCATTCAACCACCCGGATCGCGCCCATTTCGATGAACATCGGGTCAGCCAGTCTGGCATGGTCAATGAACTTCTGCCTGTTCGCCTCCGGACAGGCGATCACGAAACCGTCGATGTAGCTCATAGTCCCTCTCCCTAGTTCGATGGGTTCACTGAAATGACCCCGGTCATAGCGCCCCTCCCTCGCACAGTGTGGCCAGCTGATCAGCGGCTGCGCCCCAGCCGCCTTCAAAGCCCATATCGATGTGGGTTTTGCATTTCTCTTCGGTCCAGTGACGGGCGCGACCGGTGTAGCGGGTGCCGTCGCCTTCGGGTTTGATTTCCCAGATGCCGATCATGAAAGGGTCGGATGGCATGTGGTCACCCTGCACCGCATCGGTCGAGACGAAACGCACGCCGGGGGTGACCTCAAGAAACATGCCGTTCTGCGGCATTTCCTCGCCATTGGGGCCTTTGAAGACCATTGCCGAGCGACCGCCCGCGCGCCAATCCTGTTCGACGATTTCGGCCCGCCATGGCAGTGGGCACCACCATTCGACTAGGCGCTCGGTCATCACCTGCCAGACCTGTTCTGGCGGTGCGGCGATGTAGCGGGTGACGGAGAGTTCCCAGCCATTCTCGGCGGTAGCGGTCATGGCGTTTTCTCTTTCCCAAACAACAAACAGACATAGCGTTTCAAATGGATGATGGAATCACGGGCGACGGCGGGGCCGCCTTTGGCCTTTGACAGGATGAACGCACCCTGCAGCACGACCTGAACATGCAGCGCCAAACTCTCGGCATAGATGTTTGCAATCGCGTGACGGGTCGCTGCGCTGTCGATGTCGGCAACGAGCTCTCCGGCATTGCCGGAGATGCTGGCGTTGCAGGCCTCGCGGATCGGCGGGCTTGAGAGGAAGGCCTCCTGCACCATTGTTCCGGCGACGCAGCTGAACTGCTCGGGCGCGCCATCGATCAGGGCGAGGCGAAAATCGAGATAGCCCAAGATGCGGTCCAGCGGGTCTTCGTGGGCATGATAGGGGGCGGCATCGAAGAACTGGCCTGTCGATGTCGACCAATAGTCGGCGGTTGCCACCCCCAAAGCTTCCTTGGAGGCAAAATGATGGAAAAACGCGCCTTTGGTGACCCCGGCCTCGCGGCACAGATCGTCAACCGACGTTGCCGAGAAGCCCTGCGAGCGAATCAGCTTCACCGCCGCTTCGAGCAGTTTGTCCCGTGCAGTGACGGGGGGCAGGCGGAAGCTGCGACTCGCGGTCATGGGTGAAACATACCAACCGGTTGGTATAAATCATTACAAATGCGCCGCGTGCATGATTGCCGGTGGTCAGCGGACGCCGTAGACTGTCTCAAGACCACGAAGGAGAGTCCCAATGTTGCGGCATTTTTTCAGCGTAACGACAATTGCCGTGATGCTGGTGGCGGCGGCTCCGGCGGCACCGGTGACGTCGGCCCATGATATTCAGATGACCACCATCGACGGCAAGCCGATGCCGTTTGCCCAGTATAAGGGTAAGGTACTGCTGGTGGTGAACACCGCGTCATTTTGCGGATACACCCCCCAGTATGAAGGGCTGCAAAAGCTTTACGCCGACTACAAGGACAAAGGGTTCGTTCTGATCGGAGTGCCGTCCGGGGATTTTCTTGGCCAGGAGTATAAGTCCAACGGCGAGATCAAGGAATTCTGTGAATCCAAATTCGGCATCCGCTTCCCGATGACCGAGAAACAGCATGTCAAAGGCAAAGATGCGGCTCCGTTCTACAAATGGGCGGCGGCAACGCTAGGCAGTGACAAGGCCCCGACCTGGAACTTCCACAAATATCTGGTTGGCAAGAATGGTGAGTTGATTACCGCCTTCGGATCAAAGGTCGCCCCGCAGGACACAGCCGTCACGGCCGCAGTGGAGGCGGCGCTGGCGTCGGGGGGGTAGTATTGCTCGTATCCGGCTCCTGCGCCCGGTCGCGCGCCTTGCGGCGTTGCAGGTTGGCACGGAGGGCGGCAGCCAGACGTTCGGCTTTGTCGGGGTCAGCAGCTTTGGCCATGCGGCAAGAATAGCCGGTCCGCTTTGCTTGACAAGCCAATCCCCCCACGGGCATAGCGCCGCGACCTCGTCGACATGCTGCCGTAGCTCAGTGGTAGAGCGCATCCTTGGTAAGGCTGAGGTCGGGAGTTCAATCCTCCCCGGCAGCACCATTTCTTCAAATCAAGCCCCGCAAGGGGGTGTCAGGCGGCATAGCCCGCAAATCAGCGCTGACATCGCCGGAGGACTGCGGTAGGCAGTCGCGATGCGGTGGCATGGACGATTGATCAAAGCCGGGGCGCTTGCCTGTCTGGCATTGCAGGCGGCAGCGGCAGGGGCCGAGGATCGGCGGCTGTCGTCTGCTCCGCTGAAACCCGACGAATATCATGACGCGGCGCTGAAAAGTGCCGCAGCGAATCCTGCCACATCCGCGACAACGGGGGAGGCCGCCGCACCGGTTTCGGGAAGCGTCGGTCGGCCAATCGAACCAGTGAGCAAATTCGGCGCGCAGGTGTACCGGGCGCTGACCGAGGGCGATCCGAAAATTTCCGGCGCGTTCATGCGGGATGCGATCAACAGTGTGGGTGGCATCTGCCTGAATGTGACCGAGTTTCAGCGGGTTGGACCAAAAAGCAAATTGCTGACCCACAAGGTGCGGTGCGGCAAGCGACCTCTGTATATCCTGACGGTTGATGAACTTGGCCGGATGCTGATCGATGGTGGCGACGGTCGCGTCCCGGCGATGGGTCCGAATGACGGTGAGATTTTCAACGGCAACGGGGAAAGCATCAACGGCGACAGTCCGAAGAAGCTGCGCAGTGGTGGCCGGCCGGGCGACGACAAAATCCCGGTTGAGGATGTGAAGCGTGCGGGGCCGGTAGCCATCTCCTCGGTCGGGCCAGCCGAACGGCAGAATAGCTGGCTGCCCTGGCTTGCGAGTTTCATGATGCTTGTCAGCCTGTTCGCGGCCTTTGCGCTGTTCCTCCGTTTCAACGCCGGGAGTGGCATGGCACCGCGTCACAGCGGCGCACCGCGTCGCTATCCGAGTGAACTCAAAGACGAGATGATCGCCGAGTCGGTCGAGGAATTGCCCGACATGTGGCTGCACGGATCAGGGGTCTATATCGTCCGGGGTCGCCACGGTAAGCGGCGGGTGTTCGGGCACCGGTGGAACGCCATGCTCTACTATCGCTGGGGCTATAAAATCCTGCAGCTGCGGTAGCGGGCGGTCCGCGTCAGGTGGTGCGGTTGGCCCGGTCCTTGGCGTTGGTTGACTGGATCGCCCCCCGGATCATCTCCCAATCCCCGTCATCGAGCGCAGTCAGCGACCCGAAGTTGCCGCCACTGTTGAGCCATTGGCCGCCGTCGATTGGAATGACCGCACCGGTCAGATAATCGCAGCCGTCGGACATCAGGAACGCCGCCAGATTGGCCAGTTCGATATGTTCGCCCATCCGGCGCATGGGGATGTTGCTGGCCCCCTGTCCCGCGCCGGTCTTTTTGACCAGTGGCTCGGGCATCAGCCGCTCCCAGGCCCCCTTGGTCGGGAATGGCCCCGGCGCAATGGCGTTGGCGCGGATGCCCTTTGGACCCCATTCGACCGCCAGGCTTTGGGTCATCGCCGCGATGCCGGCCTTGGACATGGCCGACGGCACGGTGAACGGCCCGCCGACCCAGACCCACGTGGTGACAATCGACAGGATCGAGCCCTTGTGACCACCGGCGATCCAGCGCTTGCCCGCCGCGACCGTTGTGTTGAAGGTTCCGTGCGCGACGATGCTGGCGATGGCGTTGAAGGCGTTCGGGGACAGATCCTCTGTGCGGCTGATGAAATTTCCGGCGGCATTGTTGACAAGGCCGGTCAGCGGCCCGCTGTCGAAAATGCCCTGCATCGCCTCGTCAATCGCCCCTCCGGAGCGGATATCAACCGCCATGGCTTCGCAGGTGCTGCCGGTTGCTTCGCGCATCTCTGCGGCGGCTTCGTCGAGAACGGGACCGCGCCGCCCCCAGATCACCACATGGGCACCGAGCGACATGAAATGCTGGGCCATGGATTTGCCGAGGCCGGTACCGCCACCGGTCACAAGGATTTTCTGGCCAGCGAGCAGGTCGGTTTTGAACATGGCAGTCTCCCCAGAGCTATGTCGGGCATGCTACGCGGAATGGATGGATAGGGAAGCTGTGAAGTTTGTGGACGCGCGCGGGTTGAAATGCCCACTGCCGGTCCTGCGGCTGCGGCGGGAGGCGGAAGGGTTTCGCGGGCGTATCGAGCTGCGAACCGATGACCCCGCTGCGTTGGCCGACGTCCCGGCTTTTGGACGGGAACGCGGCTGGCAGGTGGTTTTGCGGGCAGAGGTAGCCGGGGTCGCGACCTGGGAGGTCAGAGTTCCCTGACCAACGTCCGCACCATCGCGAGCCACGGCGCATCGGCAATCACCAACTGCCGTGCGCCGGGCGTGAGCGGCAGCAGCTGCAATTTCGCCCCGTCCTCACCCGGTTCGGCCGCAACCAGGCGGCCAAAGGCAAAGCGGCCGGCCGGACGCGGGACCAGCACATCGCGGTTAAGCGCCTGACTGGCTTGCGACGGGTGCAGCCGTTCGAGCCACACTTGGTCACCGGCACGGTAGTCACCCTGCGCAGCCTCCACCGCGACGCCGATCATCGTCGGCGTCGGGGCCGGTGGCAGCAGGGCGCGGGTCCGGGTCGGCGCAACCGGGCCGTCCGCTGTTAGCAGTGCGGCAACCGCGACATCTACCCGGTTTGGCAGCGTGACCAGATCAGCCGCCTCTACCTCCAGCGCCCGCGCGATGCGGTTGAGCCAGCCTACCGACACCGTCCGCATGCCGGTTTCCAAGCGTCCGATGGTCTGCGCGGTGGTTGGCGGACTGCACCGGGTGGCCACTTCGTGCAGTGCCAGCCCTCTGGCCTTGCGGACTTCACGGATTCGGGTGAGCATGTCGATTTTTCCTAACCGATGTGGTTTTTTCATTGTCCTACAGGCAGGCCGATATGGCAAGAGGTGATTCGCAGTACAAAAGGTGATTCTCATGCAGACATTGAGCAGGACACGAACCATAGTGGACGGCGAGGCCGCCGATGTTCTGGTCAATCTGGCGGAAAGCCCGCTTGGCTGGTTGATGCGGCGCGGGATGGTCACCCGCCGTCAGTTCGACGCCGGGGAGCAATTGCGTACGAGCTATTACATGGCGAGCCTTGGGCCGAGCGTGACGATGCGCTGGGAAGCGGCGGGGCACAACAAGGTTGCCAGGGGACCGGGGACGGCGATGGACCCGACGCTCGCGCAGATTGCCGCCAAACAACGGTTCGAAGCAGCGGTTACCGCAGCGGGCCCCGGCCTGTCCGACATGTTGTGGCGGGTGGTGTGTGCTGGTGAGGGACTGGTCGAGGCCGAGCGGGCAATGGGATGGCCGACCCGCGCCGGCAAAGTCGTGCTAGGACTGGCCCTCGACCGTATCGCCGACCATTACGGCATGCAGTAGTGGCGTGTTACTTCGCGGCCTTCCCCATTCGCCGGATATGGTCCTTCATGGCGACAATTTCTGCCGGGGTCAGGACACCTTCCCACGGGGGCATCATCGGGCTGCGGCCAATGCCTTCGCCACCCTTGGCAATGACCTGGATGATCGCAGCGTCGGAGAAATAGGTCTGGAAATTGGGGTTGGTGAGGTCGGGCACATATTCACCCAGCGCCTTTGAATCCGGCCCGTCCGCCTTTCCGGTTATGCCGTGGCAGCGGGCGCAGTTGACGGCATAAAGCGACTGCGCTTGGGCCACGGTGATCGCCGGTCTCGGCTGGGAAGCCCGGGTGCGATTGGCTGCTGTCTGCGCCTTTGCCGCGTCACTGTCCGACAGGACCAGCTTTGACAGGGTGCCGGTTGGCTTGTCGTTGTCGCCCATGACGGTCACGAGCACTTCCCCATCCGGGGCGACGGTGAAACTGGTGAGGCCGCGCTGGGCGACGTCCTGGGCACGGGCGACGACGGTCCAGCGGTCGGTGCGGCGGGAGTCGGCGGGGATTGCCATAATCTCTCCCGAATAATTGTCGCCGAACAGATATTGGCCGCTGAGGTCCGCGAATTTGCTGCCGCGATAGACAGCGCCGCCGATGACTGACCGTAAATAGGCGGTGTGGCGATAGGTTAGGGTTGGCGGCGTTTCCGGCCCGGTAACTGTTGCGGGTCTTGGGTAGTTGGGCTGTGTGGTACGGCCTTCGACGAAGGGGAATTGGTGGTTGGTGCCGCGACCGACGCGGTTGACCTCCTCCCAGGTGGTTGATCCGACCTCCCCGGCCCATAGCTGGCCACCGGCGGGATCGAAGCTGATCCGGAACGGGTTGCGCAGGCCGTGCGCCCAGAATTCGCCGAGAGACGCCGGGTCCTTGGCGTAAGGATTGTCGAGGGGCACGAAATAATTGGCGGTTTGGCCGCGCTTCGGCTGGCGCTGGATCGGACGGGAAATGGTGCCGCCCCGCTGATCGACATCCAGCCGCAATATGCCGCCCGCAAGTGCGCAGTCGAGGCGTTGGTGGCAGTCGGTCATGCTCATCTCCCCGACCGACAGATAGAGGAAGCCATCCGGTCCGAAATTGACCGAGCCGCCATTGTGGTACCCGTCATTGTTCCGGCCCTGGGTGATGAGAGGCAGGGCGGTTGCGGCGACCGCAGCCGGATTGCCAGCGATGATCGTGTAGCGGGTCAGGTGATTGACCTGCCGATCCGGGTGATATTCGGTGAAATAGACAAAGGCCTGACCTGCACCTTTGCTGCCCGGGGTAGCAAAGCCGGGATGCAGGTCGAAGCCAAGCGCACCATTTTCCATTTCGACATAGCCGACCCGGGCAGCAATATCGAGCAGCAGGGTCTTGTTGGCACCCGACGGATAATCGAGGCGGAACAGCTTGCCGCCACGGGTCAGCACATAGACGCGGCCCGGGTCACCAGAGGCGAATTTTGCATCGATCGGGGTTTCGAAACTGACCGACCCAAGCGCGTTGACCAGCGTATAGCGATGATCACTGCCGACGTTCGCCGCGACCCGGACATTGGTGACCCAATTGGCAAAATCCCGGTCGGTCGTGAACTGCCGCGCCACGACAATCGGCGACATGGCAAACAGCAGGATGGGCCAGGTCCAAGGAGAGCGCAATAGACCGAAAACACTGGCAAGGAGTGCGCCGACCTTGCCCTTGAAAGCGGCGAAACTGATCAGGAACAGGGCGAAAGCGATCAGCGATGCATCGAGCAGCAGTTCCGGGCTGAAACTGATGGCGGTCAGGAAAAACAGATAGAGCGCGGCCGCGACAATCCCGGTCAAAAGCGCATAGATTTCCTTGGCTGCGCGGCGGGCCGAGCCGAACACCTCCCAGCCGTTCAACAGGCCGTTTGCGGCAAAGGTTGCGGCACAGGCGATCAGGAAGGCGGTGAGGACGGTGATCGTGTCCTGCGTTGAGAAGGCAATGTCGGGGAGGTGAAGCAAGGCCTTGGGGATGATGCGGACGGTCTGGGCGACGTAGGAACCCGCGATCACCGCGACGGCGACGATCAGCAATTCCAGTGCGAAAACCACAGCCCGTTTTGCCGCCACCCGCTATCCCCTTGCCTGGGCCCATGACCGAGGCCTATTGCGCTCGCCCGCCAGTCGGCGGCTATGCCCCAGTCGGATGATCAAATGAAGTGCAAGTTTGCCGCCGTATTCCTGTTGCTTGCCGGTCCAGCCTCGGCCGAGCAGATCGTGGTGACCGCAGCACGGACTGGTGGTCAGATTGTCCGGGACGGAGTTGCCGTCGTACCGCGCGATGCGATAGAAGCGCTCCAGCCTGTCGTGGTGCTCGATGTTCTGGATCGGTTGGCCGGCGTCCGGGCGTTCCAAAAAGGTGGCGAGGGCGGGGGATCATATCTTTCGATCCGGGGCGGCGAGCCAAATTTCACGCTGGTTCTGCTTGACGGCGTGAAGGTCGGCGATCCCTCGAACAGCCAGGGTGGCGCCTTTGATTTCGGCCAGATCGACCCGGGAGCATTGGACAGGATTGAGGTGGCGCGCGGCGGATTGTCGGCGGTGCATGGCGCGGATGCGCTATCCGGCGTCGTCCACCTTCGGCTGAGAAATCCGGGACAAGACGGCAATTTCGGGTCGTTCCGATTAACAGCCGATAGTCGAGCGCGCGTTGGTGGCGATGCGACCACGGGATTGGGCTGGGAAAAAGGTGGCGTGCTGTTGAGTGGTGGAGCCTATGCTAGCGGTGACGGCACCCAGGGTTCCGATCTCCAGCGGCGGCAACTAATCGCAAAATTAGCACAGGATATTTCGGGTTGGTCGGTGACTGGGCTGGCGCTGCACGCCCGGTCGGAGCGTGTTCAATTTCCTGAGGATAGTGGCGGTATTCGATTGGCCGCTTTGCGTGATCGAGAAGCGGGAACTTCGCGGTTTTCGGTTGCGGCGCTGGATGTCGCCCGAACCGATGGCAGCAAGTTGGTTCCGCATTTTGCCCTGAATTGGTCGCGGCAGGACGCAACTTCAAACAGCCCCGGGATCGCGCCGGGGATCTTGGACGGCGTCCCACCGATCTTTGCCGACACCCGGTTCGGGCGGGTTGAAGCAGAAGCAGATATCAAATGGCAGGCCAAAGCTGGACTCGCGATTGTGGGCGGCGGCGGCTATCTTGATGAGCGCGGTCGGAGCCAGGGAACCATTGATTTCGGGGCGCTGATCCCAACCGATTTCCGGATTCACCGAAGCATCGCCAGCGGATTTGTTGAGACGACGTTGGGGACAGCAACGCGTGTTACGATTGGAGTCCGCCATGACAACCCCTCGTCAGGGGTGGGTGAATGGACAGGGCGGGTATCGGGCTATCTGCCGATTGGTGGCGTGGCCGTCACGGCCAATTGGTCGCAAGGGTATAAACTGCCCAGCCTGTTTGCGCTGGCCTATCCGTTGATCGCCAATCCTGCTCTGCGACCGGAGCAAAGTGAAAGCTGGGAGGGAGGCATTGAGCGCGGCTGGACTGACGGGCGAATTCGCGTCAGTTATTTTCGGAATCGTTTCACCGATCTTATTGATTTTGATCCGGCCCTGTTCACCAATGTCAATCGCAACAGGGTGGTCACGCAAGGAATTGAGGGTCAGGCCCGGTTGCACACCGGGGATTGGTCAGTCGAAGGTTCGATAACCTACTTGGATATTTCAAGCCTGACAGTCCTACGGTCCCGTCCCGAATGGCAAGGGGCTGCAAGGCTCGTCTGGAACGCCATGGATCGGCTGAAGATCGATGCTGCAATTCGGCTGAATTCATCCTTTGCCGATAGTTCAGTTGCGACAGGTTCGATTCGGGCGAATGGGCACACCGAAATGGATTTCGGTGTGCGGCACCAAGTTTCCGATATGGTTACTCTTGCGATTGTCGTTCGCAACCTGACGGCGGCGAAATATGAGAATTCGGTTGGTGTTCCGGGTGAGCGGCGGACCCTTCGCGCAAATCTCTCGGCGAGATTTTAGCATTTTAATACGCTATTGATCGAATTTTTCAATCATAGATGCCGGAAATTTGCGTTGGTTTCGACGTTGAAATCGGCGCATCGCTCTGTCGCGATTTGATGGAGATTGGTCATGGGCAAAGCAGCAAAACTCGATATTGGCATTCCGGACAAACAGCGGCGTGCCATTGCAGGCGGCTTGTCCCGGCTGCTGGCGGATACATATACCCTATATCTGAAAACCCACAATTTTCACTGGAATGTAACGGGGCCGCAGTTCAACACGCTGCACCAGATGTTCGAGGTCCAATATCTCGAACTGGCGCTGGCAGTTGATGTTGTTGCGGAGCGCATTCGGGCGCTGGGGGAAGCGGCACCCGGTAGCTATTCCGCCTATGCCCGGTTGGCGACGGTCAAAGAGGCAGTCGATGTGCCAGATGCTGACGCGATGATCCGGCAACTTGCCGCCGATCAGGCAACGGTCGTCCGAACTGCTCGTAGCATTTTCCCGTTGGCGGCCGAGGCGCATGATGAACCGACGGCGGATTTGCTTACGCAGCGGATGCAAATCCATGAAAAGACCGCCTGGATGTTGGGCGCTATGCTCGGCTGAGACTTCCGGATTGCGCGGGCGCCTGATAGGGACTTGCCCCATGAGCAGTGACGCACGCGGCCGACTTGGTGAACTGGACGCGTTGCGCGGGCTGGCGGCGCTGGCAGTGGTGCTGTTCCATTTTACCACGCGTTACGACATTGCCATCGGCCACACCGACCAGATGCTGGTCACGGTCCCCTGGGGGCATTTCGGCGTCCAATTTTTCTTCGGGATTTCCGGCTTCGTGATTTTCATGACCCTGGAGCGCACCAAGCGCCCGATGGATTTTGTCGTGTCGCGTTTTTCGCGCCTGTATCCAGCCTATTGGGCGGCAATCGCGGTCACGACGGCGGTGGTCTGGGCGGGATCACTCGACCAGCTGCGGATTCCAGCCACCGCTGTGCTGATCAATCTTTCCATGCTGCAGGGCCTGTTCGGGGTGCCAAGTGTTGACGGGGCCTATTGGACGCTGCTGGTCGAATTGTCTTTTTACGCGGTAATGTTCGGACTGTACCGACTGAAGCTGCTGGGTCGGATCGAATGGGTGCTGGTCGGCTGGATCGGGCTCAAATGGCTGTGGTGGCTGGTGCCCGATTTGCCGTTCCGGGTCGGCGTGCTGCTGGTCCAGCAGTATATTCCCTTCTTCGCGCTCGGCATCTGTGCCTATCGGCTGTACGCCAAGGAGAAGATCGTTTCGGCGGTCGCGCCGGTCGCCGTTTTCGCAATGATAACCATATTGGCTGTCGATGGCTGGCAACATTTCGCGGTATCGGTTATGGTTGCGGCGGTGTTCTGGGCCTTTGCCGGAGGCCGGGCCGGGTGGCTGGCCTGGCCGCCGCTCGTGTGGCTCGGTGGGGTGTCCTATACCCTGTACCTGCTGCACGAAAATATCGGCTGGACAGTGATCGCGGCGCTTGCCGAAATGGGGGTGAATTCGAACCTTTCGGCGCTGATCGCGCTCGGGCTGGTGCTCGGTCTGGCAGCCGCAGTTACGCGGTTTTTCGAGCGTCCGGCGATGCGGTGGATTCGGGCAAAATGGCAGCACCGGACCCAAGGCGGAAATTGACCGCTTAATTCCCCATTATTTCCAGCAGGTTACACGGCGGAATCAAGGGTGCGGCGCAATTGTCGCACCCTGCACTTGGCGCTTTGCGATTCTGACCGATTCGTCTAGGATTCACTGTCACTTGGATGGTCGGCTGCGTCGTTTTTCCAGCAGCCGCTTTTCGGGCGGTGCGGCGGGGGTGTGCTGTCTCGTCGCATGGGCAGATCGGGGCTGGGGGCGTCCGGAACTGTCCGTACATCGTATTTGCTGAGAGTTGACGTTGTTTTGCGGAAAAAATTTAGGGGCGCGATCAAGCTAATCATGCGCACAGGGACAACCACCTTGCGGGGCCGCACATCAGCGGCGGCCATCGCAACGGCGCTGATCGGACTTCCGATCTCGACGCCGGCTCTGGCGGACGGCATCATCTTGCCGACCGGTGGGCAGGTTGTGGCCGGAACGGCAACCCTGACGAACGGCGCATCGACGGTCACGGTTGACCAGAGTTCGGCTCGCGCAATCGTCGATTGGCAGACGTTTTCGATCGGGTCTGGCGGCAAGGTCAATTTCAACAACGGGACAGGCGCGACGCTCAACCGGGTAACCGGTGGTGATCTGTCTACTATTGCGGGCCAACTTTCAGCCACTGGTTCGGTCTACCTGATCAACCCCGCCGGGATCGTCGTCGACGGCGGCGGCAAGGTGCTGACCGGCGGATCGTTCGTTGCCTCCACCCGGATGGTCGATGCCCCGGCGTTCATGGCGGGCGGCGACCTGACCTTCTCGGGAAATTCGACAGGCGGGGTCAGCAATCGCGGGTCGATCTCGGCTGGCGGCGACGTGGTGCTGATCGGTGCGATGGCCTCCAACGCCGGGGATATTTCGGCGGGCGGCACTGTGGCGATGGCTTCGGCCCACCGGATCGTGTTGCGCGTTGCGGGCGACGATGGCCGGATCATGGTCGATGGCGGCAGCGGTGATGTCACCAACACCGGCACGATCACGGCGGCGGCGGCCGAGCTGAAATCAGCGGGCGGCAACGTCTACGCGCTGGCCGGGAACAACGGCGGGATCATCGCCGCGAAGGGCAACACGGCGCAGGGCGGCAATATCTGGATCGACGCCGGGGCGGATGTCGTGGTTGCGAGCGCCGTCACCGCGAAGAACGCCGATGGCAGCGGCGGTACGGTGCATGTGCTCGGCACCAACATCGCGCTGAAGGACGGCGCGGCCATCGATGTCAGCGGCACGAAGGGCGGCATCGCGCTGATCGGCGGGGATTACCGAGGCGGGGCCGATGCCGCGCGGCGGTATAGCGATACCGCGCTGCGCCATGCCGCGACGGTCGATATGGCGGCGGGCGCGACGATCAAGGCGGACGGCGATGGTGCCGGTGGCGCGGTGGTACTGTGGTCGCAAGACCTGACCCGGTTTGCCGGCAAGATCAGCGTGACTGGTGGCTCGGCGGGTGGCGACGGTGGTTTTGTCGAAACCTCGGCGGAGCGCCTGCTGGATTTCACCGGTTTCGTTGACGCGACGGCGGTGGCGGGCGCGTTCGGTACGCTGCTGCTCGATCCGAGCGATATCACGATCAGCACGGGTGCAAATACTGCAACCAACACCTCCGGTACGTTCAACACTGCTGGTGCCTCGGCGGTTCTGAATACGACGACGCTGCAGACTCAGTTGGCGTCGTCCAACGTGATTGTCGAGACGACGACCGGGAGCGGCGGCAATGGTGACATAACCATCGCCAATCCGATCCTGACCTGGTCGGCAGCAACCAATCTGACGCTCAACGCATTCCGGAATATCACGGTCAATTCCGGGGTGACGCTGACCCGAAGCGGCGCGACGACATCGACGGTCACGTTCAACGCCGGCACCGGCGGAACCGGCAATATCGTGTTCAATACAACCGCTGCGTTCCTAGCGATGTCGACCTCGGGCAATGTGCTGAATTTGGCGCTGAATGCGCCGAACGGGTCGATCACAACGGCTGCAAATACGACCTTTGTCGCCGCAGCAACGACCCGCCTTAATTTCTCTGCCACGGCGGCAACCGGCATTACCATGAACGGCACCGGGGCGTTGACGACCATCGGCGGCACCGTGGCGCTGACCAACACTGGAACGGGCAATATCACGCGCGGCAGTGGTGCGGTCACTACGGCGAACGGTACGGTGACCATCAACAATTCCGGTACCGGAACAATCGTGATTGGTGGCGCCGTCTCATCGGGTTCTGGCGTCCAAACCTACACGACCAACAGCGGTGACGTGACACTTGCGGGTCTGGCTTCGACAGCCGGGTCCAGCATCACGGTCACGGCGGGCGGCACCGGCAGCATTACCAAGACCAGCACGATCGGTTCTGGTGGCGGGGCAGTTTCGTTGCTGGCCACCGGCGGTAGCATCACCAACAGCGGGGCGATCACCACATCCAATGGCGCGCTCACCATCACCGGAAGTTCGGCGGGTGGCACCATCACCAGTTCTGCGGCGATCAGCACCGGGTCGGGTTCGATCGCCCTGACCGCGACAAACATCACCACCACAGCTGGCGGGACCATTGCCAACAGTGGTGCTGGAAACAACCTGACATTCACTGCGGACAATATCGCACTTGGGGTGGCCCCGAGTGCCGCTGTTGTCGGCACAACGACCTATCAGACGATTACCCCCGGTCGGACCATTGATGTTGGATCGGCAGGAGCTGGTGGTGTCAACCTGGAGATTTCGTCGGCGGAATTGCCGGCAATCGCTGCCGGGCAGATTATCCGCTTTCTGGCGAACAGCACCGGGGGAAGCCCCGGCCTGATCACCCTTTCGGCGGCTTTGGCCCGCAACACGCAAACCCAGACGTTTGTGTTCCGGGGTGATCAGTTCACCTCGACAGGGTCGCTGTCTCTGACGACGGCTGGCGTCGTGAATTTCGTGCCGTTCACAACCGGGCGCACAATTGACCTTGGCGGGGCGGATTCAGCCTCTGTCCTCGGTCTTACCGACACCGAGCTTGATAGCTTCACCGGCCTTGGCATCATGCGGATCGGCGCTCTGACGGCTGGTGGCGCGCCGAGTGCGGGCGACATCAATGTGTCGGGCGCGATCTCGTCCACGGTGGCCACGTCCTTTGCGTTGTATGCGAGTGGCAACATCGATGATGCAGGTGGCACCGGGTCGATTACTGCGGCGGCACGGGGGCTGCGGGCGACGGTCACAGGGGCGTCGAGCACGATATCGCTGACCAGTGCCAGCAATGCCTTTGCCACCCTGTCGTTGGCGAGCACGGGCGGCAGCACGGGGACGCTGGCTTACCGTGATACCGATGGATTGGTCGTCGGATTGGTTGATGGTCAGAATGGCATTTCCGCGACGGCGGGCAATGTCGTTCTTCAGACCGGTGGGCCGCTGACGCAATCGGCTGCGGCGGCCGGGGCGATCCTTGCTTCGGGCCTGGGTGTCCGTACCACCACCGGCCAGATATTCACACTGAACAATGTGCTCAACAATGTGTCGACCTTTGGGGCGGCCATCACCGGGTCAACAAATCCAGGCACCTGCATCGCCGGCTCGGGTTGCGGTACCTTTGTTGAAGCCAATAGTTTTTCGATCGGGTCGTTTGATACGGTCGGGACAATCACGGCGATCACCGGCATTTCCACGGACGGCACCGGTACGGCAAACGGTCGCATCACGCTGACCACTGGCTCCGGCGGAACGTTGACCCAGACCGCGCCGGTTTCAGGGTATGAGTTGGTGTTGAACGGCATCAACAGCACCAACACCCTGACCAACGCCGCTAATAATTTCGTCCGCCTTCAAGCGTCGATCACCACCGGAACGGTGAGCTATGTCGATTCGAATGCCCTGGCGATTTTCGCGGTATCGGGCAGCGGTGTGGCCGCGACCAATGCCAGTTTCGTGGTCGGTGGAGACTTCACCAATTCCAACCTGATCAGCGCGACCAATCTGCGATTGACCTCCACCGGCGGCAATATTGCGGTGACGGGCACCAGCAATGTGATTGGCACGGTGGCCGCCTCGACCAATGGCGGTACGATTTCGCTGACTGACAGCACGCTGGGGCTGATCATCGGCACGGTCGACGGTGTATCGGGTGTGGGCAGCACCGGGGCCGCCGCCGCAGTGACCTTGTCTACCGTTGGCGGGCTAACCCAGACACAAGCGATCACCGCCACGACGCTGTCGCTGACCAATGCAACCAGCGGCGCGATTGTCGCGACTCATTCCGGCAACACGTTCAGCGGTCTGACGGTCAGCAACACGGTCGGCGACACCAGCGTTTCGGAAAACAACGCCAGCGGTTTTGCGATCAGTTCAATCGCGGCGACGGCGCGGAACGTTACGCTGTCTTCGACCGGCGGGACCGTTACGCAAACCGGCGGTATTGTCACGACGACCGGCGGGCTTGAACTGCTGGGAACGGGCGCAACATATACGCTGACCAATACCGGCGCGGCCAACAATGTTGCGCGGATTGCGGGCAATACCGGGTCGGTCAACTATGTGCAGGCTAACGCCTTCGCGGTTGGCACGCAGAATACGGTTGGGCTGACCACTGCCACCGGTTCGGCCCTGAACGTAACGGCGGCGGCAGGGACGCTGACCGTGGCCGACGCGCTTTCCAATACTACCAGCGGCGACATTACCCTGCGCGCCGACCGGATGGTCTTGAACAACAGTATTTCGGCAGCTGGCCAGCACGTCTTGTTGAGCCCGCAAGCCACAGCACGTGCGATCGACCTTGGCTCCGCGACCGATGCCGCCAACGCGCTCGAGCTTTCGGATACCGAGCTTGACCGGATTACGGCGTCTCTTGTGCGCGTTGCTGGTACCGGTGCCTCCAACATTACCGTGACAGCTGCGAATGTCGGGCCGAACAATGCCGGTTCGTTGTCTTTCTTTACCAGCGGTGTCGGCATCCTCAGCCAGACCGGAGCCGGATCGATCAACCGCAGCGTTAACGCGGGTGTGGGCGGGGCCGAGGATGGCGTGCTGGCGTTGCGACTGACTTCGAGCACCGCGATCACCTTCAATGCAGCGGCCAACAATGTCGGGACGCTGGCGATCAGCAGCGGCGGTAACAATGCCGTCCAGTACACCGATGCCAATGGCTTTGATATCGGCACGGTTTTCCTGATTTCGGGGATCAATTCCGGTACAGCCAATACGACACTTAACGCTGGTGGCGCGGTGACGCAGTCGCAGGCGATCACGGCGGGCGGGCTGCAGTTGCTCGGGGCCAGCGCCGATTACACGCTGACCAATGCGGCCAATGCAATCGCAACGATTGCGGGCAACGCCGCGAGCGTCGCATATGTCGATGTCGACGGGTTTGCGGTTGGAACAGTCGTGACGGCTGGCCTGACCACGTCAGGCGTCACCAGCCTGACCGCCGGGACCAACGGCAACCTGACGCAGGCCAATTTGATTTCCGCCTCCGGCCTGCGGGCGTCGACCAGCGGCACCGGCACAATCACGCTGTCCAATGCGGCGAACAATGTCACCACGCTGGCGCTGACCACCGCCAATCAGAGCGCCAGTTTCACCGATACCAACGGGTTCCAGATCGATACTGTCAGCGGTGTTGCAGGCATCAACACTGGCACCGGTGCGGTGTCGCTGGTCGCGGGTGCGGCGGTCACCCAGTCCGGCACCGGCAATCTGATCGGCGGCGCGCTGACCCTGACCGGCACGAGCAGCGACTTTACCCTGACCAATACCGGCAATGATGTCACCAGCATCACCGGGTCTGGCAATCTGGCATCGCTGGCCTTCACCGATGCCAACAGCCTGACCGCCAATGCCATTACCACGACCGGCGCATCCGGCCTGTCGCTGACCGCCAGCGCGGTGACGCCGAGCACCACGGCCCTGACAGTCAGCGGTACGCTGAACAGCAGCAATGCCGGCAACATCAGCCTGTCTGCCGATCAGATGACGATCTCCGCTGCGGTGACGGCGGGGGCCGCGCGGATTGCGACGCTGACCTCGACAACCAATGGCAAACCCATCGATCTGGGCGGGGCAGACACCAATGACACCCTGGGACTGGATGCGACCGACCTCGGCAATATCACGGCGGGCACCGGGACGCTCCGTATCGGGTCGGCGACCGCTGGCGGGATCACGCTGAGTGCTGCGACGACTCCGAATGCGACGACGGTCAGCCTGATCACCGGGTCTACAATCGGCCAGACCGGGGCGGGGGCGGTCAACGCCACCAACCTGCGCATCACCGCCACCGGCAATGTCAATCTGGCGACCAACAGCAACACCGTGACCAATGTGGCGATTTCGTCGCCCGGTGGATCGGCGATCCAGTTCCGCGACAACAGCGGCTTCAATCTTGCCAGCGTTGACGGGGTGACAACAACCGACCTCGGCGCGGGGACGTTGTCGCTGTTCACCGGCAGCGGCAATGTCGTGTCGCAATCGGTCCGGATCATTGCGGCCAATCTGGAACTGTCCGGCGCGGGCGGGGCGTTCACGCTGACCGATGCCAATAATGACGTCACAACATTGGCGGCGACGGCTGGTGAAGTGACCTACACCGACACGAGCGGTGTCGCGATTGGTACTGCCGGTGCAACCAATGGCATCACCACTAGCGGCAATACCCAGATCACGGCGGGCGGTGTTGTCAGCCAGGGCGGCGCTGCCAATCAGGCGATCAGCGCCGCGACCCTGACTGTTGCGACTAGCGGGGCCGGTACGATCACGCTCGCCAACAGCGCCAATAACGTGACGACGGTGGCGCTGACGACGGCGAACCAGACGGCGAGCTTCCGCGACACCAACGGCTTTGCGGTTGCTGCGACCAATGTCGGAGCAGGCAACCTGACGCTGGAGGCGGGCGGTGCAGTGACGCAGACCGGTGCGATCACGGCGGCGGGGCTGGAATTGCTGGGCGCGACGGGCGCGTACACGCTCGATAATGCAGGCAATGCGATCACAACGCTGGCAGGCAGCGCGGCGAGCATCGACTATCTGGATACCGATGCTCTGGCCGTAGGCGCGGTCAACACGGCGGGCCTGACGACGACGGGTGCGGCAAGTTTGCGAGCCGGGGGCAACCTGACCCAGAGCGCCGCTATCGTTGCCAACGCGTTCCGGGCGTCGACGACCGGCACCGGCACGATCACGCTGACCAATACGTCGAACAATGTGGCGACGTTGGCGCTGTCCACCGCCAACCAGACGGCGTCTTTCCGCGATACCAACGGCTTTGACATCGGCACGGCGAGCGGCGTCAATGGCACCAACGTCGGGTCGGGCAATCTGACGCTGAATGCCGGTGGCGCGGTGACGCAGAGCCAGGATATCACCGCAGCCGGACTTGAATTGCTCGGCGGCAATGATTTCACGCTGGGCCGGGCGACCAACAATATCGCGACATTGGCAGGCACCACTGCGGGCCTGACCTATGTCGATGCGGACAGTTTCACGGTTGGCACGGTCAACACCGCCGGACTGTCGATGGGCGGCGGTGCCCTGACCGCGACGGCGACCAATGCGACGATCACGGTCGCCAATGCGATCACCAGCAGCGGCAACCTGACCCTCAACGCCGACCGGATGGCGTTGAACACGACGATTAACGCCGGTGCCAATATCGTAACGCTGGCCCCGGTGACGGCGGCGCGGCTGATTGATCTGGGTTCGGCGACCGATGCTGCGGCAAATACGCTCGAACTGTCGGATGCAGAACTAGACCAGATTACTGCGGCGACGGTGCGGGTCGGCAGCGGGGCGGCGGGCGCGATTTCGGTCACTGCCGCTGCAGTTGGACCGAATAGCGCGACCAACCTGTCGCTGATCACCGGTGCCGGCGTTTCGCAGACCGGGGCCGGGTCGATCACCGTTGGCAACCTCAAGGTCAACGCCGAAGGCGTCGTGGCGCTGGGCACCAATTCCAACGCCGTGACGGCTGTGACCGCGCGGTCCGGTGGCAATGCGATCTCGTTCCGGGATGATACCGGTTTTGCGATTGGCGCGGTTGACGGGCAGAATGGCATCGACAGCGGGGCCGGAAACACCACGCTGAATTCCGGTGCGGCCGTCACCCAGACGCAGACTATCACGGCGGCCGGGCTTGAACTGCTTAGTGCGGGCGGGGCCTATACGCTGACCAACGCCGCGAACGCGATTGCGACGATTGCGGGGAACACGGCGAGTGTTGATTACCTCGACACCGATGGTTTTGCGGTTGGCACGGTCAACACGGCTGGCCTGACCACGAGCGGTGCGACGAGCCTCCGCGCTGGGACCAACGGCAACCTGACCCAGAGCGCGGCGGTTGTTGCCGACACGCTGCGGGCGTCCACCACCGGCACCGGCACGATCACACTTACCAATGCGTCGAACAATGTGACCACGGTGGCGCTGTCCACCGCCAACCAGAACGCATCGTTCCGCGACACCAACGGTTTCGATGTTGGAACCGCGAGCGGGGTCACTGGCGCGAATGTCGGGTCGGGCAACCTGACGCTGCACGCCGGCGGGGCGCTGACCCAGTCGCAGGATATCATTGCATCTGGGCTTGAACTGCTGGGCGGCAACGCGGTGACGCTGGGCCGTGCGACCAACAATATCATGACATTGGCGGGCACCACCGGTGCGCTGACCTATGTCGATGCCGACAGCTTCACGGTTGGCACGGTGAACAGCACCGGGCTGACAACGGGTGCCGCAACGCTGACCGCGACGGCGGCGAATGCAACGCTGACGGTTGGTCAGGCGATCACCGGCAGCGGCAACCTGAACCTCAATGCCGACCGGATGGCCTTGAACGCCGCGATCAACGTTGGCGCAAATATCGTCACGCTGGCTGCGGTGACGGCATCACGCCTGATCGATCTTGGCTCCGCGACCGATGCGGGCAGCAATCTGCTCGAGCTGTCGGATGCCGAACTTGACCAGATTACCGCGACGACGGTGCGGGTTGGCTCGGGTGCAGCAGGCGCGATTTCGGTCACTGCCGCAGGGGTTGGCCCGAGCAATGCAACCAACCTGTCGCTGATCACCGGTGCTGGAATTTCGCAGACCGGGGCAGGTGCGATCACCGTCAATGGCCTCCGGCTCAGCGCGAATGGCGCGGTGGCGCTGGGCACCAACGCCAATGACGTGACGACGATTGCGGCAGCGTCTGGCGGCAACGCGATCACGTTTAACGACAGCAACAGCTTTGCGATTGGCACGGTTGATACCGTCAGCGGAATCAACAGCGGTGCAGCGAATACGACACTGACCGGAGGCGGGGCCGTCTCGCAGACTCAGGCGATTACGGCGTCGGGTCTGGAACTGCTCGGTGGCGGCGCGGCCTATACGCTGACCAACGCGGGCAACGCGATCACGACGCTGGCGGGCAATGCGGCGAGCGTTGACTATCTGGATGCCGACGGCTTTGCGGCTGGGACGGTCAATACCGCAGGTCTGACGACCTCGGGTGCCGCGAGCCTGCGCGCCGGGACCAATGGCAATCTAACGCAGAGTGCAGCGATTGTCGCCGATACGTTCCGGGCCTCGACTACCGGCACCGGCACGATCACGCTGACCAATGCGTCGAACAATGTGGCGACACTGGCGCTGTCGACCGCCAACCAGAATGCGTCCTTCCGGGATAGCAGCGGCTTTGCGATTGGCACGGCGAGTGGTGTCAACGGCGCGAACGTCGGCTCGGGTAACCTGACGCTGCAGGCTGGTGGCGCGGTGACGCAGTCGCAGGCCATCACGGCGGCGGGTCTGGAGCTGCTAGGCGCGGTCAGTTACACGCTTGGGAATGCGGCCAATGCGATCACGACGCTGGCGGGCAATGTCGCGAGTGTCGATTATCTGGATACCGATGGGTTTGACGTCGGCACGGTCGGCACAGCAGGCCTGACGACAACCGGCGCGGCCAGTCTGCGCGGCGGCGGCAACCTGACGCAGAGCGCGGCGATTGTGGCCGATACCCTCCGCGCCTCCACGACCGGTAGCGGCACGATCACGCTGACCAATGCTTCGAACAACGTCGCGACGCTCGCGCTGAGCACTGCGAACCAGACTGCATCGTTCCGCGACACGAACGGCTTTGCCATCGGCACGGCGAGCGGTGTCAATGGCATCGATGTTGGATCCGGGGCGGCGACGTTGACGGCTGGGGGTGCGGTGACCCAGTCCCAAATCGTGACTGCCGCGACCCTGACGCTGGACGGAGCCAGCGGAGCCTATACGCTGGCGGCGAACAACCAGGTCGGCGCGGTCGGTGGTAATACCGGGTCCATTGACTTCAACAATACGCTGGCCGCTGGCCTGACGGTCACCACCACAACGGTGGCGACGACGGCGAAGATCACCGCCAACAATGGCAACACCGGCAATCTGGTGGTCGGGTCCACGCTGACGTCGAGCGCATCGAGCGGCGATTCCATTGTCCTGGCCACCAGCGCCAATTTCGTTGGCACTGGCGGAACGATCAATCCGGGCAGCGGCAGCGCGCGGTATCTGGTGTTCACCAACAACGCCGGTGACGCCGCCGAATATGATGCCACCACCAAGGGCAGCGTGACCGGCGGCAATTTCTATAACACGCCGTTCAATTTCGGTACGCGCGCGGTGAATGCAGTGTCGGCGACTGGCAACCGCTTTGTCTATGCCGATCAGCCAACGCTGACGGTGACGATCGATGCGATCACCAATGTGATCTATACTGGTCTGACACCTGCTGCGAGCGTAGGGATGCCCACCGGTGTACGTGGTGGTGACAGCAATGCCGAGGCGTTCCAAGGGTCGGCAGGCACCACCGGCGGCGGCATCACCCCCAATGTCGGCACCTATAATGGCGTGACCGCTACGCTCGGCACTATGACCTCGCCGATTGGCTATGCCTTTGCCTTTGCTGGGGTTGGATCCGTCGTGGTTGCCCCGGCGCCGCTGACGATCACCGTCGACAACAAGGCAAAAACCTATGGTAACACCGACCCGGCGTTCACCTTCTCGGTCGCGGGCCTGGTCAACAGCGAAACCATCGGCACCGGCCTGAACGGGGCGGGGACTACCTATACCGCCAACACTTCAACGACGGGCACCAACATCACCAACGCCCTGACCCGGGCAGCGGGCGAAAATGTTGCGGGCAGCCCCTATGCGATCTCCACCGGGGCCGGGCTGACGGCATCGTCCAATTACACGATCCAGACGGTGAATGCCGGTGCCCTGACCATCACGGCACGCGATACCACGATCTCGGTCAATGCCGGGCAGTCGAAGGTATATGGCGCAGCCGATCCGACGCTGACCTTCACAGTCAATAATCTCGGTGGAGTCGACACCTCGGCGGGCGTTGCGACGGGTGCACTGACGCGGGCAGCTGGTGAGAGTGTTTTGGGCGGACCCTATGCGATCACGCAAGGCACGCTGACGCTCAACGCCAACTATAATGTCACCGGCTTCACGGGTGCGAATTTCTCGATCACGGCGAAGACGCTGACGGCTTCTCTGATTGGCACGACGACGAAGCAGTATAATGCGACGACGGGTGCGTCGCTGGTGAGCGGCAATTACAGCATCACGGGCTTTGTTGGTGGTGAGGGTGCGACGGTCACGCAGACCTCGGGCACGTATGACACGA
>CALRKY020000028.1:0-37844 GCA_943368345.1 Synechococcus sp. UW140 | reverse complement strand
AAAGCCTTCATCCCGGATTGCTCGATGAGTTCAAGCTCCTTTGGGCCAACTGGCCTCCATAGGATTGTCGTATGTTCGCTCATGCCGTTGGAATGCCACAGCGGATAGCAGCTTACCACCATCCGCGCGCCAGAAGCGGCCAGTCCGCTTCCCGCCCAATTGTCGCCCTTCAGGCCGTGCGTAGTTTATGGGTTCACGGCTTAGGTCGCCAGGTTCCACCCGCTACCGCACAGCCGCGCAGGCCCGTTGTATGCGGCGGCAGGCTTCCTCCAGCGCCTCGGTTGAGGTGGCGTAGCTGATCCGGAAGGCGGGGCTGCCACCGAAGGCGGCACCGTGGACAACGGCGACGCCTTCGCTGTCGAGCAGGTAGGTCGCAACGGCTTCGTCGTTGGTGAGGATATTGCCGTCGGGTGTGGTCTTGCCGATCAGGCCGGCGCAGTCCGGGTAGACGTAGAACGCCCCTTCTGGGGTTGCGCAGCGCAGGCCGGTTGCCTGGTTCAGCATTGACACCACCAGATCACGCCGCGCCTCGAACGCGGTATTGCGTTCGGCGAGGAAATCCTGCGGGCCGTTCAGGGCAGCGACAACGGCGGCCTGGGCGATGGAGCAAGGGTTGGAGGTCGACTGCGACTGAATTTTGGCCATGGCTTTGATCAGCGGGGCGGGGCCACCGGCAAAGCCGATGCGCCAGCCGGTCATCGCATAGGCTTTGGACGCGCCGTTGACGGTCAGGGTGCGGTCGTAAAGTGCGGGCACAACATCGGCGATGGTGGCGAATTTGAAGTCACCATAGACAATATGCTCGTACATATCGTCGGTCAGCACCCAGACATGCGGGTGGCGCAGCAGCACCTCTCCCAGCGCGCGCAGTTCGGCGGCGGAATAGGCGGCCCCAGTCGGGTTAGACGGCGAATTGAGGATCAGCCAGCGGGTACGCGGCGTGATCGCAGCGTCAAGCTGGGCCGGGGTGATTTTGAACCCGGTTTCGATGCCTGCGGCCACGGTTACCGGCGTTGCGCCGCAGAAGGCGACAATGTCGGGATAGCTGACCCAATAGGGCGCTGGAATGATGACCTCGTCACCCGGATCAAGCGTGGCGACCAGCGCGTTGAAGATGGTCTGCTTGCCGCCGACGTTCACGGTGATCTGATCGAGGCCATAGTCGAGGTTGTTGTCGCGCTTGAACTTGGCGCGGATCGCTTCTTTCAGCTCGCGGGTGCCGTCGACGGCGGTATATTTGGTCTGGCCGTTGCGGATTGCGGCAATCGCGGCCTCCTTGACGAAATCCGGCGTGTCAAAATCCGGCTCTCCGGCGCCAAGGCTGATGATGTCGCGGCCAGCGGCTTTCAGGTCAGCGGCCTTGCCGGTGACGGCAAGCGTGGCAGATGGCTGGATGCGCTGAATGGCGGCGGACAGGAAGGCCATGGGAGCGGTGACTTTCGGCAATGCTGCGGTGCGGCGCTGCTATAGCGGCGGGGTCAGGCCGTGACCAGTCGGGCGCGCAACAATCCGCGCAGGGAATTGCCGATAAAGACATCATGCGAAAGGTCGGCAGCGGTCATCCGGCTTTCGATTGCCCGGCCGGAAGCGATGAGATCGGCACGGAGGACACCGGGGAGGAGACCGGCATCGAGCGGTGGCGTCAGCAGGCACCCGTCCCGTTCAACGAAAATATTGGTAAAACTACCCTCCGTCAGTTGGCCCTCGGGGGCGACAAACAGCACCTCAAACGCCCCGCTTGCCGTGCGGGCGTCGTCATAAAAGGCGCGGTCGGTGGTCTTGTGCGCCAGGCGCGGATCCGACGGGCGGACGGGGAGTGCAGCCAGGGTGACCGGCACCGGGTCCGGCGGATTGATCGGGGCTGGTGACGCATGGACGACCATTTCTCCGCTCGCCGACAGCATCAGGCGGATCCGGAGCGCGCCCGGTCGACCTGCTACCGATTGCTGGAGCAGGTTGCCAATCGCGTGGCTGTTAAGCGGAAAGCCGTGGTAGCGGGCCGAGGCCTTCAGCCGGGCGATATGCCGGTCGAGCCGCAGCATCCCTTCGCCCGGCTCCCAGCGCATGGTTTCGAACAGGTCAAAAGTGGGACGGGCGGCGCGGTCAAGGAAGGCACCTTTCGCCAGACATTCGGCCCATTCGGCCCCGGCCTCGCTGTCCGCGACGATGCCGGCACCAAGGCCGATCACCGCCCGACCGTCCCCGGTACTGGACAGGGTGCGGATGGCGACATTGAACATCGCGTCGCCATCTGGCGCGATGAAGCCGATGGACCCGGTGTAAAGTCCGCGCGGATCAGGCTCCAGGTCGGCGATCACCTCCATCGCCCGGATTTTCGGCGCACCGGTGACCGAGCCGCACGGGAAGATGGTGCGGATGACATCAACCGGGTGCAAGCCGGGTTGCAGCGCGGCGGTGACGGTGGACGTCATCGTGTGGATCGTCGGATAGGTTTCAACGTCGAACAACTTGGGGACTTCAACCGACCCGGCCTTTGATACACGCGACAGGTCATTGCGCAGCAGATCGACGATCATCAAATTTTCGGCCCGGTTCTTGGCATCTGCGGCCAGCGCACGGGCTGCGGCACGGTCCGCCGCCGGTTGTGGCAGCCGGGCTGCGGTTCCCTTCATCGGGCGCGCAGTCAGGACCCCGGCCTCCAGCGTGAAGAAGAGTTCGGGCGACAGGCTGAGGTGCCAGTCGGTTCCGGTGTTGATGACCGCGCCGTAGGGCGCGCGCTGTGCCTGCCGCAGCCGCCCGTAGAGCGCCAGCGGATGGCCATCATAGGCAATGTCAGCGGGAAAGGTCAGGTTGACCTGATAGACATCCCCGGCGGCAATCAGCGCCTTTGCCCGGGCGAGCGCCGCGCGGAAATCGGCCTCGGCAATCCGGGGTCCCCATTCGGTGATGGCGGCGCGACCGGCGGTGAGGGCGATGACCTCCTCTGCCGACAGCGACTGGCGGCGTTCAAACAGGCCGAACCACAAGAGCGGGGTGCCGGGTTGGCGGAAGTAGGCGGCAAGCCGGTCTTCCAGCGCATAGCCAGCCTCAAACGCAGCAAATCCGGCCGCCCACAGCCCGCGTGAACTGGCGGCGCGGAGCTGGTCGAGGGCGGCCGAAACATCCGCTGGTTCGTGCGCGGTGATGATCTCCACCGGCGCGCTGAACAGTTTCGCAGTGCCCGCGCCGGACAGGCGGGCATCGTCGAGGAGGACGAAGGGCAGGAGGGGGTCGAACGCCATGTCAGCCCGCAATCGCCCGCAGGTCTGCCGGGGTGTCGACATCGGCGAAAATGCCGTCGTCGGCGACATCAACCTCGATGACATGATCGGCCAGTTCGCCGAGCAGGGCCTTACCGCCGACGTCACCGGCGAGGGTCGTCAGCCGTCCGATATGGGCGCGGCCCCACAGCACCGGGTTGCCGCGCTTGCCGCCGGTCACCGGAACGATGATCGCGTCGTCCGATGCGAGCGCCGCGATGAGTGCGTGAAGCGTGGCCGGTGTCACGCGCGGCATGTCGCCAAGGCAGACCAACAGGCCGCGCCAATCCGGCGGCACCGCGCGGGCACCGGTACGGAGCGAGCAGCTGAGGCCATCGGCAAAATCCGGGGCGTGCACGAAGGCGGCCGGGATTGCGGCCAGCGCCGATTGGACCGCGTCCGGGGCATTGCCGGTGACAATGATGAGCGGGAGACCGGCGGTGGTGATGGCCGTGGCGGCGTGCGAGACGAGGGGGCGGCCTTCGAGATCGGTGACAAGTTTGTTGCTGCCCCCCATCCGGGTTGACCGCCCGGCTGCCAGCAACAATGCGCCGACGGGGCCGGTACTGGGCGTGGCGGGGCTGCGTGGTGCCGGTCGGTCGCCAATGTCCGCCAGCAGGCCGCCAACGCCCATGTCGGCGATGTCGCCGGAGGTGACGCCAAGCCCGGCGAACAGGCGTTCGAGCACCAGATCAACCCCATTATGTTTTGGCGAACGGGCGCAACCCGGCAGCCCGAGCACCGGACGCCCCCCCAATTCACCCAACACCAGCAGATTGCCGGGGTCCACCGGCATGCCGACCCGGATCAGCGACCCACCTGCCGCGGTGATCGCTGCCGGAACGGTATCGCCCCGGTCAGAGGTGGCGGAGGCCCCGGCGACGAGCAGGATATCTGCGGTGGCGGCGCGCAACCCGGCGACGATGGCTGCACTGTCATGGCTGCACTGGGTCGTACCGGACAGGTGGCCGCCCAGCGCTTCGATCCGGGTGCGGGTGACGGCGATGGTTTTGGCGAGGACTTTGTCGGCCTGTCCCGGCAATTGACTGAGGATCAGATGGGCCGAGCGGGCGGTAAAGGGCGTAACCGACAGCGTTGCAGCAGCGGCTGCGGCCACCACGGTTTGCAGCGTCGCACCGGGCACCGCGAACGGGATGATCTTGACGGTTGCGATGATGTCACCGGCGCGGACCCGGGCGAACGGCTGCGCGGTCCCCAGCGTGATGCTTTCATCGATGCGGTTCAGGGCGCGGACGGCATCGGGGTCAAATTGCAGCAAGCCGTGGTGGTTGGCGGTGATATTGACCCGGCCGTGGATGGGTGCGCGAGCCGTCGTGCCTGCGCCCGACAGCGCCGCCCCGACGGCGGACGCGGCATCTGCCTCGTCAATGTCGTCCGCGCCCGGCATCGCCACGGTTAGACGTTCAATGCCGCTGGACCGGGCGGCGGCAATATCGTCGATGGTCAGCCGGTGGCCTTTGGCAAGCCGCTTGTCGCCGATCGGCTGCGAATGGGCGAGAATCGCGCCGAGGCAAGCCTCGATCTCCTGGTCGCCGAAGATCATCGCTCAGCCACGCGCCTGCCGCCAGGCGGCGACCATCTGGGCGGCGACCGACAGGGCGATTTCGGGTGGATTGGCCGCGCCGATGTCGAGACCGGCAGGGCCATGGACCCGGGCCAGCGCGGCATCGTCAAAGCCGAGGGCGCGGAGCCGGTCGAGCCGGGCCGCGTGGGTTTTGCGGGAGCCGAGCGCGCCGATGTAAAAGGCGGGGGAATATAGCGCGGCGATCAGCGCCGGATCATCAAGTTTCGGGTCGTGGGTCAGGGTGACAACGGCACTGGCGCCGCCGAGGCCCCAGTCGGCCAGCGCCTCATCCGGCCAGCGCGGATCGACGGCCAGCCCGGCAAACCGCTCGGCGGCGGCAAACATCCCCCGCGGATCGACAATGCGGACGTCATAGCCCAGCGCAACCGCCAGCGGGACCAGCGCCTGCGCGATATGGACAGCCCCGACAATCGCCAGCCGCAACGGCGGTTCATAGACCGTCACAAAGTCGCCGCTGTCCTGTTCGGTGGTCCGACCTGTCGACAAATTGGTGGCAAGGGTGGTGCGGGTTCCCGCCCGTCGGGCCACGAGGATGATGTCGATCAGCTCTGGCGGAAAATGCTGTTCGTCAAGGCTTTGCGCCAGCACTGAAATCCGGCCACCACAGGCGAGGCCAACCTCCCACGCCTGCGCGTCGGCAACCCCGTAGTCGAGCCGGACGAAACCGCCATGCGGCAGCAGGTCGACGGCGGCAGTGACCACATCACCCTCCACACAGCCGCCGCTGACCGAACCTTCGAACAGGCCATCGGCGCGCACCACCAGATGCGCCCCCTTGCGGCGCGGGGCTGACCCCCAGGTGTCGATGACAGTGGCCAGCGAAACGCGGTGCCCGGCGGCATGCCAGTCGCGCGCCGTGGTCAGGATATGATCAAGCTCATCGCTCACGACATCATCAAAAGCGCGATCACCAGGGCTGCCGTGATGGCGGTGATGAGCAGGCCCCAGGTCATCGGGGACAAGCCACCGCCTTCCGGCGTTTCGTCCGCTTCCACGCTCGCGGCAACCGGTGGCGGGCCTTCGAGCTCGAGCTTCAGCTTGGCGAAAAAGCTTTCAGCATAGGCCTTGGCGGTCCCCTCAATCAGCCGCGCGCCAAGCTGCGCCAGTTTGCCGCCGACCGTTGATTTGGCGTGGTAGGTCAGCAGCGTGGCGGACGTGCCATCCGCCGCCGTCGCCTCGCTCAGGCTGACGACTGCCGAACCCTTGGCGAACCCGGCAACACCGCCCTTGCCTTCGCCGACCAGCGTATAGCCATTCGGCGGATCAAGATTTTCGAGTGTCACAGCTCCTGTGAAAGTGGCACGCACCGGGCCGACCTTGGCGTTCAGCTTGCCCTGAAAGCGATTCTCCCCGTCCCTTGTCAGGCTTTCCACCCCGTCGATGCAGCGGGCCAGCACGTCCGGATCATTGAGCGCTGCCCAAACCGCCTCCCGCGGGGCCGCGATCTGCGTTTCACCTTTCAAGTCCATGGCGCATCCTTTGACATCTGGCCTCAACATCCGCCTTTAACATCCAGCGGTTACGGGTCGCAATGACGGCGCACATTTACCCCGTCGTCAACCTTGAGCCTGACTGTAATAGTTTTCTTTCGCGAAAATGAACGAATGTGATAGCGAAGGGGCTGGGGTAACAACATGGGTTGCGTGGGAGGCACTATGCCAGAGCACGCGTTGCTTAAGCGCGACGACGAAAATGGGGGAGCCGACGACGTACAGGTGTGCGGCGCGGTCAAATGGTTTGACGCGGTGCGCGGCTATGGCTTCATCGTGCCGGATGATGGCAGCAGCGACGTGCTCGTCCATTTCACCGTGCTGCGGGATGTCGGGCGCCGGACCCTGCCCGAAGGGGCGATGGTCACCTGTCTTGCCGTTCAACGCGACCGGGGCCGTCAGGCGCGCAAAATCCTCGACCTTGATCTGACCACCGCAATCGGACCCGATCCGGAGGCGGCGTTGCAGCGTGCCGCCAGCCGCAATGACCCGCTCGACATGATCGACAGCGCCGGGGAGTTTGAGCCGGTTAGCGTCAAATGGTTCAACCGGCTGAAAGGCTATGGCTTTGTATCGCGCACCCCGGATGGGGCCGATATTTTCGTGCATATGGAAACGGTGCGCCGGGCCGGACTGGTTGAATTGATGCCGGGTCAGGCCTTGCGGGCCCGCATCGCCCCGGGGCAGAAGGGTCCATTGGCCGTCGTCATCGAGGTTGTGTAATGGTGTTCCGCCGCCGCTCACCGGTGCTGGCCGTGGTTGCGGCCGTGGTCCTGCTGGGCACCGCCGGGTGCGCCGAGGCCGGGGTCCGCGCCGCGCAAGTGTCGGAGGCGGGTCTCGCCATCACCACCGTCACCGTCAAGCCCTCCGGCGGCAAACCGCGTCAGTACCGCGTTGAGGTCGCCGCGACCGAGGCGCAGCAAGCCAAAGGCATGATGTTTCGCACCAAAATGCCGCAGGGCACCGGCATGATCTTCCCGTTAAAGCCGCCGCGCTTTGCCTCCTTCTGGATGGAAAACACCCTGTTGCCGCTCGACCTCATCTTCATCGCGCCCGACGGCAAGGTGCTGAATATCGTGCAAGGCGAACCCAAATCCCGCGCCCAACTCTATTCCAGCGGCCCGGCGGCAGCGGTGCTGGAACTGAACGCCGGGGAGGCAGCACGGATCGGCCTTGAACCGGGAGATAAGGTCGAGGGCGGGTTTTAGGACTGCCCCTCTCCCTGTCAGGACGAGGAGGGAGTGGGGTTACTGGCGCGGACCGGGCGGCCTCGCTAAAGCGTCTCCCGATGACTGCCCCCCGCTTTACCTTTGATATCCACGCTACTGACGGCGCGGCGCGGACTGGCGTCATCCGGATGCGGCGGGGGGAGATCCGGACGCCGGCGTTCATGCCGGTGGGGACGGCGGGGACGGTGAAGGCGATGCGGCCGGCGGAGGTGCGGGCCAGCGGGGCGGATATCATCCTTGGCAATACCTATCACCTGATGCTGCGGCCCGGGGATGAGCGGGTTGAGCGGCTGGGGGGCTTGCACCAGTTCATGGGCTGGGAGCGGCCGATCCTGACGGATTCTGGCGGTTACCAGGTGATGTCGCTGAGCGAATTGACCAAGAAGAGCGAGGAGGGGGTGGCCTTTGCCTCGCATCTGGATGGCTCGCGGCATCTTCTGACGCCGGAACGGTCGATGGAAATCCAGCGGCGGCTGGGGTCGGACATTGTGATGACCTTTGATGAATGCACCCCGTTCCCGGCGACGCGCGACGCGGCGGCCGCCTCGATGGAGCGGTCGATGCGCTGGGCAAAGCGGTCGCGGGACGGGTTTGACAGCGGGGCAGCCCATGCCGAGCGGTCAGCGCTGTTCGGCATCCAGCAGGGTTCGATGGCCGAGGATTTGCGGAGGGTGTCGGCGGACAAGCTGATCGACATCGGGTTTGACGGTTATGCGGTTGGCGGGCTGGCGGTGGGGGAGGGGCAGGCGGCGATGTTTGGCGTGCTGGACTTTGCGCCCGCGATGCTGCCCGCCGACAAGCCGCGTTACCTGATGGGGGTCGGCAAGCCCGATGACATTGTCGGGGCGGTGCAGCGCGGCATCGACATGTTCGACTGCGTGCTGCCGACGCGGTCGGGGCGGAACGGGCAGGCCTTCAGCCATGACGGCCCCATTAATATCAAGAATGCCCGCCACAAGGATGATGCCGCGCCGCTCGACGTGGACTGCAGCTGCCCGGTGTGCGCGCAGTGGAGCCGGGCCTATTTGCACCACTTGATCAAGTCGGAGGAAATCCTCGGCGCGATGCTGATGACCGAGCATAATATCTGGTTTTATCAGCAACTGATGGCGGGGCTTCGTGTAGCGATTGCCGAGGGGCGGCTGGACGGGTTCGCGCGCGATTGGGTGATGCGGTACCGGGGACAGGCCGACACATAGCGCGCCCGTTGACAGGGCGCGACACTCCTAGGCAAACAGGTGGTGGCGGATGGTGTTGCGGGGAGGCGTATGTCTGACGACCGAAGTGACGCCAACCGCTTGACCTGGCCGCGCTGGCAGCAGGTGCTGCTGATCGCGCTGCTGGTGCTGATCATCGGCAATCGCATGACGACTATGGTCGATACTGCCGCATATCGCGCCGGGTTGTTTGGCGAAGTCGCTCTTGGTGCCGGCAGAGCGCTTCCCGATCCCGCCGCACCGGCCGGTTTTGGCAGGATGGTCGAAGTGGACCCCGACGGTCCCTATGCCAAAGCCGGAATCCGCAACGGCGATTATGTGCGAACCGATCCCGCCTACCAATATTTGCCGCTACCCGTGGTGGGAGAAAGGGTCAACTTTACGCTGGATCGCGATGGTGTGCGATCAGAGCATCATATCATCGTCGAGGCACTGCCCGAGGGTCATGAACAGGCGCTAAGCAATGGCCTACGCGTGGCGACCTTGCTCGCGATCGTCATATCGATGCTGGTGGGATGCTTCGTATTGTGGCGCGGTTGGGGCAACGTCACGGCGATGTTGCTGGGTGCCGCGCTTGTGGCGATTGGACGTGGCGGGGCGGCTCTGCCAGCCTGGGCATCCGATCTCGCGCTGGCCGCCCCTATGTGGTGGTTGCTTATTGTTTTTGGCGCCGCTGTGGCCATGCTCATTCCGTTTGCGTTTCGGATGTTCGAAGAGCAGGGCGCGGCCCTTTCGCGCTGGCATTGGCGACTGTTCAATATCTGGTTCGTCTTGTGTCTCGTCAGCCTGTCGATTTACGGCTGGGATAGATTTTGGCTGACCAACTATATCAGTTGGGCTGGCGGTGCCGGTTACATCCCTTTGTTGCAGTCGATCAACATAGCGGTTGCCATCTTTTATCTGGCCGCGGCTTGGCGCAAGGGTTCAGCAGCCGAGCGCAATCGCATCGCTCTGATTGTCTTTGCCTTGTCAGCCTATCTATTTGCCAACCTGTTGAATTTTTGGGACGGGGCGCAGACCAACACGATGTTCGGCACAGACACCAGTCTTGGCCTCTTCGCTTTCAATACCGTTATGCAGGGCATTGTCGCCCCCGGCCTGCTCGCCTATGCGGTGCTGCGCCACAAGCTGTTCGACCTCGGCTTCGCGGTGAACCGGACGCTGGTTTACGGCACGGTCAGCGCGGTGTTGTTAGTGGGCATCGGGCTCACCGAATATGCCGTCAAATCGCTGCTGCCCAAGGTTTGGACGCAGGGCAGCGTGTTTATCAGTGCGGGGCTGGCGGTCGGCGTGTTCCTGATCTTCCACCGCATCCATCACAGCGTCGAACATGCCATCGAGCGGCTGTTCTTTCACAAGTGGCAGGTGAACGAGACGGCGCTCAAACGCTTTGTCACGGCGGCGGCGCATGTTGAGAAGCCGGAGGCGCTGGCGGGTAATTTCGTGGCAGAGCTGATGCGGTTTTCGGGCGGGGCGACTGCCTCACTTTATTCCCGAACGCCGGATGGTCACTATGCCAGCGCAGCGGGCAGCACGATCGACACCGACGATCCCGCCCTCGCCGCCATGCGTGCCGAGCAAGGCGCGGTGGTTCCTGCCGAACTTGGCTCAAAGCTGGACGCCGCGCTCGCTCTGCCGATGATGCACCAAGCGGCGCTCGCGGGTTTCGTGTTGCTCGGCCCAAAACCAACCGCCGAGGATTACCGTCCTGATGAGATCGAAGTGCTCAGCTGGGCAACCCAGCAAATCGGGCTGGATTTGCAAGCCATTCGCGTGCGTGATCTGGAACAGACTGTTATCCGGCTGGAGGCGCGCAATCAGAATCTGTCGGATATTTTGACGGCAGCAGCGACGGTAAAAAGCTAACCCTAAACGGAGTCTATTCATGTCGAACCCAAGTCCCTGGCAGCATCATCGCAACCCCGGCCTTGCCGACGATGTTGATTTCGAGATCAAGGGGCAGGAACTGCAGTTCGTCGAGATCGAGCTTGATCCGGGTGAAAGCGCGGTGGCGGAGGCGGGCGCGTTGGTCTGGAAGGATGCCAGTGTCGGCATGACCACAGTGTTCGGGGATGCCAGCGGCGGCGGGGACGAGGGGTTCATGGGCAAGCTGCTCGGCGCGGGCAAGCGGCTGCTGACTGGCGAAAGCCTGTTCACCACGGTGTTCACGCATCAGGGCCTTGGCAAGGCGCGGGTGGCCTTTGCCTCGCCGACACCCGGGGCGATCCTGCCGCTGCGGCTGGCGGATTATGGCGGCACGCTGATTTGCCAGAAGGACAGTTTCCTCGCCGCCGCCAAGGGTGTGTCGATCGGGGTGCAGTTCCAGCGCAAGGTGATGACCGGCCTGTTCGGCGGCGAGGGTTTCATCATGCAGAAGCTGGAAGGGGACGGCTGGGTGTTCGTCCAGATGGGCGGCACCGTGGTCGAGCGCGAATTGGCAGCGGGTGAGCAACTGCATGTCGATACGGGCTGTCTGGCGGCCTACACGCCGAGTGTGGACTTTGATTTGATCACCGCTGGCGGGGTTCGGAGTGTTTTGTTCGGCGGCGAAGGGCTGTTTTTTGCGCAGTTGACCGGGCCGGGGAAGGTCTGGATCCAGTCGCTGCCGTTCTCGCGCCTGGCCGGGCGGATGATGGCGGTGGCTGGCAGCCGGGGCGGGCAGAACCGGGGCGAGGGCTCGGTGCTTGGCGGGCTCGGTGACCTGATCGGCGGCAATAGGTAGGTGCGGCGGCAACCTCGACAGGGCGGCGATGATCGCGCATAGCCTTGGCGCATGGCGACGGGCAATGTGCGGTGGTTCAATCGGAAAAAGGGGTTCGGGTTCATCACGCCCGACACCGGCCCGTGCGACGTGTTCGTCCATATTTCCGCAATCCAACGGTCCGGCATCGCCTATCTGGACGAGGGGCAGCGGGTGGAGTTTGAACTGACCCAGACAGCCGATGGTCGCCTGTCGGCGCTGGGGCTGCGGGTGATGGAAAGCCTTGGCGGATGAGCAGCACCGATTTTGCCAGCCTGCTCTGTTCCCGGCTGTGCCATGATCTGGTTGGTCCGGTTGGGGCGCTGTATAACGGGGTTGAGCTGCTCGCCGATGAAACCGACCCGGCGATGCAGGCCCGCTGTCTGGAATTGCTGGCCGACAGTGCGCGGCAAACCTCCAACAAGCTGAAATTCTTCCGGTTGGCCTTTGGTGCGGCGGGCGGCTTTGGCGATGATGTTGACATGCGGGATGCACAGTCGGCGCTCCAAGGGCTGTTCGCGGACCGGCGGGTCGACATTGAATGGCTGGTGCCGATGGGTGCCTTGCCCAAGAGCGCGGTGAAGCTGCTGCTCAATCTGGCGATGACGGCAGGCGATGCGCTGCTGCGCGGTGGCTTGCTGAAGGTTGGGGCCGACCGGCGCGGCGCGGGTGTCGATCTGGTGGTTCGGGCGGAAGGGTCGCGCCTGCTGCTCGATGCCGAATTGCAGGCAGCGATGGAGGGGCGGACCCATCCTGCCGATCTCAGCCCGCGGGCGGCGGCTGCCCATCTGGTGCGGTGTCTGGTCGATGATGCCGGTGCGACGTTGGAGATCCGTCAGCCCGAAGACGGGGTTTTGGTGTTTGGTGTGGCCATGCCGGGGGCATCGGCTGCAGTCTGAAAGCTGAACGGGGACTGCGGCAGCGGTTCATCGCCCATACAAGTCGACTCGGTGATAACCCCGGTCAGACCGAACAGGGAGTTTGCGCCATGCGTCATCTGACACGAGTGATTTTGGGAAGTCTGGCCGCCGTCACATTGGTGATCGGAATGGCCGCGCCTGCCGCCGCCCGTAACTATCACCGCCATCATCACCGGAGCAGTGGCTTTGGCAATTTCCTGGCCGGTGCGTTGGTCGTCGGCACGATTGCGGCGATTGCGTCCTCCTCCAGCAAGCGCGACCGTGCGGCGGAGCGTTCCGATCTGCCACCGCCGCCACCGCCGCAGGCTTTTGGCGTCGATGAAAATGACGACAATGGCCTGACTGCTTGCGCCGCCACCGCCGAGCGGGAGGCCCAGCGCTATACCCGCGATAATGCCCGGGTGGTTGAAATCCGTGCCGTCGACAACAGCGGTCGTAACACCCGCTTTACCGGCCGGGTCGAAGTGGCCGATGATGGCTATAGCGGTGGCCGCCCGGGCTATGACGGCGTGCGGCGGGAAAGCGCCCGCTTCACCTGCACCGCCGAGTACGGCCAGGTGAATGGATTCATCTTTGACGACGGTTTCGGCTTCGCCAGCCGCTGAGACTTCAGCCAGCCTGACATTGGCGTGCGGTTCACTGGACCGCACGCCGTTTTTTTGGCAGGGGGGCGCATGTCAGTCTCCTCCAGCGAATCCATCCTGATCCTCGACTTCGGAAGTCAGGTCACCCAGCTCATTGCCCGCCGCGTCCGGGAGGCGGGCGTCTATTGCGAAATCGTCCCGTTCAGCAGCGGTGAGGCCGCGCTCGCCCGGATGCAGCCACGGGCGGTGATCTTGTCCGGCGGGCCTTCGTCCGTGACGGCATCTGGCAGTCCGCGCGCCCCGCAGGCCGTCATTGACAGCGGATTGCCGATCCTTGCCATCTGCTACGGCCAGCAGACACTCTGCACTCAACTGGGAGGCATTGTCGAAGGTGGCCATGCCGCCGAATTTGGCCGCGCCGATGTCGAAATCCTGAAACCCAGCCCGTTGTTCGACGGGGTTTGGGAGGTCGGCGGGCGCTATCCGGTTTGGATGAGCCACGGCGACCGGGTGACCGTCGCACCAGCTGGCTTTGTGGTGATTGGCACTTCGCCTGGCGCACCCTTCGCCATTCTCGCCGATGAAACGCGGCGCTATTACACCACGATGTTCCATCCGGAGGTGGTTCACACGCCCGATGGGGCCAAGCTGATCCGCAATTTCGTCCTGCGGGTGGCGGGCTGCAAGGCCGATTGGTCGATGGCCGGGTTCCGGGAGGCCAAGATCGCCGAAATCCGCCAGCAGGTCGGCAAGGGCCGGGTGATTTGCGGCCTGTCCGGCGGGGTGGATTCCGCCGTTGCGGCTGTATTGATCCACGAGGCCATCGGCGAACAGCTGACCTGCGTGTTCGTCGACCACGGCCTGATGCGGCACGGGGAAGCTGACGAAGTGGTGACGCTGTTCCGGGACAGCTACAACATCCCTCTGGTGCATGTGGAGGCGAGCGAGCTGTTCCTTGGCGGGCTGGCCGGGGTCAGCGATCCGGAGGCCAAGCGCAAGTTTATCGGCGGCGCGTTCATCGAATTGTTCGAGGCGGAGGCGAAGAAGATCGGCGGGGCCGATTTTCTGGCGCAGGGCACGCTTTATCCCGATGTGATCGAGAGCGTGTCCTTTACCGGCGGGCCGTCGGTGACGATCAAAAGCCACCATAATGTCGGCGGTCTGCCGGAGCGGATGAATATGCAGCTGGTCGAACCGCTGCGCGAATTGTTCAAGGACGAGGTCCGCCTGCTGGGCCGCGAACTCGGGCTGCCGGAGGCCTTTGTCGGACGGCATCCGTTTCCCGGACCCGGCCTTGCCATCCGCATTCCGGGCGAAGTCAGCGCCGAGAAATGCGACATCCTGCGCAAAGCCGACCGGATTTACCTCGAGGAAATCCGCAAAGCTGGGCTGTATGATGATATCTGGCAGGCATTCGCGGTGCTGCTGCCGGTCCGGACCGTCGGGGTGATGGGCGACGGGCGCACCTATGATTTCGTCTGCGCATTGAGGGCGGTGACCTCAGTCGATGGCATGACAGCGGACGTCTACCCCTATGACTCCAGCTTTCTCAGCGCCGTGGCGACGCGCATCGTCAACGAGGTCAAGGGCATCAACCGGGTGGTCTATGACTATACGTCGAAGCCGCCGGGGACGATCGAGTGGGAATGAATCAGGCCACTCCAGACTGATGCGCCGCCGCATTGCCAGCATCAACGAACACCCGATTGCCGAAGCCGACCGCAAATTCCATTGGCCGCTTGCTCGTCGTCCCGATGATCACCCAAGGCTCAGCGACCTCGGCCTCTGATCGGGCAGTAGCTCAAAGCCGCCGGGGACGGATGCGGCCCGACGTTTGTCGACTGCAATGATCTTCAATGGAAATCCCGCGATGGTGGGATGGTTCGGACATTGCGGGGATGGCCATGCCCGCGCGGTCTCTGGGGAGTCACGACTTCGTCGCCTCGGCCTAGGGACGGCGCAATCCCGCCATGTTCGGTCAGATGATCAAGCATCCTGGTTCGGTCGATGATACGGCGCGCCATCAGATGCACCACGTCTTCCTTGCTGCGCTGCACCTCCCCCTCGATCAGCATCAGCCGGGCGGACATGACGGCCCGGCGCTGCGGCTCCATGTCCCTGGCCCAGAGCAGGGCATTGACGATGCCGGTTTCGTCCTCAAACGTGATGAACACCGCATTGCCTTTGCCGGGGCGCTGCCGGGTAAGGACGACACCGGCGACGCGGACCTTGCGGCCATCGGGGACAGCATTGGCATCGCGGCAGGTCAGCACCCCGTCCCTGGTAAGGTCAGCCCGCAGGAACTGCACCGGGTGCCCCTTTAGCGACAGCCGGATGGTCTGATAGTCCGACACCACTTCCTCCTGCAGCGGCATCGCAGGCAGTCTTGGCGCTGGCTCTGCCCCGAGCTCGGGCGCGTTGGCGAAGCTGAACAGCGGTAACTGGTCCGGCGGAGTTCGCCGCGCCTCCCACAGCGCCTCCCGCCGGGTCCTGCCGAGCGACCGCAGCGCATCGGCATCGGCCAGCCTCCGCAGCGCCGCTGGCGGCAACTGGGCCCGCCGCGCCAGATTTTCAACCGACAGGAATGCCCCGGAGCGCCGGGCCAGGGCAATGGCATCACCCCATGTCTCCCGAAAGCCGTCGATCCGCGAAAAGCCGAGCCGCACGGCCAACCTGTCGCCTGCCCCCGCCTCCAGTGTTGAGCCCCACCCACTGGCGTTCACATCCACCGCCCGCACATCCACCCCGTGCGCCTGGACATCCTGGACGAGTTGGGCGGGGGCGTAGAAGCCCATCGGCTGGCTGTTGAGCAGGGCACAGGTGAACACCGCAGGATGGCGGCACTTTAACCAGCAAGAAACATAGGCGAGCCAAGCAAAGGCCTGTGCGTGGCTTTCGGGAAAGCCATATTCGCCAAACCCCTTGATTTGCCCGAAGCAGCGCTCGGCAAAATCCCGCTCATATCCGCGTGCAACCATCCCGTCGATCAGCAGGCTTTCATAGTGGTGGACGGTTCCGTGGTTCCGGAAGGTCGCCATCGCGCGGCGCAGCCCGTCGGCCTGCGCGGGTGTGAAATTGGCGGCGACAATGGCGAGCTTCATCGCCTGCTCCTGAAACAAGGGCACGCCAAGGGTTTTTCCCAGCACCTCACGCAGTTCACCGGGGTCGTGCGGCGGGCTGGGACTGGGGAAGACCACCTTCTCCTCCCCATTGCGGCGGCGCAGATAGGGGTGAACCATGCCGCCCTGGATTGGCCCCGGCCGGACAATCGCCACCTGAATGACCAGGTCATAGAGTTCCGCCGGTTTCATGCGCGGCAGCATCGCGATCTGCGCGCGGCTTTCGACCTGAAAGGTGCCGATACTGTCGCCCCGCTGGAGCATCCGGTAGACCTCCGGATCGTCATGGGGGATGTTCTGCAGGTCATGGTTGCCCAGCCCCTGCGCCCGCAGCAGATCGAAACTCTTGCGGATGCAGGTGAGCATGCCGAGCGCCAGCACATCGACCTTCATCAACCCCAGCGCGTCGATATCGTCCTTGTCCCATTCAATGAAGGTGCGGTCGGGCATGGCGGCATTGTGGATCGGCACCAGTTCGTCGAGCCGCCCCTCGGTCAGCACGAAGCCGCCTACATGCTGTGAAAGATGCCGGGGGAAGGTGAGCAGTTGATCGACCAGCAGCTTCAGTCGGGCGATCTCGGGATTGGCGATGTCAAACCCGGCCTCGGCCACCCGCTTTTCGGGGATGTCGTCGCCCCAATGGCCCCAGATGGTGGAGGATAGCCGCGCGGTAACATCCTCGGTCAGGCCGAGCGCCTTGCCAACCTCTCGCAGGGTGCTGCGCGGGCGGTAGTGGATCACGGTGGCGGCGATCCCGGCCCGTTCCCGCCCATAACGCCTGTAGACATATTGCATGATCTCCTCACGGCGCTCATGCTCGAAGTCCACATCGATGTCGGGTGGCTCTTGGCGCTCCTCGGACAAGAAGCGCGAGAACAGCAATTTCTCCCGCACCGGATCAATCGGGGTAATCCCCAGGAAATAGCAGACCAGCGAATTGGCAGCGCTGCCCCGGCCCTGGCACAGGATCGGTGGGTCAAGGCTGCGGGCATGGCGCACAATGTCGTGCACGGTCAGGAAATAGCAGGCGTAATTTCGCTCCCGGATCAGGGCAAATTCCTGATCAAGCACGGCCCGGTACGCCGCAGGCAATCCATCCGGAAAGCGGATGCGGCCACCCTCCATGACCAGCTGCTCCATCCAGCCCTGTGGCTCCCAGCCTTCGGGAACGGGTTCGTGCGGATATTCGTAGCGCAGGTCGTCGAGCGTGAACGCAATCCGGGAGAGCAGGTCCGCAGTGGCGGCCACTGCCTCCGGACAAAGGCGTAGCAGGCGCAATATCTCAGCGGGTGATTTCAGATGCCGTTCGGCATTGGCCGCAAGCCGCCTGCCCGCGCTGTGGATCGTCACGCCGTCACGAATGCAGGTAAGGATATCGTGAAGCGGTCGTGCTTCAGGACCGGCATAAAGCGCATCATTGGTGGCAAGCAGCGGAATCCCGGTGGCTGCCGACAGCGTCTGGGCTTCCACCAATCGCCGGACATCGGCGCCGGCACGGTGCATGCTCACCGCGAGCCAGACGGCGCCTGGGCAAGCCGCAGCCAGCCGGTCCAACACCATCCGATTGCGTCCCATGACAATCAGCAGCAGGCCATCGGCATGGTCGAGCAGATCGGCAAGGTGGAGGATACACTCCCCCTTCACCGCCCGCCGGTTGCCCAGCGTCAACAATCGTGTCAGCCGCCCCCAGCCGCAGCGCGTTGCTGGATAGGCGACAATGTCCGGCGTACCATCGGCGAACACCAGGCGCGCGCCCACCACCAGGCGAAGCCCGCTCTGCGCCCCGCCGATCTCACGCCAGGTAATATGGGCCCGCACAACCCCTGCCACGGTGTTGCGGTCGGCAATGCCGATGCCCGCCATGCCGAGGCTATGTGCACGTGTCACCATCTCTGCCGGATGCGAGGCACCCCGCAGAAAGCTGTAATTGGTGGCCGCGACCAATTCGGCAAAAGGTGGAGCGGCAAGCGGGGTGCTCATGCGAACAGCCCGTGCAGGTACCAGCGTGGATCAGGCTTCTCATCGTAAAGCCCGTGGCGGAATATCCAGTAACGTCGTCCGCGCCCGTCCTCGATCCGGTAATAGTCACGGGTCAACCCGCCGCTGCCGGGATTTGCGCCGCCCTTGCGCTGCCACCATTCAGAGGCAATCCGCTCCGGCCCTTCGTACAGCCGAACCTCATGCAGCCTGCTCCGCCAACGAAAGCGAAGCGGCGGGCCATCGGGAACTTCAGCAATGACCTCGACCGGTCGGGGTGGGTCGAACAGGAATAATGGCCGCATCACCGGTTCACCGGCGACAGGGTCCGGCCAACGCTGCGGTGCCGGGCAGCGGATCGCCGGAAGCGCCAGCTGCGCCTGCTCGGGGATATGACTGTCCTGTGGCACAATGCGCCGAACCGCGCCGGGACCAAGCCTTGTGCTCAGCCGGTCGATCAGTTCGGCCAGGCCATCTGCCTCAGCACGATTCCCGTCAAAGTCACCTTGAACGGCCGCAAGTGGTTCGACGACCATGACTGCCAGCCGCAGACAATCATAACCAAAACCCGGATCAAGCGGATCGGCAAGCGCTGCAATCCGCTCGTCAAACAGTCGCAGCACCAGCGCCGGATCGCGGGTTGGGGCACCGGTGACAATTTCAAGCCGGTGCGTCTCGCCGTCACTGCGCAGCAAGTTGAGGACAAAGCACCGCCCCCCCAGATCGCGCGCCTCCAGCAAGCGTGCCGCTTCGTGCAGCAGATCCGCAAAGCAGGCCGCGACCATGCTCTGGAGCGTGATCGGTTCGGCGAACCGATGCTCAAAATGCAGGGGCGCGGGTACGGCCAGCGGATTGATCGGAGCCTGTTCCTCTCCCGTCAGACGCCGCAATGCCGTTATCGCCCCCAACCCGAAACGGGCGGCAATACTGGCTGCCGGACGCTCCCCCACATCACCGATGGTTTTCAGGCCAGCCCGGCGCAAGGCGAGGCTTGCCTCCGCCTCCAACCCCAACGCGACGACTGGTAGAGCGCGGATGGCCTGCAATTCCTCCTTGATCGGATGGGCAGCATAGCGGGCCAGCGCCTGCGCCGCCTCGGGTGTATGCGCAGCAGCCAGTCGCACGGTCATGCCGGTCGCCCCCAGCGACTCCTCTATCTGCACGGCCATGCCGGCTTCGCCGCCGAACAGATGCTCCGCCCCGGTGATGTCCAGCGTAATACCATCGGGCGGAACGGTGCTGACCAGCGGCGACCAGCGGGTGCAGCGTCGCGCCAATCGCTTCAGCCAGTGCTGGTCCGCCGCCTCGTCTATTTCGGCCACCACGAGATCCGACTGCAAAGCCCGCGCATCCGCCAGCGCCAGCCCCGGTACGATTCCCAGCGCTTGGGCCCGGGCATCGGCTGCCTGCAGGCGCAACGCGCCCCGAACCTTGGCAACAAGGACCAGCGGCCCGCTGGCTCCGGCCTCATGCAGCGTATCGCCCGGGCTGCCACAATGTTTCGTGCGCGTGATCCGCAGCCGGTCTGTCGACAGGAAAGGAAACCACAGCGCCAGATAGCGGCGCCTCACGAAATTGGCGTCTGTCACGGTCCCACTCCAGCCGCCAGGAAAGGCCAGACGGGCCGGATCGCTGGCGCAACAAGGTAATGTCGAAAGTTGGCCGCCCCGGCGCATTGCCGAGCAAGGCGCGCGAAGGTGCGGTCGCTAACTGCCAACGGGTTTGCGCGGCGCTGGATACGGGGGAGGCATCGCAGCGCAGCAGGAACAAGGGGACACCCGATTTCCCGGCTGTCAGTGCCAGACGCCGACTTGCGGTCAGGTCGAGTTCGGGCATCGGTCCCCAGCCTTCCACGATCACCGCCTTCAAGGCCGGACACCGCAGGGCATCGACGGCTGCGCGCAGCAGCATGACAGTATCGGAAATGATACTCACCAAGGCATTGCCCGGTGCGCCGCCCAGTTCGGCCCAGCCATTCGCCTGCAAAATCCCGGCCTGCGGCAGAGCACGGCGCGCGCGCAGCCACATTATCGTTCCCCCTGCAATTCTCTGCAGGGCTAACCCCGCCGCAAAGCCTGCCACTGCGGGGGCGTCTTCCAACTCTGCAGAATAAAATTCATGCACGCATCCCCAGGTCAGTCCGCCACCAAGAGCCTTGTCCAACGGCGGGATGCCAAAGACATATCGCGGCAATGCCTTGGATGGGCTGCAAGTGTGGAGAGAGGCTTCGGCGAGTCGCATATGTTCATGTTATGTTCCTAATCTGGAACATGATCAAGAGATGCCCCCATATTCCATGGACCGGAGGGCCGATGACATCGACACTGCGGCATGTGCCAAGTCGGGCAGCTCTATTCTGGAGACGACAGACAGTGGTTTTCCGAGGGGGCGCTTGCCGGATAGGTCCCGATCACCGCTTCAATCCCTCGACAACCGACCGCGCCATGGTCTCGAATCGGTGGCGGATGGCTGCGGGGGGCTCCTGGAGGCCGGTGGCCGTCCATTGGCGCAGCAGGCCCATGAACCCGCCGACGATGAAGGTTGCGGCGGCGCGGCGGTGCCTGGGGTCAATATCGGGCAGCAGACTGGCCAGATTGTCCTCCGCGATGGTTCGCAAGCGCAGCTCACCGGTGGCCAGCATTCGGGGCCGATCTCTTGATTGCTCAACCGACACCGCAAAGGCGCGCGATTGGTGGAGATGGTCGAGGATGAGGCTGGTTGCCAGCACCTGGCCCTGTCCTTCCGGAAGGGTCGCAGCCTTCAGGGCGCTGGACGCCATCATATTGGCATAGGCCGTTTCGAGATAGGCGCTGCGGCTGGCATAATGGGTGTAGAATGTTGACCGGGCGATCCCGGCCTGACGCGCCAATTTGCCGATCGTGATGCTATCGACCGGTTGCGCCTTGCCCAGTGTGACCATGGCGCGCGCAATGGCGTTGCGGGTTGCGATGGCCCGCTCATCAATCGCTCCCAAAGTTGATTTTGTAGACAAAACCCCTCGCTTTGTCCGCGAAAAGCAGACGCGCCGCACCGACCATCAGCCTAGAATATTCCGAGGACATCGCCAAGGAAAGGCCAGGTATGACGACGGACAAAGCAGGTGGTTCTGCGCTGATAGTGTCATCCGTGATGATGATTGTGCTGGTTGCATTTCATCCAACCCACGGCGGCGGTGCGCCCGTCGTCGGGCCGTTTACCGTGCAGGGGCTGGTTCATGCGACGGCGATCCTGTCGGCACCGTTGGCGGCGTTCGGCGCGGTGATCCTGGCCCGCCATATTGGCCTTGCGCGACCATTGGCCGGGCTTGGTTTGGTGACCTATCTGTTCGGTGCCGTCGCGCTGATGGCTGCCGCGACGATCAGCGGTTTGGTGACGTCCGAAGTCGTGACGGCCACGATGGCAGCGGACGGTGCAGACCGTGAAACATTCGGCAAGATCAGCCATTTGAGCGTCTGGCTCAATCGTGGGTTCGCCAATGTCCATGTCGCATTCTTTTCGATTGCGCTGATACTCTGGGGACTGGCGTGGCGGGAAACGGCCATGCTTCGGATCACCGGGCTGGTTGGCGGCGTTGGCATCCTCGCCTGGCAGGCGTCGGGCACCCTGCAACTCACACCGCACACGCTGCTGATCATCGTAATTGTTCAGGGCGGCTGGCTGATGGCGGCAGCGGTCGACCTGCTGCGCAAACCAGGTGCGGCAGACGCGGAGGGCTGACTTATGGGTAATATCAGGGTTTTGCTTCTGTCGGTTGGGCTGGCGTGGAGCGGCGGGACACAAGCCTGCCAACCGCCCATTTCCCTTCATCTTGGCGGTCCGCGCCCGGAAGTCGATTTGACAATTGCCGGCAAGACCCGACGAGCGGTGTTCGACACAGGTGCCATGTATACCGTTGTGAACATTACGACTTTCAGCGAACTAGGCGTGTCCCGCACCGGCCCGTTGTTGCCACCATTCAACCGTATGCACGCCGCCGATGGTTTCCAGGGCCGGATGGAAACTGCGAAAATCGGGCCGGTCACCGTTGCCGCGCAGTCCGTCCCGGTCATGCCGGTGCCGTTGCCAACACCGGCGATCATCAGCCCCAACATTTTTGGAAATCAGCTGGTCCGGCTCGACTTTGGCGCAGGAGTCATGACGGTCTGTCCGGCGACGCGCAAAAATCTGCCGCCGGGCAGGCCACATCCCTACAGCGCGCTGCCCTTTGCCTTGCCGTCGATCCCGATCAATATTGGCGGCACAATCGTCGACGCGCACCTCGACACCGGGTCACCGGTGAATCTGATCTTGCCGATGGCCTACGCCAAACGGGTTCCGCTTGACGGCGAACTGACAGAGGTTGGCCGTGCAGGCAGGCATCAGGGCCAGTTTCCCATCTATCGGGGGCGGATCAAGGGCGAGGTCCGCATTGGACCGCTGGTGCTCAACAATCCCGATGTGCGGTTTTCCGATGTCGTCCCCAACGCAAATGTCGGAACGGCGTTGCTCAAGCAGCTGCGGATTACCCTCAATCCGGCAGCCAAATTGCTGTGGGCTGAAGCGGCGGGCACTGCAGATCCTAGGGAAACCAAAATTCACTGACGGGTGCGCATGCCCCATCGCCAGTGTCATTTTGCGCTGCTAGGATGCGCGGATGACCAGTCTGTCCGCTCCGCATGAATTTGCCATTGCCATTGATCCGGCCGACATCGACTTCATGGGGCATGTCAACAACGCCAGTTATCTGAAATGGGTGCAGGCGGCGGTGATCAGTCATTGGGAGCGGTTGGCCCCGGCGGAGGATGTGGCGCGGCATCTGTGGGTGGCGTTGAAGCATGAGATTACCTACCGGAAGCCGGCGTTTCTTGATGATGCGGTGATCGCCACGGTGATTTTGGAGAAGGTCCACGGGGCGCGGGCGTTTTACGACACGGTGATCCGGCGCGGTGAAACCGTGCTGGCCGAGGTGAAATCCAGCTGGTGCTGCATCGATGCGGAGACGCTGCGGCCGTCGCGGATCGCGGAAAATATCCGCCAGCATTTCCTGGGCAACTGAACCGGACGACTGGCATGGCGATTGTGGTCAGCGAAACCCGCCAGGAGACCCTGAGCGCGATTGAGACGATAGAGGCGCGGCTGCGGTGGCTGTCATCGTGGATGGTGCACAATGCCAATCAGCTACGGCCGAAGCGCGATGGGCTGAAGGTCGGCGGGCATCAGGCCAGTTGTGCGTCGATGAGTGCCATCGTCGCGGCGCTGTATTTTCATGCGCTGCGACCGCAGGACAAGGTGGCGGTCAAGCCGCATGCCGGACCTTTGCTTCATGCCATTCATTATCTGCTCGGCAATCAGTCGCTCGATCAATTGCAGCGGTTCCGGGGGTTTGGCGGGGCGCAAAGCTATCCATCGCGGACCAAGGACAAAATCCCGGTGGATTTCTCCACCGGCTCGGTTGGGCTCGGGGTGGCAGTCACCGCCTTTACCAGTCTGGTTCAGGATTATCTGATCGCCCATGGGCAGGTCGAGGCGGCCGCTGCTGGCCGGATGATCTCGCTGATGGGGGATGCCGAACTTGATGAGGGCAATATCTATGAATGCCTGATCGAGGGGTACAAGCATGATCTCCGCAATTGCTGGTGGGTGGTCGACTATAACCGTCAGTCATTGGACAGCACGACCGCCGACCGGATGTTCCGCCGATTCGATGACATATTCGAAACCTGCGGCTGGCGCGTCCTGACCCTGAAATATGGCCGGTTGCAGCGCGCGGCGTTCAAACGGCCCGGCGGCAAATCGCTTGAGGAGTGGATCGAGAATTGCCCGAACGCCGACTATGCGGCGCTGACCTATCAGGGCGGCTCGGCATGGCGGGCCCGGTTGATGGCCGACATCGGCGGTAAGGCGCATGTCCGCAACCTGCTCAGCGAATATGACGATGCCGCGCTCGCAACCTTGATGATGAACCTTGGCGGGCATTGCGTCGAAACGCTGACCGAGGCGTTTGACAGTGCAGATGACGAACGACCGACCTTGTTCATCGCCTATACCGTCAAGGGCTACGGCCTGCCGCTCGCCGGGCACAAGGACAATCATGCCGGGATGATGAATGGCCCTCAGATCGAGGCGCTGCGGGCGAGCATGGGGATCAAGGCCGGCGAGGAATGGGAGCCGTTTGCCGGTCTTGGCGACAATGCCGCCGCACGGTTGAAAGCCTTTGTCGGACGGAGTGCGCTGGCGGTGCGCGCGCCCGAACCCGTTGCCGATGCGGTCCCGGTTCCCACCCGTCTGCCGGTGCCGGACGGGGCGGAGCAGTCCACCCAGGCGGCGTTCGGGCGAATTTTGCTCGATCTCGCCAAGTCCGGTGAACCGCTGGCCGACCGGATTGTGACCACCGCCCCCGATGTCACCGTCAGCACCAATCTTGGCGGTTTCGTCAATCAGCGCGGGCTGTTCCGGCGGCAGGAGGTGCAGGATGTCTTCCGCGCTGCAAAGATTCCCTCACCACAGAAATGGGGAGGGGGAACGGCGGGCCAGCATCTCGAACTGGGGATTGCCGAGAATAATTTCTTCCTGATGCTGACGTCGCTGGGCTTGGCCGCGCCGCATTTCGGGACGCGACTGATCCCGGTCGGGACGGTCTATGACCCGTTCATTGCCCGCGGCCTCGATGCGCTGAACTATGCCTGTTATCAGGATGCGCGGTTCCTGCTGGTCGGCACCCCGTCCGGCCTGACGCTGGGGCCGGAGGGCGGGGCGCACCAGTCGATCAACACGCCATTGATCGGTATGGGCCAGCCGGGGCTGACCTATTTTGAACCGGCCTATGCCGATGAACTCACGCTGATGATGCGCTGGGCTTTTGAGCATATGCAGGCGGCGGATGGCGGCGCGGTGTATCTGCGGCTCAGCACCCGGTCGATCCCGCAGATTGAGCGGGCGAGCGGCGCCTGGGAAGCGGATGCGTTGCAGGGCGGCTATTGGTTGCGGACGCCGGACCATGGTGCAACCGCGGCAATCGCCTTTACCGGCGCAATCGCACCGGAGGTGTTGGCGGCCTATGAGCTGTTGCGGGAAGATTTGCCGGGTCTTGGCCTGCTGAATGTCACATCGCCAGACCTGCTCCACCGGGGCTGGTCAGCCCGTCGGGCCGCGCGCTGGACCGGTGGCGCGACCGCGCGTTCGCATGTTGATGCCCTGCTGGCCCCGCTGGCGGACAATGCGGGACTGATCACGGTGATTGACGGATCACCGGCGGCACTGTCCTGGCTGGGCGGGGTGCGCGGGATGCGGGTCAGTCCGCTTGGCATCGACCGGTTCGGGCAGACCGGGGACCTGCCAGACCTGTACGGACGCTACCGGCTGGATGCCGATGCGATTGTCGAGGCAGCGGCGGAATTGTTCCTGGCCAAGCCATGAGCCCAGAAGATTCGCCGCCGACCACACACGACTTGAAGGGCGATAATTGGGTGGTTAGCGGTCATTCACTGATGTGAGATCATTGGCTGCAATCGCAGAAGACTCGGAAGAGAATCACCGACGACGTATGAAGCCATCGCTGCGCTCACCTCCTCGTAGGTAAGGGTGTCGTTCGCCTTTGCAGGACCGCCAACTGCCCCTCCGTTTCGGACGACTTGGTAGTGCTCGCCGGGACCGCCCTTGCGGACCTCCAAGATATATCCTCCATCGCGGCAGGCGGTTTGCAGATAGTCTTGTGGGGCTGTCTCGATAATCATGAAATCTCGGTTGCCCACTCGCATGAGCGCACCTTGAATCGCCGCTTTCGTCACCGGACCTTCAAGGTATTCGCCGTTCAAATTCAGGCGCAAGCCCTCCTGAATCTTTCGAGCGCTCACCGTCGATTTGGAACGGGCATCCGGTTGGGTGAGCGCCTTCCGCAAGAACCGCTCAAGCGGTTCGGCATCCTTCCGCTCCTTGTGTGCCGACCAATAGATGAGTGGGCCGCCCACCAAGAAAACCAACGCAAAATAGAGAAGTTGACCACCGGAAGCCTGACCTTCGGAGACCATCTTGAAGACCAGCCAAGCCATTAACGGTATCAGTAACGTGAACATCACAACGCCGTTTAGGTCTGACCCCGCCCTGCCGTGCACGCGCGTGCCGAAGTTGTTGGCCGAGATCAGACCGAACAACATTGGCCCGTAGCGGTCAAAGGCGCTGAACCACAGGCATATAAAAGGACCGGCGATCCAGCCGCGCGCGCCATTCTTGGCATCGAATATACCTGTCATCTTCGACCGGATTGCAGCCTTTGCTTCCGCCGGGGGCAGGCTCGCAAAGGTTTCGAAGCGGTATCCGAAAGGCTGAAATCCCAATTACCTACCTCGGCCGATCCGTCAGATTATGATGGAGATGGCACAGCAGCGAAATGTCCGCAATGGAGTCGTTTGCCGTCCGGCTGTTTTCGGCAACCGCTCCCCGGCGGAAATGACCGGGAATGGGTGGTTAGCTGCCGTTCGAGTATTGCGGCGACGGATCGAGGGACCGGACCTTCGCTCGCTTCCCTCGTGTCATATAACTGGTCAAGTGCAAGTGTAGTGGTCTTTCCCGAAGTACGGTAAGATCAGCTCCCCGCTCTCGCAGGAAACGTCTAAAGCGCTGGCAGTTCTTTCGCCCCCAAACGCCAACGTATCGCTTCATCCAAGGTGTCTGCCGATATGATGCGTATCCGCTAAAGGCTGCGTCAATTTCCCTGACAGACATGAACGGTCGCAGCTCTGATTTACGGACGACGCAGACAACGGGATCGCTGCCGACGACGAACGCCGCTTCCACGAACTCGTAGGCTGTGACTCCAGCGGTCATATCGGCACTCTCATGCAAACTTAGAACGTCTGCAATGGAGTCGCTTGCCGACCGGCAGCCCCCGGCAGAGCTTTACTGGCGAGAATGACCCGGAGTGGGTGGTTAGCGGACATTGCGCCATAGACTCGATCTGCGCGATATGGGCTATGCAGAAAATCGATCTCGACGGCAGCAGCTGGACCTCAGAGGCCGAATTTTACGACTCTCTTGCGGCCGCGCTCGGCAGCGTGGAGTGGCATGGCCGGAACGCCAATGCATTTCTTGAGACGATGATTTATTACCTCGACCTAAACGCCGTTCAGCCCCCTTACGCTGTGAGGATCGAAAACGCTCCTGACGCACTGCGGTCGTTCCTGCAGGATTTTGCAGCTTGGGTCGCGGAAGCACGACAAGACCGGAAGGACGATCTCGAATGGGGCGATGATGTCGAGGTGACGATCACCGTGGATTAGCCGCAGTTCAAACGTCCGCAATGGAGTCGGTGGCCGACCGGCAGCTTGCGGTCGGGGTTTAATAGCGAGAATGACCTGGAGTGGGTGGTTAGCTGCCGTTCGGGTCACCGTCGATGAAGCGAAAGATCGCCATACAAAGGAAGCGAAGAACGACGCCAAGGAGCAACATCGGCGGTCCGAGCCAGAGTATCTGCCTGTCCCATCCCCAGCCGAGATTGAAGACCCAATCACAGACGCTTGCGACCCACATTACCGATATGAGGAACACGAACGCCGCGAAGACGAAGTTCACTCCCTTGCGCTGACCAGCGATGAAGCGCTCGGTGTTCATCCCGGGATTATGACACGGGGCGGTAACGTCCGCTAGGGAGTCGCTTGCCGACCGGTAGCATTCTATTTTGAAAGTGGCCGGACCGGTTTGCGGAGGCTGACCTCGCGCGCCGCCTGACCCTCGTCGCTGTCACCGATCATTGAGCTTCACCCGGAACGCCGCCCGACCGCGCGCGACGGTCTTGCCATCGGCGCTGATGTCGATCTCGGCCAGCCAGGATGCGCGATTCCCCTGCGCGAAATGCGTTTCGAAGACGAGCCACTGGCCGCATTTGGCAGGAGCGAGATAGTCGATCGACAGGCTGGTCGTCAGCAAGCTCTCAAGCGGCAGGCCGGCGGCGAGGATCTGCCGGCTGCTCGTCAGCCCCATCGCCTGATCGGCAAGCGCCGCATAGAAGCCGCCATGCACCGTCCCGCGCGAGTTGCAATGCGCCTCTCGCGCTTCGACCCCGATGAGCACGCGGTCCGGCAATTCGCTCAGCCACAACGGCCGCCACGGATCGAGCAGCGGACTCGGGCGGGTGTAAGGGACATATCCCTCGGGTGGGGTGGACTGGGTCATGCGACGCTCTCTTTCTTCACCGGTCCACGTTGTCGAACTTCCGGACTTCGACGGCGCTTTCATCGAAATCGTCGAGCAGGCGGGCGTTGATGCCCATCTTACCGAAGTCCTCGCCAAGCGACTGCCAGTGGGTGCCGCAGCCGCAGGTCGGGCAGTGGTGAATGCCGATCATTCGGTCACCCCAGACATAGGCCACCGTCTCACCGGATATGCGCACCTGCTCCGGCGGGAAATAGGCAACCCGCCAGGCCAGCCGGCGGCACAGCGAGCAATTGCAGTCCGCAACCCATTCGGGCGCTCCCGGCAGCTCAATCCCAACCTTGCCGCAGTGACAGCTTCCATTAACGCTCATGCGCGATCTTTAGTCGGGATTCGGGAATGGCCGCAATTGGGTGGAATACCGAAAGGCAGGTTTCGGGTGCGAAATTGGAATAGCGAACATTGGGCCAATGACGTGATCTGGGCCGATCTTGGGCGCGACGCGTCGTGATTTGTCGGACGCGCCTTCTGCCGCCTTCACCAGCGGGCTTGACAGGCCTCAGGACTGTTGTTGGGTTTGCACTTTCAGCGCTTCGCGGCAGCTTGCGCTCCGCGCCGGATTTCCGACAATGGGCATATGCTGTCAAAAAGGGCGCGCATCGGCTTGTCGCAGAAGGCTTTCTACCGTCCCTGCGGCATCTTCCCACAGGATCTGTACCCCACCCCGTCCAGTTTCCTGGGGCCCCTTCAAGGTGATCGGCACAAAACCGTTATAAATTCGCAATCCATAACCATAAGGAATGGAATCGTAACATATTTGTAACGAACGTGCCTTGCCTAACAGGGTGTCGGATGTAAAAGCGCGATGAGATGGACCGATCATTTTGAAGGTGGGTCTGGGAGGGGGGCTCTATATGCCAAAACTATCTTCGCGTGCTGGGTTGTTGATCGGCTGTTCCATGCTGATAACAGGCTCGGCATTGGCCCAAACACCAGCCGCGACCCCAAAGGCGGATACGCCTCTCCCAGAACAGCCAGCCGCGGAAGAGATTGTCGTCACCGGCAGTCGTATCGAAGGTTCGAAAATAGCGGAAACGCTTCCGGTCTCTGTGCTTTCCGAAGAGCGAATTGCGGCAACAGGCAGCGTATCGGGTGATGATCTGTTCCGATCGATTCCCCAGGCTGGCGACGTCCAGTTTCAAGAGGCCCGCACCACGGGCAACCTTAACGACGCACGCGGCGACAATGCGTCGATCAACCTCCGCAGCGTCGGCACTGGCAACACGCTGGTCCTGATCAACGGGCGGCGCATGATCCTGACTCCGGGCACGCAGACTGAAAATTTTGTTCCGGTGCAGACGGCCAATACCAATTCGCTACCTGTCGGGGCAACGCGCAGGATCGAAGTCCTGCGCGACGGGGCGGCGGCCATCTACGGCGCGGACGCGGTCGCGGGCGTCGTCAACGTGGTTACCGATGACAAGTATCAGGGATTTCGCGTCGATGCTCGTCACGGCTTTGCCGACGGCACCAGTGAAACCACCGGCGCGGTAAAGGGGGGTATCCGGACCCGTTCAGGTGGGCATATCACGCTGTTCGGCAGCTATACCCACCGTACCCCGCTGTTCGCCAGCGAACGCGCATTTTCCGCGAGCGAGAACCACATGCCCGCGCTGGTCGGGACACCCTGGGAAAATGACACGTCGTTTGACAACCGGTCGACGTCGTCGCCGTGGGGCAGCTTCACCACAATCCCGGTCACGGCGGTCCGGCAGGGCACGGCGACGCTTACTGCCACCGGCGTTTTTCACATCGAGCCCACGAGCAACACAGCGGCTGGTTGTTCCAGCACCGTGATCAACGGGAACCTGTGCCTGCGAAGCGGCACTATCACGGGCGCAGCCGATCGCGTCCTGCGCTACGATGAGAACCCGGACCGCACCATCCGCGGTGGGCTTGATCGCATCAACCTCTTCAGCACGTTCCGTCAGGACATCGGCGCGGTCGAACTATTTGGCGAGGCCGGATATTATCATGCCGAGCTTGAAGGACAGCGCGAACAATCAGCGCCAATTTCAAGTGCGGTGATCAGCATTCCCGCCAGCAATTTCTACAATCCGTTTGGCGCCACGACGATCGGCGGGGTCGCCAATCCCAACCGCCTCGCCGGACTGGTGAATGTCCCGACGACCGGGCTGGCGCTGCGCATCACGACCTACCGTCCGGTCGATGCCGGACCCCGGACCTTTGAGGTGACCGACGACAGCATCCGCACGCTTCTCGGCGTGCGCGGGCAATGGGGAAATTTCAAATGGGATTCCGCGGCCACCTATTCGTGGGCGCGCACCGACGACCACACCAGAAACGCTATTAGCAACACCTTATTCCAGGCAGCGCTCGGGCGGTCGACGCCGGATGCCTACAATCCGTTCAATGGTGGCAACCAGGTCAATTTCTCGCTCGGTGATGGCACGCCCAGCAATGCGGCGACCATCCAGTCTTTTCTGGTTGACGTGCACCGCATCAGCGAGACCTCGCTCGGCACCCTGGATTTCCGAATTTCCAACCCGGAGATATTCAAGCTCCCCGGCGGCGATGTCGGCTTTGCAAGCGGCGTGGAAGTCCGGCGTGAAACCTATTCCGATGACCGTGATGCCCGGCTCGATGGGACGATAAGCTATACCGACAGCGTTTCCGGCATCCGCTATGGCACCGACATCATGGGTGCGAGCCCCGCGCCTGACGTGAATGCCGATCGCACCGTGGTGTCTGCTCACGCCGAACTGGCGGTTCCGCTGATCTCTGATGAGATGAACGTGCCGCTGATCCAGTCACTCGACCTGCAGATTGCGGCGCGCGATGAGCACTATTCCGATTTCGGCAACGTTTTCAAATCCAAGGTTGCCGGGGCCTGGACGCTGATCGATGGCATCAAGCTGCGTTCGTCCTGGTCGCAGAATTTCCGCGCGCCAAATCTAGCCCAGTTTTACAGCGCTGGTACTCAGGTCGCCAATACCCGCACCGATTTTGCCGCCTGTCGGCTGAACCCGGCAACGGCCTGCACTGGCGTGAGCACTCTTGAAGTGCGCTCCGGGAACCAGCGCCTCAAGCCGGAAAGCGGAGAGACATTTTCGGCCGGCGCGATCCTGCAACCCTTCGGTAACCTGACGTTCACGGCGGATTATTGGTCGCTGCGGTCAAAGGGTGTGATCGGCATCGAGGGCGCGCAGAACCAGATCCTGTTCGACCTGCTCGAGCGGCTGGCCGGTCGTACCAATCCGAATGTGGTCCGCCTGGCACCGGTCGGCACCCAGGTTATCGGGACGATTGACAGCGTGCAGGACAATTATTTCAACCTGGGACTGCGCAAACTCGAAGGGCTCGATTTCGCGCTCGATCTCAACCTGCGCAATACCCCGCTGGGCAGCTTCAACATCGATATTTCTGCGTCCAAGCTGCTAAAATACGAGCAGGAAGCGTCCGATTTGCAGGCTAAGCTGATTGCCGCCAATACGGCTGGCACGCTGGGCACGGGTGTGACGATCACCCAAGCCGGAAGCCAGATCCAGGTCAACGGTAACCCGGAATGGCGCCTAAGCGGCAATGTGACCTGGAAGTCGGGCCCGTTCAGCGCAGGCGTGCTCGTCAACTATGTCGGCTCGGTATTTGATACCGGCACGGCGCAAGTCAATGGCGAGTTCTACAAATTGCCAAGCGTCACCACGGTGAACACTTATGTGCAATACCGGGCGGACAAGGGAGACGGGATCCTAGACGGCACCCGTTTCCGCGTCGGCGCGCGAAATCTGTTCGACAAGCAGCCGCCGCTCTATTCGAGCAATTTTGGCTTCCTGGGATCGCTGCACAGTGCTGTCGGCCGGTTCGTCTATTTTGAGCTGTCGAAGGAGTTTTGATTCTGCGCCTGCTCGTGGATGCCGCATTGCTGGTGGCGGCACGGCCGATACGCCGCTAGCTTGCGCGTATGAGATTGCGGCAAATCGAGGTTTTTCACGCGGTTTACGCAAACGGCTCTATCAGTGCTGCCGCCCGCGCGCTGCATGTGTCGCAGCCCGCCGTCAGCAAGGTCCTGCGCCACGCTGAAACCCAACTCGGGATAAGTTTGTTTGAGTTGGTCCGCGGGCGGCTTTTTCCAACGGATGAAGCGCATGCCCTGTTTCGTGACGTGGATGAGGTCTTCGACCGCATTTCCTCTCTGCAGATATCAGCGACCAATTTGCGCATGTCTGGTGCCGGGCATCTGCGGATCGGGGTGGTTCCTTCGCTAGGATTTGAGGTTACGCCTACCGCGATTGCTGCGTTCCGGGCAGACCATCCCAGCGTCACTTTCGACATCAAGACATTGCACCACAATGATGTGCTTCGTTCTCTGTTCGAACGCGAATGCGATATTGTGATTGGCTACGATCCTCCGGATCAACCACGTCTCAAACTTAGGATGCTAGCCAGCGCTCGTCTGCTACTTATCGCAAAACCTGGCCTTTTTCCGTCGAGCCCGCAGGGCCTTCCGATGTCCGCATTGAAAGGCAAGGAGATGGTCAGTGTTAGTAGCAGCGGTCCGATCGGGGACATCGTCGTCTCAGCGCTGCGAGATGCCGCGGTGGAGGTGCGCGAAATCGTATCTGTCAGTACCTATTATATCGCGGCCGCTCTGGTCCACCATGGGTCCGGCGTGGCCATCGTGGATGAATTTACCGCTCATTCTGCGGCTCACTACGGCCTTGAGTTGTTTTCACTGTCACCCGATTTGAGATTCGGCGTTCACGCGGCATGGCTTGAAGATCGGCCCCTCTCCAAACTGGGACAACGGTTTGTTTCGACTTTTGAGGAAGCGCTGCGCAGTCACGGTTCGCTTCGCCAGAACCCTTAACCTCAAGGTATGGGTCATCCCTATATTTGTTCGATCACGATGCTTGCTCCCATATCGGGTTTCGTTAGCGTAACCGAATGGAACCGATCAGCGACTTGGAATCGACCAGGCTACCCCAATCGGCGCTGGTCATCGGAGCAGGGGTAGTCGGCGTTGCGACGGCCTATGCGTTGGCACGCCGCGGTGTCGCGGTCACGATAGTCGATCGGGCAAATGCAGCGGGATGCGGCGCGTCGTTCGCCAACGGAGCGCAGCTCAGCTATGTTTACACCGAAGCCTTGGCAAGCCCGGCCCTGTTGCGCCACATGCCCGCGCTTGCTCTCGGTCTGGATCCCGCTTTTCGCCTGAAGCCGAGCCTTGATCCCGGACAGATATCTTGGCTTCTGCATTTTCTGCGTAACGCGACCAAGGCCAGATTTGAAACGGCGACATTGGCCGGGCTTGCGCTGGGTCTGGAATCCCGCCTTGCCATGCATGCCTTGTTGGAACGCCACCTGATTGAGTTCGGGCACAAAGTGGCGGGAAAAATGCTGGTCTATCAAAACGCGGCAGCCTTTGCGTCAGCCAGAGAAATGGTTGTGCTGAAGAAGCGGCAGGGGGCTGTTCAGGAAATTCTGACGCCGGCAGATGCCATTCGGCTGGAGCCCACTCTCGCTGTGCGGTCGGATGGGTTTGCAGGTGCAATATATTCCCCACAGGACGAGTTGGGCGACCCGCATAGATTTTGCACAAGTCTGTTGGCGCTCATAAGGCAGGAACTTGGCGTCAAGATTCGCCTATGCACATCCATTGAGAATTGGGGAGATGATCCAAATGCCGCATGCGTGGTGACCGGCGCAGGCGAACGTATCGAAGCCGATCAACTCGTTATTTGTACCGGTATCGACGCTCAGGGATTTCTGAAAAGGCTTGGGCTGGGGGCTGCCCTGCTGCCAATGAAGGGATATTCTTTCACCGCGCCACCGGGACAGGTCGCGCCGACAATGAGCATCACCGATGTGTCGCGAAAGATCGTCTTTTGTCCGCTTGATGGCAAGGTTCGTGTGGCGGGGCTGGCCGAACTGGGCGTACGCGACACCACGGTCGATGCAAAGCGGCTTGCGACATTGAAGGCTACGGCCATGGATGCGCTTCCGCATGCCGTGGACTATACGGCCGCGCATTCCAGTTGGGCAGGTATTCGCCCAATGACAGCAAACTCGCTCCCAATTATGCGCCGGGTTGGGCCTCGTGTAACAGTCAACGTCGGTCATGGCATGTCGGGTTGGACCTATGCGATGGGCTCCGCCGAACGCCTGGCTCAACTGATGGGGGGGAATTGATGCTATCCTTGTTCGGAAACTGGGCGCGATCCTGTGTTCTTTTGTTGGCTGCTGCTTCAGTCACAGTCGCACCGGTCTTTGCCCAGAAAAAGCAGCTCCTTGAATATCCCAGCATTCATTCGCCGGTGGTTGGCGAAAGGGGGATGGTTGTATCGCAGAATGGCATCGCATCCGGCGTCGGAGCGAGCATATTGCGCCGTGGCGGGAACGCCGTTGACGCTGCCGTCGCCATCGGTTTTGCTCTTGCTGTCACATTGCCGCGCGCAGGCAATATTGGTGGCGATGGTTTCATGCTCGTGCATGACGCGAAAAGCGGCGGGCAGGTCTTTTTCGACTTTCGTTCGGTCGCGCCAAAGGCCGCTACGCTGTCGATGTATCTCGACAATCAGGGCAAGGAATCCAAAATCGCCGGACATGGCTATCTAGCCCCGGCAGTGCCGGGCACGGTCGCGGGCCTCGCCATGGCACACAAGCGGTTCGGCAAACTCGCCTGGGCCGATGTCGTTGCGCCTGCAATTGTCCTTGCGCGCGACGGTGTTGTACTTACACCTGACGAGGCCTTTGTGTTCGGTTGGGGCAAGGAGCGGCTTTCAAGCAGCGCCGCCGCCAAATCGGCTTATTACAAGCCGGACGGATCGCTGTACCGTGCGGGGGAAACGCTTAAGCAGCCAGCGCTTGCCTGGACGCTAGCCCAGATCGCCGAGCGCGGTGCCGACGGCTTCTATAAAGGCCCCGTTGCTGAACGCTTTGCGGCTGACATGAGGGCAAATGGCGGCCTCATCACATTGGATGATCTTGCCGCCTACCGTGCCGTCGAGCGGCAACCTATGCGCGGCACCTATCGCGGGCTTGAGGTTGTGACGTCGCCCCCGGCTAGCGCTGGCGGGGCGACCTTGATCAACATGCTCAACATCCTTGAGGGCTTTGATCTCAAATCCAATGGCGCTGGCTCCGCCCAATCGCTGCACCTCATGGCCGAAGCGATGAAGCTGGGCTATTCCGACCGGTATCGTATTTTGGGGGACACCGATTTTGTTGCGACGCCTGTACGGGGCTTTATTTCAAAAGCTTATGCACAATCACGCGCAAAACTGATCGACCCGACCAGGGCGCAATCTGCCAAGCGCTTCGGGGCAGGCGATCCCCTCAAATTCGAAAGTCCCTCCACGACTCATTATTCAGTCGCCGATGCGGAAGGTAATGTCGCCTCGACGACTTACACGTTGGGGGCGGACTTCGGCTCTGGCGTCATGATCGCTGGAACAGGCGTGTTGCTCAACAATCAAATGAACAATTTCTCGCACGAAGACGCGGCGAAGGCCCTGCGCGACGGTTTGCCGCCGCCGCCCAATGCCATGGCCCCGGGAAAGCGGATGCTGTCGACCATGATGCCAACTATCATCATGAAGAACAGTAAGCCTTGGCTCGTGACTGGGACGCCCGGGGGCAGTACCATAATCGACACGGTTTTGCAGGTGATTGTCAATGTGGTGGATTTCAATCTGAACATCGAAGAGGCAACGCACCAGGCCCGTATCTTTCAGGATACCAGCGACAAATTGCGGGTCGAGCCGAACTTTAATCCTGACACAGTGCGCATATTGAAAGCGATAGGCCACACCATCACTTCGGACGAGACGATGGGCAGCGCGCAGTCGATCATGATTGAAAATGACCTCTTTCTCGGAGCGGCGGATCCAAGGCGCCCCGGCGCTGTCGCGATTCCCGCCGAACGCGCCCAGTCGCATTGAGGCACGAAAGCCTGAAACAATCCCGTCCGGTGCGATGGCGCTCGTTGAACGGTCCAGTTCGGCCGCGTTGTCAGTTGCTGTGCTAGTGGGCACAGATTCCGGCCCACGGCGACGCCATCGACGTCGGCTTGTCCAACGGTTTGGATGCCGACCTCAGGCTGCGCGCTGACTTGCACATTGTGAAGCTGTGCGCGCGGCTGGCGCTGGTAGAAGTTGGCTGGCCACGCAGAACTGGCCGCATTGCGCCGAGGTCGTGCCATGAGACTTCCGCGCCGAATGCGAAAAATGCCGCGATTTTCCCAAGGACGTGTTCTTCGCAGAACTCCCCCGCCCGGCATCTCCCAGTCAGGTGCGCACTTGATCAAGGAATTTGTTGAGTGGCAGCTTATGGCCAATGTTGGAAACAATCCGCATGACCGAAATTGGGGCGCGGCGTCGGCAGCAGCCCAATCATTTGAACGACGGGTTTCAGGATATCATCGATCGTCGCTGAACGGCGGGGATGGAGTCGCTTGCTGCCTGACCGGAATGCACCACCATAACCAGAAAAGCGGAAACTCCTGGAAGTGCTTGTACACATTAGGGAACATCGACTTTTCGTAGGCGTCAGCCAGTCCCCACGGTGGTAGATTTCCGCTTGGCGGCGGTGGACCTAGACGTCGATATCGAGGGTGCATTTGGACTGCCGCGACACCTGCCAAGGAGCGCCAGTGCAGTTACTTACGCAATCGCTTCATGGCCAGAGCGCGCGCGGGATGCGTTCCGGCTGCCGCACTACACCGCTGTCCCGACCATCAGGCCGATTCCTGCGGTTAGCGCCATCGCCAGCGCGCCCCAGAATGTCACCCGCAGGGTTGCGGCCCGAACCGGGGCTCCGCCCGCCCACGCGCCGACGCCGCCCAGCAATGCAAGGAACAGTAGCGAGGCTATCGCTTCGAGGGGCACAAGCCAGCCGCCGGGCGCAAGGATTACGATCGCCAGCGGCAGGGCAGCGCCGGCCGTAAAGGCGGCCGCAGACGTGATCGCAGCCTGTATCGGCCGCGCTGTCGTTATGTCGGATATGCCGAGCTCATCGTGGGCGTGGGCGGCGAGCGCATCCTTCGCCATCAGCTGCCGTGCCACCGTATCTGCGATGGCCGAATCGACTCCGCGCTTCACATAGATGGCCGCGAGCTCATTCATCTCGGCATCTAGATCATCTGCAAGCTCTCCCTTTTCGCGCGCCAGATCGGCCTGTTCAGTGTCCGATTGGGAGCTTACCGAAACATATTCTCCCGCTGCCATCGACATGGCTCCGGCAACCAACCCGGCAGCTCCTGCCACCAGGATGTCCGACGGCTTTGCGGCCGCTGCCGCTACCCCGATAATTAGGCTGGACGTAGAGACGATGCCATCATTGGCTCCGAGCACAGCTGCCCGCAGCCAGCCGATCCGGGACACGAGGTGACGTTCACTATGGAGATGCAACCTAGGCCACGTGGACAAAGCTTGACCTGAGACTCGATCATTGATTCAAGGCTGTCTTTTGGAGGCAGCATTGGGCGAGCGGATTGGGGTCAGCGATGATGAATGGGCACTGATCGGGCCTTTGCTTCCGTCGGAGCGTGGTCGGAGTT
>CALRKY020000027.1:0-39077 GCA_943368345.1 Synechococcus sp. UW140 | reverse complement strand
CCGCTGTCGTCCCACCCTGCGCCAAGACGATCTCGGCTTCACGCAGCTTGCCGATAATCTCTTCCGGCTTGTGCCTCTTGCCCATTCCCAAACTCCTTCATGATCCAAAATAACAGAGATTTTGGACCACTCTGAAGGGGGCAGATCACAACGCTAGCTTCTTCTCCTTGCCGCCAATCCGGTACTTGAGCCGCCACAGCTTTCCGCCAGACGGCTGCACGAGAAGGAACAGACCCCGCGCGTCCGCCATTTTGTAGGGCTTCGGTTGAGCCTTGGCGTTGCGAATCGCGGTGTCGGTCAAAGCCATTTGAGGGCCACTTCATTCCATTGCAGCGTCGTGGCCCCCAGCGTGGCCCCCAAAACCCCCCGAATGTTGGGGGCCAATGGCGAACGCTGGCGGTCAAGTCAGTGGAATAAGTAGCAGATTTACTCTTGTATTTCAAGCACTAACGAACGCCGGCGGTCAGTGAAATGGTGCCGGATGAGGGAATCGAACCCCCGACCTTCGGTTTACAAAACCGCTGCACTACCGCTGTGCTAATCCGGCGCGAGGGCGTCTTTACTCGCCCGGAGCGCGGGCGACAATGCTTAGGGCGTGCACCCGGCCAGCCAGCAAGTCGGCAAGCGCGGCATTGACTGCCCGCTGCCGGTCGATCCGGCTTTGTCCGGTGAACTGGGCGCTGACGACCCGCACGGTGAAATGACTTTCGCCGCGCGCGTCGTGACCGGCATGGCCGCGGTGCGACTCGCTGTCGTCGATGACATCGAGGCTCTGCGGGGCAAGTGCCGCCGTCAGCAGCGCGTGAATTTCGGTGGCGACTGGTCCCATCTGCGGCTCCCATTGTTGGCCGCCCGGTCTATAAGCCCGCCGTGGCCAGTGAGCGAGCAAAGCATTTTTATGGACGGGTCGAAGGCGTGGAACACGCCTGCGAGGCGAACGGCTGCCTGCTTCCCGGCGAGTTCCGCGCACCCCGATCAAACATGGGCGACCGGGCGGAGGGCTGGCACTGGTTTTGCCTGGAGCATGTCCGCGCCTTCAATGCGGCCTATAATTATTTCAATGGGATGAACCCGGACGAGATTGCCGCTGCCCAGAATCCGCATCCCTCGTGGGAGCGCGCAACTCGGCCCTTTGCCACCAATGGCGGTCTTGAGGATGCCGACGATCCGCTGGGCATCCTCGCCAATCGCTTTGGCCGTCGCCGGTTTGACGAGGCGATCAGCCGGGGTGGCAAGCCGGTTTCGGTGGCGGACCGCAAGGCCCTGACTGTTTTGCGTCTCGACAGCACGGCCTGCTTTGCCGATATCCGCCGGGCCTATAAGGAACTGGTGCGCCGCTACCACCCCGATTCAAATGGCGGTGACCGGAGCCTTGAGGGCAAATTGCAGGAAGTCATCGACGCCTATACCCATCTGAAATCCGCGGCTGCCTTTGCTGCCTGACGAAAGACCGACCTTGACCTCGACCCCACTCGCCCATCCCGATCCCCATGCCACCACCGCCATGGCCGCACCCGACACGAGTGTCGATGCGCGCACCACCTTTGGCGTTGATATCGACTGGGCCATTCCCGCGTTCAGCAAGGCGGATGAACGGGTGCCGGACCTTGATCCGAACTATGTATTTGATCCCGAAACCACGCTCGCCATTCTCGCGGGGTTTGCCTTCAACCGCCGGGTGATGATCCAAGGCTATCACGGCACCGGTAAGTCGACCCATATCGAACAGGTTGCCGCCCGGCTCAACTGGCCCTGCGTCCGCATCAATCTGGATTCGCACATCAGCCGAATTGATCTGGTCGGCAAGGATGCCATCGTCCTGAAGGACGGCAAACAGGTGACCGAGTTCCGCGAAGGGCTGCTGCCCTGGTGCCTGCAGACGCCAACCGCGTTGGTGTTCGACGAATATGATGCCGGACGGCCGGACGTGATGTTCGTCATCCAGCGGGTGCTGGAGGTGGAGGGCAAGCTGACGCTGCTCGATCAGAACCGGGTGATCCGCCCGAACCCGTATTTCCGGCTGTTTGCCACCGCGAACACCGTCGGCCTTGGCGACACGACCGGGCTGTATCACGGTACCCAGCAGATCAATCAGGGCCAGATGGACCGCTGGTCAATCGTCACCACGCTTAACTATCTGCCTGCCGACACCGAAACCGACATCGTGTCGGCAAAGGCCCCGGGCTTTGACCGCAAGACCGTGGCGAACATGGTGAAGGTCGCTGAAATGACCCGGGCGGGTTTCATTGCCGGGGATATCTCCACCGTCATGAGCCCGCGCACCGTGCTGACCTGGGCGCAGAATGCGACGATATTCAGCAATCTGGGCTTTGCCTTCCGCGTCTCCTTCCTCAACAAATGCGATGAGAATGAACGGTCGCTGGTCGCCGAATATTATCAGCGGGTGTTCGGGGAAGACCTTCCCGAAAGCGTGGTGGCAAAGGGCAAACGGTGAGCGATAGCTTGCTGATCATAGTGTTATGGACTAAGTGGACTAAGTAGGGAGTCTAGCCATGTCCGCCACTGTCAATGTCCATGACGCCAAGACGCAGTTTTCCAAGCTGCTCGATCGGGCGCATTCCGGCGAGGAGATTATCGTCGCCAAATCCGGGCGGCCTTATGCCCGGTTGGTGAAACTTGAGGATGCACCAAAAGTGTCGCGCAAACCCGGCGGTTGGCCCGAGTTGGCGGCTCTGGGGGATGATGCCATTCAGTCTGCAATGACCGATGCTGATCTTGATGCCTGGGAGCAGAAACTGCGGGATATTTGATCAGTGGCGGTGTTGCTCGACACGCACGCGGTCATTTGGTGGTGGCTCGATTCTCCAAGGCTCGGCCCCGAGGCGCGGCGGGTGATATCGGCGGGTGACGATCCGGTGTTCGTCAGCGCGGTGAGCGCGATTGAGATCGCGATCAAGTTTCGCATCGGCAAACTCACCGAATTTGGCGACCCTGAGAACCGCTTTCCGACGTTGATGGCAGAGAATCAGTTCACCGGGCTCGACGTCACCACCGCGCATGCGCTTCGCGCCGGCCTGATGTCGGGTGAACACCGCGATCCTTTTGATCGCCTGATCGCCGCGCAGGCGTTGAGCGAGGATTTGGCCGTTGTCACCCGTGACCCGGTGTTCGCCGCCTTTGGCTGCAAGACTGTTTGGTAGTACCGATGGCTGACCACAACCCTCTCGAAGACTTCCGGCTTGCGCTTGCGGGGACGCTGCGGGCGATGGGGCATGAGCCGGAAGGAGAGGTGCAATATACCGCCGACAAGCCCCAGATGGCGGGCAAACAGGCGCGGGTGCCGCAACCGGCGCGGTCGCTTCCGGCGGACCAGATTGCTGAAATCCGCGGTTGGGCCGATGCCTTTGCGCTCCGGCAGCGGCACCATGACGTCGCGGCGCATAGCAAGGGCCAGCCGGGGCCCGGCCTGCCGCGCGAAATCTACAATGCCGTCGAACAGGCCCGGATCGAGGCGCTGGGCACGCGCGACATGGCAGGAGTTGCCGCCAACCTGCGCGGGATGACCGAGGCCAGGGTCAAGGCCGATCCGATTGCGCGGGCCCGGACCGAGGCGGAGGTACCGCTGGCAACCGCCATCCAGTTGCTGGTCCGGGAACGGCTGACCGGCGATGCTCCGCCCGACAGCGCCGCCGCAGCGGTCGATCTGGTCCGCGCTTCGGTGGAAGCAAAGGCTGGATCCCATCTCGACCAATTGCTGGCGCGGATCGATGATCAGGCAGCCTTTGGCCAGATGCTGAAACATGTCCTCGCCGATCTTGGCCTTGGTGAGGACCCGACCGACGATTTCGATCAGGATCAAACCGACGATCAGGACGAGGACGATCAGGACAAACCCGACGACTCGGGCGACGAGAATGACGAGGACTCCGGCGGCGGCGATTCGTCGGTGGAGGCCCGGGCCGAACAGTCCGAGACTGCCGACGAAACCGAACAGGCGGCCGGCGAAATGGAATCGGACATGATGTCCGACGCCGAAATGGGGGAGGAGGGTGATGACGGCATGATGCCGTGGCGTCCGAACCCGTCCGAACGCGACCTGCCACCGGATTTTGACTATAAAAGCTACACGACCGCCCATGACGAAACCGTGAGTGCGGAGGAGCTGTGCGACCCCGATGAACTCACGCGTTTGCGCGCCTATCTCGACCAGCAACTGACCCATTTGCAGGGCGCGGTGACCAAACTCGCCAACCGCCTGCAGCGGCGGCTGATGGCACAGCAAAACCGCGCCTGGGACTTTGATCAGGAGGAGGGGGTACTCGATGCCGCCCGCCTGACCCGCATCGTCGTCAACCCGACGCACGCGCTCAGCTACAAGATAGAACGCGACACCAAATTCCGCGACACCGTCGTGACGCTGCTGATCGACAACAGCGGCTCGATGCGCGGGCGCCCCATTTCGATCGCCGCCATTTGCGCCGACATTCTGGCACGGACGCTGGAACGCTGCGCGGTGAAGGTGGAGATTCTGGGCTTCACCACCCGCGCCTGGAAGGGCGGGCAGGCGCGCGAGAAATGGCTGGCGGATGGCCGCCCGCCGAAGCCCGGCCGTCTCAACGACCTGCGCCACATTCTCTATAAAACGGCCGACTCACCGTGGCGGCGCGCCCGCAAGAATCTCGGTTTGATGATGCGCGAAGGGCTGCTGAAGGAAAATATCGACGGGGAGGCGCTGCTGTGGGCGCACCAGCGATTGGTTGGCCGGAACGAGGATCGCCGCATCCTGATGGTGATCAGCGACGGGGCGCCGGTCGACGATTCCACCCTGTCGGTGAACAGCGGCAATTATCTGGAACGGCATCTGCGCCAGGTGATCGGCTGGATCGAGGAGAAATCACCGGTGGAGTTGATCGCGGTCGGCATCGGCCATGATGTGACACGTTATTATTCGCGCGCGGTCACCATCATGGACGCCGAGCAGTTGGGCGGCACCCTGATCGAGCAGCTGGCGCAATTGTTCGAAGAGGATGGCGCGACCAAAGCAAAAGGCCGCCGGTAATGGACCCGACGACCATCGCCCTGATCGCCGGCCTGATGTTGTTGGGGGCCGCGCTCTACACCTCGGTCGGCCATGCCGGGGCGTCGGCCTATCTCGCCATCATGGCGCTGTTCAGTGTCGCGCCGGAGACCATGCGGCCGACCGCTTTGGTGCTCAACGTTGTCGTCGCCAGCATCGCCAGTTGGCGCTACGCCCGGGCCGGGCAGTTTGACCTGAAACTGGTGTTGCCGTTCATCGTTGGGGCCTTGCCGATGGCATTTGTCGGCGGCGGGATCTCCCTGCCGCCGGAGACCTACCGGCCCCTGCTCGGCGGTGTGCTGCTGTTGGCGGCGCTCCGGTTGCTGTGGCCAAGCCCATTGGAGCGGCAGGGACGGATTGCGCCGCCACCGCTGTGGCTGGCGGTGGGTTGCGGGGCGGGCATCGGCCTGCTGTCCGGGCTGACCGGAACCGGTGGCGGGATATTTCTCAGCCCGCTGTTGCTGTTTCTTGGTTGGTCAGAACCGCGCCGAGCCAGCGGCGTTGCAGCGCTGTTCATCCTGATGAATTCAATGTCCGGACTTGCCGGCAATTTCGCCAGCGTCGGTCGACTGCCACCTGAACTCCCATGGTTTATCGCCGCCGTCATCGCCGGTGCCATTATCGGCACCCGCCTCGGTGTCTCTCGCCTGCCAACGCCGCGATTGTTTCAGGTGCTTGGGGTCGTGTTGGTGATTGCCAGCGGGAAATTGCTCCTGAGCTAGGCGGGAGGCATCACCCCAACCAAGGCGCAATGCGGTCCAGCCCGAGCAGGGCGTCATAATCGCTTCTTGGCCGTACAACCGCCCAGTCGGAGCCGTTCACAAGTACCTCCGGCACCAGCAACCGCGAATTATAGGTGTTGGCCATGGTTGCCCCGTAAGCACCGGCAGTGGCGAACAGGATGAGATCGCCCTCCGCCAGCGGGGTCAGGTCGCGGTTCGTTGCAAAGGTATCGCCGGTCTCGCAGATCGGCCCGACCACATGGGCGGTCATCGTCCCGCCGCGTGGGCGGACGGCGCGGATATCGTGCCACGCGTCGTAAAGGCTTGGCCGCATCAGGTCGTTCATCGCCGCATCGGCAACGACGAATTTGGCCGCCGCACCATCCTTGATCCGGATCACCCGGCTGACCAGCACGCCGGCATTGCCGACGATCATGCGGCCCGGTTCAAACATCAGCCGGACGTCCCAGCCCCTTGTCACCCGCGCCACCATCTCGCCATAGGCCGCAGGCGACGGCGGTGTCGGCAGGTCCGGGTCATAGGGGATGCCGAGGCCCCCGCCCAGGTCGGTGCGGTCGATGCGGTATCCGGCAGCCCTGAGATCGGCGATCAGCGCGCCAACCCGGGTGAAAGCCTGTTCAAGCGGCGTGAGATCGGTCAGCTGACTGCCGATGTGGAGGGCGATGCCGCAGCAATTCAGTCCCGGCAGACCCGCCGCCGCCGCAAAGGCCGGCGCGGCGCGGGCCAATGGAATGCCGAACTTATTCTCCGCCTTGCCGGTCGAGATTTTGGCATGGGTTCCGGCATCGACATCCGGGTTGATCCTGAGCGTGACATTGGCGGTATGGCCAAGGGCGCTGGCAACGGTGGACAAATCCTGTGCTTCGGGTTCGGATTCGATATTATACTGACCAACTCCGGCGATCAGCGCCGCCGCCATCTCCTCGCGGGTCTTGCCGACGCCGGAGAATATAATCCGGTCGGCCGGAACGCCGGCTGCGAGCGCCCGCTTCATCTCGCCGACCGACACCACATCGGCGCCCGCCCCCAGCCGCGCCAACGTCGCGATGACGCTCAAGTTGGGATTGGCCTTGACCGCATAGGCAATCTGCGCGTCCAGACCAGTCAGCGCTTCGGCAAAGACCCGGTAATGGCGCTCGATCGTCGCGGTGGAATAGCAATAAAACGGCGTGCCAACGGCAGCGGCCAGCCGTTCCAGATCGACGTCCTCCGCGTGAAGGACGCCGTTTTTCGGGGCGAAATGGTCCATCAGCCCGGTGGCGGCAGATCAAATTTGTCGTCGGCGCGCGGCTTTGACCGGCGCACCGGATCATCGGCGCGGCTGGGTTCGGTTTGCGGCGGCGGCGTCAGCATCTGGTCGGTCGAAAGCGGGGCCGCCGCACCGTAGCTGGCCGGAATCGGCGTTGCACCTGCCGGTCGGGACAAGGGGCCCTTCGCCCCGCACGCCGCGAGCAGGCAAAGGCCGCAGAGCAGAATTGCGCGGATCATGGTTCGCTCCCGATTTCACGCTTGGCCTCGGCGATGCGGGCCCGGACCTGATCCGGTGCCGTACCGCCATAGCTGTTGCGGCTGGCGACGGAAGCCTCGACCGACAGCACTGCAAACACCCGCGCATCGATGCGACTGTCAATTGCCGCCAATGTCGGCAGTGGCAGGTCTGCAAGACCGCATGCGGCTGCCTCAGCAGCCTTGACCGCACGCCCGGTGATATGATGCGCCTCCCGGAACGGCACCCTGCCCTCCCGCACCAGCCAGTCGGCGAGATCGGTGGCGGTGGAAAACCCCATCGCGGCTACACTGCGCATCCGGTCGCCATTGAAGGTCAGGCTTTCGACCATGCCGGTCATTGCCGTCAGGCAGAGCGCCAGCGTGTCATGGGCGTTGAACACCGGGACCTTGTCGTCCTGCATATCCTTGGAATAGGCGAGCGGCAGGCCCTTCATGATCACGCCCAGCCGCTGCAGCGCGGCGAGGAACAGTCCTGCCTTGGCCCGGATCAGCTCGGCGGCGTCGGGATTGCGCTTTTGCGGCATGATCGACGATCCGGTCGACCAGGCATCGGGCAGGGTGACAAAGCCGTAGGGCTGGCTGGCCCAGATGATGATTTCCTCGGCCAGACGGGACAGGTGCAGCCCGGTCTGCATCGCCGCTGTCAGGTACTCGAGGGCAAAGTCACGGTCAGACACACTGTCGAGCGAATTGGCTGTCGGCCGGTCAAAGCCGAGCGCGCGAGCGGTGGACGTGCGGTCAATCGCAAAGCCAGTACCCGCCAGCGCCGCGCTGCCGAGAGGACATTCGTTGAGGCGCTTGCGCGCATCGGCAAAGCGGCCCCGGTCCCGCCGCGCCATTTCGACATAGGCCATCAGATGATGGCCAAGTGTCACCGGCTGGGCGATTTGCAAATGGGTGAACCCCGGCATCACCGTCGCTGCATGCTCCTCGGCCCGGACCAGCAGGGCGCGAATGAAGGCGACAAGCCCGGCATCAACCGCGTCGATGGCATCGCGCACCCACAGCCGGAAATCGGTCGCCACCTGATCATTGCGCGACCGGGCCGTGTGCAGCCGACCGGCGTCGGGGCCGATCAACTGGGCCAGCCGCGTCTCCACATGCATATGGATGTCTTCAAGCGCCAGGTCCTCGACCAGGCCACCAGCCGCATATTCCGCCTCAACCGCATCCAGACCGGCCAGAATCGCCGTCGCCGCAGCCGCATCAATCACGCCGGTGTCACGCAGCATCGCGGCATGTGCCTTTGATCCGGCGATATCCTGCTGCCACAGCCGCTTGTCGAACGGGATGGAGGCGTTAATGTCGCGCATGACGGCGGATGGGCCGTCGGCAAAACGGCCACCCCACAATTGATTGGACCCAGATTTGCGCGCGTCGATCATCACTCTCCTTGCCGCCTCGCTGATCATGGCCAGCGGCACCACCGAGGGCAGTACGCAAAAGCCAAAGGGGTCGCAACCGTCCGCGGTACGGACCATCGACAGATCGCGCGCCGGTCAGGTCGCACCGACCGTCGTGCTCGAAGCCCGGGGCGGTGCCAAGCGTCGCCTGTCGGGCTATGCGGGGAAGCCGGTGCTGGTCAATCTGTGGGCGACCTGGTGCGCGCCCTGTATCGCCGAAATGCCGGCGCTCGACCGGTTGGCAGCGGCATCGAAAGGTCGGCTGACGGTGCTTCCGGTCAGTCAGGATCTGGAAGGCTGGCGCGCGGTCGACGGATTTTTCCGACCCGGTCGGTTCAAAGTCCTGACGCCGCTGCTCGATCAGCCCAATGACCTCGCCCTCGCCCTTGGTGCCAAGGGCCTGCCGATGACAATCCTCTATGATGCGGGTGGCCGTGAAGTCTGGCGGGTCAATGGCCCGATGGAATGGGACTCCCCCGCCGCCGCCAAACTGATCGGGCTATAGACAGAGTCCGTTCGCTAGTTTTGCGACTACCGCGTTGCCCAGCACCAGCGCGCCTGCGGGTCTGTGGAATCCGGCAACGTTCGGTCAAATTGGCCCGGTCATATCCTCCGCCCGCACCAGCCGGCGGAAGGTTGCTTCGTCGATCAGGCCGAGTTTCTCGCCAGCCGCCAGCAGGCTGAGGCCCTCGTTGTGCGCGGTTTTGGCGATCAGGGCGGCCTTGTCATAGCCGATTTCCGGGGCGAGTGCGGTGACCAGCATCAGGCTGCGCTCGACCAGCTCAGCGATGCGGGCGTGGTTCGGTTCCAGTCCGTCGATGCAACGCTTGCGGAAGCTGTCGATCACGTCGGCGAGCAGCCGCACCGATTGCAGGACATTATAGGCGATGACCGGCTTGAACACATTGAGTTCCAGGTGCCCCTGCGCCCCGCCGACGGTGACGGCGACATGGTTACCCATCACTTGCGCCGCGACCATCGTCACCGCCTCGCACTGCGTTGGGTTGACTTTCCCGGGCATGATCGAGCTGCCGGGTTCATTTTCTGGGAGCGCCAGTTCGCCGAGGCCGGAGCGCGGGCCGGAGCCGAGCAGGCGGATGTCATTTGCGACCTTGTTGAGGCCAACAGCGATGGTGTTGAGAATGCCGGACACCTCGACCATCGTGTCATGGGTGGCCAGCGCCTCAAACTTGTTCGGCGCGCTCTCCCACGGAATGCCGCCGGTGAGGGCGGCCAGTTCAACGCAGAATTCAGCGCCGAAGTTCGGCGGCGCATTCAGGCCGGTGCCAACCGCCGTCCCACCTTGTGCCAGTCGTGACAGGCGCGGCCAGACACCGCGCACCCGGTCCATATTGTCTGCGATGGTCTGGGCATAACCGGAAAACTCCTGGCCGAGTGTGACCGGTGTCGCATCCTGCAAATGGGTGCGGCCAATCTTGACCAAGTCGGCCCAGGCCTTGGCCTTGGTATCCAGCGCCCCGTGCAGCCCCCGTAACGCCGCCAGCAACCGGTCCCGGCACTGCAGCGCCACCGCGATATGCATGGCTGTCGGGAATGTGTCGTTCGACGACTGGCTGCGATTGACATGATCGTTCGGGTGCACGGGTGACTTGCCGCCACGCACACCGGTCAATATCTCATTGGCGCGGCCCGCGATCACCTCATTGGCATTCATATTGGTCTGGGTGCCGGATCCGGTCTGCCAGACCACCAGCGGGAACTGGTCATCCCGTTCGCCGCCCGCGACTTCCATCGCTGCTGCCTCGATGGCGTCGGCGATGCCGGCGTCCAGTCCATGCTGCCGATTGACCCGCGCCGCAGCAGCCTTAACCAGCCCGAGTGCCCGGATCAGCGGCATGGGCATCCGTTCATCCCCAATCGGAAAATTCAGGATCGATCGCTGGGTCTGTGCGCCCCAATAGGCATCGGCGGGAACCTCGACCGCCCCAAAGCTGTCGGTCTCGGTCCGGGTCATTTCTTACGGAAGCGGTCCAGCGTCACGACGTTGGACCCGTCGAGGACCGGTTCGGGCGGCGGAGCCGGTGCTGCGGGCATATCCGGCATCGTCACCGCGAATTGCAGCGCGAAATTCACCGACGGGTCGACAAAGCCGCTGATCGCCTTCCACGGGATCACCAGTTTCGCCGGAACCTGGTTGAACGACAGACCGATGGTGAAGCTATCCGGATCAACCGAAAGGTCCCAATAACGGTGCTGCACCACCACGGTCATTTCTTCCGGATAGCGCTCGCTCAGATGCTTGGGAATCTCGACGCCGGGGAATTTGGTTCGGAACGCGATGTAGAAATGATGCGCCCCGGGAAGTCCGCCATTGGACTGGATATCGCGCAAAACCTGCTTGACCACCTCGCGCAGCGATTCCTGCACGATCTCGTCATAGGGAATCAGACTCTCAGGGGGCGTATCGGTCATTTGGCCGATGTGGCGCGGCACAGGCCGGGGGTCAAGCGCTCTTGCCCGTCCGCCCCCTCATCCGCCATGATACCGCCATGCCGCCGCACCCCATCATCATCGATTGTGACCCCGGGGTTGATGACGGGGTAGCATTGCTGCTGGCGCTGGCGGTGCCGGATGAACTGGAGTTGCTGGCGATCACCACGGTTGCCGGAAACGTGCCGCTGTCGCTTACCGCCCGCAATGCCCGGATCCTTCGTACCATCGCAAACCGGGAGGATGTGCCGGTCTTTGCCGGGGCCGACCGCCCGCTGCGCCGCCCACCAGCGTTTGAGGCCGAACATGGGCCAAGTGCGTTCCACGGTGCCACCGGGCTTGGCTCACTGCCGCTGGTCGAACCGGCCGGTCCGCTTGCGGCGGGGGATGCCATCGATGCGATTGTCCGGCTGGTGGCGGAACGACCGGCGGGGACAGTGACGCTGGTTGCGGTCGGTCCGCTGACCAATGTTGCCCTGGCGTTGCAACGGGACCCCGGGCTGGCAACGCGGTTACGGGCGATCGCAATCATGGGCGGAGCGCGTGCGGCGGGCGGCAACATCACGGCTTCCGCCGAGTTCAATATCTACGCCGACCCCGACGCCGCTGCCATCGTGTACGCCAGCGGTGCGCCGATCGCCGCCTTCGGGCTCGATGTGACCCATCAGGTTCGCACGACCCCGGATCGAATCGCCCGCATTGCCACCCTTGGGACCGCGCAAGCCCGCGCCACCGCCGATCTGTTGCGTTTCGCGCACGGCGTTGCGGAGGCAATGGAGCGGGAGGGGGCACCGATCCACGACCCTTGCCCGATCATCTGGCTGCTCGCCCCGGACCTGTTTCAGGGCAGGCCCGCCGACGTTCAGGTTGAAACTGCATCCGACCTGACGCGGGGGCATACGGCGGTCGAATTCCGGGTTGATCCGGCAACCGCCCCGGTGCGGTGGATGACACATGTCGATGCCGACGGGGTGTTTGCCCTCCTGACCGACCGTCTGGCCCGGCCATGACCGTCAGCATCACCGTCATTGGCTCAGTCAACCTCGACCTTGTCGCGACGGCACCCCGCCTGCCGGTGCCGGGGGAAACCGTCACCGGCGCGACCTTTGCCCGGCATCCCGGCGGCAAAGGGGCCAATCAAGCGCTCGCCGCCAGTCGCCTCGGTGCGAACGTTCGGCTGGTCGGGCGGGTGGGAGATGACGCCATGGCCGAAGAGGCGCTAGCGCTTCTCCGATCGGGGCGCGTGGACCTGTCGGCCATTGCCACCGACCCTGACGCGCCGTCCGGCGTTGCCCTGATCGCCGTGGATGCGACGGGCGAGAACATCATTGTCGTTGCCCCCGGCAGCAATGCCCGCTTGGCACCCGGCCATGTTCCAACCATCACCAGCGATGCGCTGATCGCGCAATTGGAAGTGCCAAACGACGCCATTGCTGCCGCCCTTGCGACCTTTGCGGGGTTCGTGACGCTTAACCTTGCGCCAGCCCGTCCGGTACCCGATAGCTTGCTGCAGCGCGCCGATCTCATCGTCGTCAACGAGACCGAGGCGGCGTTCTACGGGTCGGCGCTCGATGCCTGCCCCGGCAGGATTGCCGTCACGCTCGGCGCACGCGGTGCCCGGCTATCCCGGAACGGCGAAGTCCTAGCGGAGGCGACGCCACCGGCCATCACCGCCGTTGATGCAACGGGCGCAGGCGATGCGTTTGTCGCCGCGCTGACTGTCGCCCTGATCGAAGGCCAAACCGATGCCGCCGCGCTACGCTTCGCCTGTGCCGCCGGAGCGCTTGCTGCGACCACGGCAGGTGCACAGCCCTCCCTGCCGATGCGCGCCGCCGTCGATGGAGCCTGCCGATGACCGTTCCGACTCTCAGTCTGTCCCGTTTCACCCACGGCACCCCAGCCGAGCGCACCGATTTTGAAGCGGCGTTGCTGAACGGGCTGAAACGCTATGGCTTCATCATCCTCACCGATCACGGGGTGCCGGTTCCACTGATCGAGCGGGCCTATGCGCTCGCTGCTGAAGTCTTTGCATGCGACGAGGCATCCAAGCGGCGCTTTGCCAAGGGAATGCGAGGGTACACGCCCTTCGGCACGGAACATGCCCGGGATTCCAACCTCCCGGACCTGAAGGAATTCTGGCAGATCGGGCGGGAGGTGAAACCAGCCCATGCGCCGGAGCGTGATTTCCCCCCCAACGTCTGGCCTCAGTCGCCCGCAGAATTCCGGACAGTGTTTATTGAGCTGTTCGCCGCGCTCGATACCGCTGGGCAGGCCTTGCTCTCGGCACTCGCGCCCGGTCTTGGGCTGGAGCCGGACGCGTTTCAGCCGATGGTGCGGGACGGCACCTCGATTTTACGGGTGTTGCACTATCCCCCGGTCCCAGATGACGCGCCAGCCGGTGCGGTGCGATCTGCCGCCCATGAGGATATCAATTTCCTCACCCTGCTGGTTGCGGCCAAGGGGGCGGGCCTGCAACTGCTCGACCGGGACGGCAGCTGGCTCCCGGTGGAGACCGATCCAACCAACCTGATCGTCGATTCCGGCGACATGATGCAGCGGCTGACTGGCGGGGTCATCCCGTCTACCACCCACCGCGTGGTCAATCCATCCGGGCCGAATGTCAGCCGTTATTCGATGCCGTTTTTCATGCACCCGGCCAGCCATGTCTCGCTGGCAACGCTGCCATCCTGCCTGACCGGCCCCAAGGTCCAGTCGCCGATCAGTGCCGGTGATTTCCTCGCCGAACGGCTTCGGGAGATTGGCTTAGCTGTATAGCGCCAGTTTCGGCATGCCGGGCAGCGCCTGCCGTCCGGCGATGGTCAGCCGCATGACGGGCGCGCTTTCCGTCAGGAACTTGCTCGGCGTCATCCCGACAAATTGTTTGAATTCCCGGATGAAATGCGACTGGTCATAGAAATATTCGCCAGCCGCCTCCGACCAGTCGGTTGCGGCACCGGTGCCCATCCGGACTGCTGCCTGCAGTGCCCGGTATTTGCGCGCCAACAGCTTGGGGGAGGCTCCGTAATAGCGTTTCGCCAGTCGTTCAATCTGCCGCACTGACACGCCGGTTGCGGCGACCAGATCATCAACCTCTGGGGCCGGAGATGCCGTCAGCCAATCATCGGTGGCGCGGGTGAACCACAATGGCACGCTGCGGGCCCGTTCCGCCAGCGTCAGGAACAATCCGTCGAGCGCGGTCGGCACGGCATCGGCACAGCCGCAGGATTGTAACCGGTCGAGCGTGCGCGGCACGATCGCCCCCGCGACCTCGTCAAACGGCAGCACGGTGTCGGCCAATTCGTCGGCGGAACAGCCGACCAGCGCTGCCCAACCCGCCGGCAGCAACCCGGCCCCCGCAACCGCACAGGGTCCGTCCCCTTCAAAGGTCAGCGACCGGTTGGTCGACCCGAGCAACATCGCCGGTGGGCAGTCCAGCATACCCCCTTCGGCAAACACCAGCCGGGTTGCGCCCCGGATCACAAACCGGGCCTGGGCCAGTTCGGCGCGCAAGATGTCGCTGATCCGGGGCTCGTCCGACTGAAACAGGTAATAGGAGGAGATCAACCCGTTCAACCGGGGATCCGGCGCAAAATAGCGCAGCGAAACCAAAGGGCGACCCTTTCCTGTCTTGTCACGACAGCTACGCGCTAGGCTAGGCCGGGGTTGCGCCAAAGGGAAGCGGTCAAATGCCGCATGCAAAAACGCCCAACCGGTTGGGTGAACCGGTCGGGCGCTAGTTTGGGAGCGGATAAATCCGCCCCTTGGGTCGCGCCGCTTGTTTCGCACAGATTATCGGCCCTGATATTGTAGGAATCCGACCTCGTTTGCCCTATGCGCCGCGCATGACCTTTGCCTATGCCCTTGCCCGCCCTTTGTTGTTCACGCTTGACGCGGAGACGGCGCACGGCCTGACCATCCGGGCATTGAAGACCGGCCTATTGCCGCCCGCGCCGCGCCCGGATCCGATCCTTGCCACGCAAGTTGCCGGACTGGCCCTGCCGTCGCCGCTGGGTTTGGCCGCCGGTTTCGACAAAAATGCCGAGGTTCCGGATGCGGTACTACGGATGGGATTCGGCTTTGCCGAAGTCGGTACGATTACGCCGCTGCCACAAACCGGCAACCCTAAACCGCGCATGTTCCGGCTGGTGGAAGACGGTGCCGTCATCAACCGCCTCGGCTTCAACAATCATGGTTTGGCCGCCGCGCTTGTTCGGCTGAAAGCCCGAAAGCGCCGGGGCATTGTCGGCGTCAATGTCGGCGCCAACAAGGACAGCGAGGATCGGATTGCCGACTACGTCGCGGGAGTTGCTGCCGTCCGCGACGTGGCGGATTATCTGACAATCAACATCTCCTCCCCCAACACACCGGGTCTGCGGGCGTTGCAGTCGAAAGACGCGCTGGCCGAACTGGTCGGGCGCTGTCTGGAGGCCCGCGCCGACGGTCCGCCGCTGTTCGTCAAGATTGCCCCGGACCTGACCGGAGATGACATCACGGACATTGCCGAGGTGGCATCATCCTCCGGCATCGACGGCCTGATCGTTTCCAACACCACGATTGCTCGTCCCGACAGCCTGCGCGGCAGCAGTCGCACCGAAACCGGTGGCCTTTCCGGCAAACCGTTGTTTGCACCCGCGACTGAGATGCTGCGCCAGATATTCCGGGCAACCGGTGGCCGCGTTCCGCTGATCGGGGTCGGCGGAATCAGTTCCGGCGCCGATGCCTATGCCAAGGTCCGCGCCGGGGCTTCGGCTGTGCAGCTCTACACCGCGCTCGCCTATGCCGGGCCCGGATTGCCCGCCCGGATCAATGCCGAACTGGCGGCGCTGCTCCGCCGGGATGGACTGGCGAGCATTGCCGCTGCCGTTGGTCTGGATAGCTGACAGCTTGGCGACGGGCGTTTTCCGCGCCTATGATGCAGCCATGAACAAGTTAATTGCCGCCGCCGCCCTGTCGCTGCTCGCCACTGCCGCCACTGGCCGGGAGAAAACCCCCGAACAATTCCTGTACGGCAGCTCAACGCCGGTCGCAGGCGCTGCCACGTCGCAGGACACCTACCGCGCGGCGGTATCTGCGGCAGACCCGCGCGCGGCGGCGGCGGGCCGGTGGATTTTGGCACAGGGCGGATCGGCGGCGGATGCGGCGATGGCGGTGATGATTGCGCTGACCGTGGTTGAACCCCAATCCTCCGGCATCGGCGGTGGCGGCTTCCTGCTCTACCACGACGTCCGGAAAGGCTTGGCAAGCTATGACGGGCGGGAGAAGGCTCCGGCAGCCGCCACCCCTGACTATTGGCTTGGTGCCGACGGCAAGCCCATTTCGATCCAACAGGCTGTCCCCGGAGGGCGCAGCGTCGGCGTTCCCGGCAATCTGGCGCTCGCCGCCAAAGTCCATGCCCGCCACGGCAGACTGCGGTGGGCGCAGCTGTTTGAACCGGCGATCATCCTGGCGCGGGACGGCTTCACCATCAGCACCCGGATGCGCACGATCCTGGAAGGTCGGGAGGCATTTTTGGCCGAAAATCCGACTGCTCGGGCTTTATACTATGGACCGGATGGCGATGCCCTCGCGGTCGGGACGGTGGTTCGCAATCCAGCGCTGGCGGCGACCCTCACCGATCTTGCGCGGCACGGCCCCCGCATTTTTTACAAAGGCCCCTACGGCAAACGCCTGGTTGCGGCGGCGCGCGGCGCGGCCAGGAATCCATCGCTGCTGACGGAGGCGGACATGGCCGCCTACCGCGTCGAAGTCCGGCAACCGGTGTGCGGGTCTTATCGGGTCTACCGGGTATGCGGCATGGCGCCACCGTCATCGGGCGGGGTCGGGGTGTTTGCGGTCCTGAAACAGATTGAACGCTTTGATATTGCCGGGCTCGGCAAGGACTCCCCTGTCGCCTGGCACCTGATCGCGGAATCGATGCGGCTGGCCTATGCCGACCGGGCGCAGTTTATAGCCGATCCGACTTTTGTCGCCGTGCCGACAACGGGGCTGGTCAGCGATAGCTATCTCGCGGGCCGTTCGGCATTGATCTCCGCTGACAAGGCGATGGCGTCGGTGGCCGCCGGCAATCCGGACGCCGCACCGAAACTCGCGGTGGTTCCAGATACCGAAGTTGCCGGCACCTCCGACTTCGCGGTTGCTGATTCCGACGGCAATGTTGCGTCGATGACGTCCACCATCGAATCGGTGTTCGGCTCGGGCCTGATGGTCGATGGCTATACCCTCAATAACGAGCTGACCGATTTCAACTTTGTGCCCGCTGTTGGCGGCACGCCGTCGGCCAACCGGGTGGAGGGAGGCAAGCGCCCGCGCAGCACCATGTCGCCCGCCATCGTCTACGGTCCGGACGGCAAGGTGGTGGTGGCGGTCGGGGCCGCAGGTGGAGGGACCATCCTTGCGCAGGTCGCCAAGGCCCTGATCGGCGTACTCGATTGGAAGCTGACGCTGCAGCAGGCGATTGCGCTGCCGCAGATCATGGGGACGGGCAATGATGTCCGGGTTGAAAAAGGCAGTGCTCTCGAAGCGATGGCTCCGGCCCTGACGGCGCTGGGTCACAATGTCATTGTTGGAGGCTTTCCGTTGAAGGCAAATGGCGTACAGTCGGTTGCTGGTGGTTGGACCGGCGGCGCCGATCCGCGCAGCGAGGGTGTCGTCGTCGGGATAAAATAATCGCGGGGGAGGAAAATATGGGGACAGCGGAGACGTGGCCAAACCTCGTCACGATGTTCTTCGATCAGGCCGAGGCACGGGGCGACAAGCCCTTCCTGTGGCGCAAGGTCGAACGGCATTGGCAGTCAATTTCATGGCTTGAATCGGCGCGGCAGGTTGCAAGCCTTGCGGCGGCGCTGAAGGCACAGGGTATCCAGTCCGGCGACCGGGTCGCGCTGGTGTCGGAAAACCGCCCGGAATGGTGCATCGCCGATCTGGCGATCATGGCGGCGGGTGCGGTGACGGTTCCGACCTACATCACCAACACCGAACGGGACCATATCCACATCCTGGAGAATTCCGGGGCAAAGGCGGTGATCGTCTCGACAGCGAAGCTGGCGAAAACCCTGCTGCCCGCCGTCTATCGGTCCAGCACCTGCCGCACCGTCATCGGTATGGAAAATCTGCGGGTTGGCCAGTCGTCGGGCGCACAGTTGCTGCAATGGGATGCGCTGCTCGCCGCCCACCCCGGCGATGTCGCAGCGGTCAGGGCAGCAGCGACGATGCAACGGTCCGACCTTGCCTGCCTCATCTACACATCCGGGACCGGCGGCGCACCGCGCGGGGTTCGGCAGCATCACGGGGCGATCCTGCTCAATTTGGCGGGCTGCGTCGATGTACTCGACCATGATTTCCCCAAGGTCGACAGCGAGGTTTTCCTGTCCTTTCTGCCGCTCAGCCACGCCTATGAACATACCGGCGGACAGTTCCTGCCAATCGCGATGGGCGGCGAAATCTATTATTCCGAAGGTCTCGACAAGCTCGCAGCGAATATCGAGGAGGTGCAGCCGACGCTGATGGTCGTGGTGCCGCGCCTGTTCGAACTGCTGAAACAGCGGATGCAGAAGGCCATCGAAAAGCAGGGCGGCGCGGCGGTCACCTTGCTCAATCAGGCCCTCAAACTGGGTGCCAAACGCTACAATCGCGGCGGCAACCTGCCGTTCTGGGACAAACCGCTCGACCTGGTGCTCGACGCGACGATCCGCAAAAAGGTCCAAGGGCGGCTTGGGGGCCGGTTGAAGGCAATGGTGGCGGGCGGCGCGCCGCTTAACCCGGAAGTCGGCATCTTCTTCGCCTCGCTCAACATCATCCTGCTGCAAGGCTATGGCCAGACCGAGTCTGGGCCGGTCATTTCCTGCAATCGCCCCAGCCGCCGCATCAAGATGCACACGGTTGGTCCGCCACTGAAAGGCGTGGAGGTCCGGATTGCCGCCGACGGTGAAATCTGCGTGCGCGGTGAACTGGTCATGCAGGGCTATTGGCAGAATGAAGCCGAATCTGCCCGGGTGCTCGACGCCGAGGGCTGGCTGCTGACCGGCGATATCGGCCATCTGGACGAGGACGGCCATATCGTCATTACCGACCGCAAGAAGGACATCATCGTCAACGACAAGGGCGACAATGTCGCGCCGCAGCGGGTGGAGGGAATGCTGACCCTGCAACCCGAAATTCTGCAGGCAATGGTGGTGGGCGACAAGCGCCCGCACCTGGTCGGCCTGGTCGTCCCGGACCCCGAATGGGCGCATGAATGGGCCACCGAAAAGGGTTTCCCGACCGATCTTGCCGTGCTGAAAGGCATGCCGGACTTCATCCGGGCGGTGAACGCGGCGGTTGATCGGGTCAACACTCAACTGTCGGCGGTCGAAAAGGTCCGGCGGGTCATCCTCGCCGATGCCGCCTTTACCGTTGAGAATGAACAGATGACCCCGTCGCTCAAAATCCGTCGCCACGTGTTGAAGCAACTCTACGGTGACCGGCTGAACGCGCTCTACGGATAGGGCAGCAGCGGCACATCGCGTTCCCACGGTGCGCCGCGGAAGGCCGCCGCCAGATGATCGGCCAGCGCCCGGACTTTGGTGGAGCGCTGGCGACCAGGCGGATGTACCAGCCGCATTTCGACGCGTGGCAGTAGTTGGCCCGGCAGGATGATCTCAAGTCGCCCACTACAGATCAACGGGCCGACGATGAAGATCGGTAACACCGTCAGGCCGAATCCGGCGGCGGCTGCCTCCGCCAGCACCGTGCCATTGTCGGCGCGCAGCCGCTCCGGACCACGAACCACCCGTGGACCATCGGCTGTTTCGAACCGCCATTGGTCATCAGCAGGGCGGTTGGCGTAAACGAGGCAGGGAAATTTCGCGAGATCATCGAGCCGTTCGGGCCGACCGACGCTGTCCAGCAGGAACGGCGCTCCAACAATCGCCGTCCGCAGGTCGGCCAAAGTCCGCACCACCAATCCGGAATCCGCCATGCGCGGCCCCATACGGATGGCAAGGTCAAACCCGCCTGCGACCAGGTCAACCCGCCGGTCATCAAAGCTTGCATCAACAAGGACGGCCGGGTGTGCCGCCATGAACCGCTGCACCGCCGGGGCGACATGATCGATGCCAAAGGTCAGCGGCGCCGCAATCCGGATCGTGCCCGCCAAGGCACCGCCCAGCGAACGAACCGCATCCTCTGCCTCCGCCATATCCTCCAGCAGGCGCGTGGCATGCGCCAGATAGGCTGCGCCTGCATCGGTCAAAGAGGTCGCCCGGGTGGTGCGGTGCAACAGGCGGACACCAAGCCGCGCCTCCAGCGCCGATACCTGACGCGACAGCCGTGACTTGGAAACGTCCAGCCGTGTTGCCGCCGCAGTGAACCCGCCAGCCTGCGCCACTGCCGCGAAGGCCGCCATATCCTCCACACGATCGGTCATCATTGTCGCCAATTCTGCAACAGTATTTCGCAATATGGCGTCTTTATCCTCCGGTTTGCAACAACCATAACGGACTGAACGAACTACGGAGATTCACATGACCAAGGTGCTTGTTCTCTATTACTCCAGCTACGGCCATATCGAGACGATGGCCAAGGCCATCGCCGAAGGGGCCGCCGCCGTTCCGGGGGTGGAGGTTGCCGTCAAGCGGGTGCCGGAAACCGTCCCCGCCGCAATCGCTGCTGCTGGTCACTACAAGGTGGATCAGCCCGCCGACATCGCGACAACCGCAGAGCTGCCGGACTATGACGCGATCATCATCGGCACCCCGACCCGGTTCGGCAACATGGCTGCACAGATGAAATCCTTCCTCGATGCAACCGGCGGCCTTTGGGCCAAGGGCGCGCTGGTCGGCAAGGTTGGTGGCGTGTTCACCTCTTCCGCCACCCAGCATGGCGGGCAGGAATCGACGATCCTGTCGACCCATATCGTGCTGCTGCATCACGGCATGCTGATTGCCGGCCTGCCCTATAGTTTCCAGGGACAGATGGACAATGGCGCCATCACCGGTGGCTCGCCCTACGGCGCGTCAACCATTGCCAATGGCGATGGCTCGCGGCAGCCAAGCGAGAACGAGCTGGCCGGGGCGCGGTTCCAGGGCCGCCATATCGCCGAAACTGCCGCCGCACTGCGGCGCGGGCGAGGGAACTGACATGCTGATGCTTCGCAAATCAGAGGACCGGGGCCGGGCTGAACATGGCTGGCTGTCGGCCCGCCACAGCTTTTCCTTTGGCGGCTATCAGGACCCGCGCTTCCAGGGCTTTGGTGACCTGCGCGTCATCAACGAAGACCGGATTGCCCCCGGTGGCGGCTTTCCCACCCACGGCCACGCCGACATGGAAATCGTGACCTACATTGTGGACGGGGCACTGGAGCACAAGGATTCAACCGGCACCGGTGCCATCATCCACCCGGGCGATGCCCAGCGCATGTCGGCGGGCACCGGCATCCGGCACAGCGAGTATAACGCCAGCCAGACCGAACCGGTGCATTTGCTGCAAATCTGGATCGAACCGGGCAGGCAGGGACTGGCTCCCGGTTATCAGCAGGCTGCGCTGCCACCGCTCAGCGGCGGGCCGCAACTGGACCTGATCGGGGCACCAGCTGGCGGCGCGGTGACCATCCATCAGGACATCCGGATATGGCGCGCCATTGTCCCGGCGGGTGCAAGCCTGTCGGTACCACTTGCCGAGACCCGCAAGGCCTGGGTGCAACTGGTCAAGGGCAGCGGGACGTTGAACGAGACCGCCATAGCCGCCGGAGACGGCGTCGCAGTCGGGGAGGAAACTGACCTGCTGATCACCGCAATATCACCGATCGAAGCGCTCGTCTTCGATCTGCGATAACCCGGCCTATAGTTCGATCAAGCGGTCGGGCAGTTCGTTGGGGTTGGCCGGACATGGCGGGAAATGTTCGGCCAGCACCGCACCCGCGATACCGATGGCCGCGACAAATCCATCGGCGACCGCACCGCGTTTGGCCCCGGCGATCAGGGCAGCAACGCTTTCATCCCAAACCGCTGGGGCCACTTTGGCATAAATGCCTTCATCGGCGATCACTTCGGCGATGTGATCGGGCAGGGACAGGAACAGCAGCACCCCGGTGCGCGCCGTCGTGACATGCAGGCCGCGTGACAGGAATTGCGCCATTGCCGCCCGGTGAACCCGGTCGCGGCGTATGGCGCGCGGCGTCAGTTTCCGCCCAAGCGGGGTCCAGCTGAGCAGCCCCAGCGTCAGCACGAAGATCAACGCCTGAACGGCGGCATAGCCTTCGATGGCCCGGACGATATCGACTGCGGGATCCCCGCTCGACCAACCGCTTTCAAACGCCTGACGCGGATCGAGACCAACCAGCAACACGGCGGCAAACGGCAGAACAAAGGCCAGCAGCACGGCGAGCGTGAAAGCGGTTTGCGGATAGGCGGTCGGCTGGGTTTCGACGACGGTGAAAATCTCTCCCGACGTCCGGGTTTCCGCGTCGGCAATCGCAGCCGAAATGCGGTCATGATCTGCGGGTGTAATCTGCATCACCATCCCCCCGACGATCCGCCGCCCCCAAAGGAGCCGCCGCCGCCGGAAAAGCCTCCCCCGCCGCCAAAGCCGCCGCCGCCGCCGCCGCGACCGCCGGAATTGAGCAACGCCCCCAGTATGAACCAGCCAAGGCCGCCCATTCCGCGCCGCCTGCCCCGCCGCGATCCAGCGAGGATGATCCAAGCCAGAAGGATGATGAACCACACAAACCCGCCGATACCGGGTCCGCCATCCCGATCGCGTTCGCGCGGGCGTTCGGCAGCCTGGGCTGCGATGGCCGCCGCCTGATCGGGGGGCAGCCCCAGCTGTTCGATGATGGCGTCGGCACCCGCCGTAACTCCACCCGGCAGGTCCCCGTCCCGGAACGCCGGCAAAATCCGTTGCCGGATGATGGCGTTGGACAGCGCATCGGTCAGCACCGGCTCCAGCCCATATCCCACTTCGATACGGACCTTGCGGTCGTTGGGGGCAACCAGCAGGACCGCGCCGCTGTTGACCTTCGCCTGCCCAAGCCGCCAGGTCCGGCCAAGCTGATAGCCATAGTCCTCGATCACATAGCCCTGCAGATCGGGGATGGTTGCGACGACCAGCTGATTGCCGGTCTGCGCCTGTAGCGCCAAAAGCTTTGCGGTCAGCGCCGCTTCCGCATCGGGCGGCAGGATGTCGGCGGCATCCACCACCGGGCCGGACAAAACCGGAAAGGTCGGACCCGCCGCCTCAACCGCCGGTGCCAACAGGAACGCCAGCAGCGGCAGCAGGACCCGCAACCGGGTCACAATATTAGAATTTCACCGTCGGTGCGGTCTCGGCATTGGCGGCCGTTGCCTGAAACGGCGCCAGGGGTTCGGAGCCATAAACGAACTTCGCGGCGATCAGGCTCGGGAAGGTGCGGATCGTGGTGTTATAATCCTGAACCGCCAGATTATAGTCGCGGCGCGCAATCGAAATGCGGTTCTCCGTGCCTTCCAGCTGCGATTGCAGGGTCAGGAAATTCTGGTCCGATTTCAGGTCAGGGTATTTCTCAACGGTGACCAGCAACCGCCCGAGGGAGGATGAAAGCCCGTCCTGCGCCTGCTGGAATTTGGCGATGGCCGATGCATCGGACAGTTTGGACGGATCAATCATCACCTGGCTGGCCTTCGACCGCGCTTCGGCGACGCCGACCAGCACAGCTTGTTCCTGCTTGGCATAGCCCTGCACGGTTGCAACCAAGTTCGGCACAAGGTCAGACCGGCGCTGATACTGGTTCTGCACTTCGGCCCAACTCGCCTTCGCCGCCTCTTCCTTGGTCGGTACGGTGTTGACGCCGCACGCCGTCACGGACAGCGCCAGCGCGGCCGGAAGCAGGACACGAAGCAGACGGGTGGCAAAAGTCATTCTGACGATCTCCGGGAAAGGAACGGTGTTAGTTATATAATACACTTGCCACTTTGTCAATACGTAACTGTGCATCAAGCGCGCATAATATCCCTGACCCGCGCCACATAGGTACGCCCGACCCGGACTACAATGCCGGTCGCCAACTGCACCCGGATCGCGCCATAGCCCGCCTGCTGGACCGCGACGATCCGCTCTCGCCGCACCAACGCCGACCGGTGAATTCGGACAAAATCCGCCGGGTCCAGCCGCTCCTCCATCCGGCTGATCGGTTCCCGCAACAGGTAGGAATCGCCCGCCGCGTGCAGCCTGACATAGTCCCGTTCGGCCTCGATCCAGTCGATCTGTGTCACAGGCACCCGCCGGAACTCGGCGCGTTTCTGGACCCAGATTTCCCGCTCATAGGCCGGGCCTGCCTCGGTTTGCGCCTCGCTCCCCCGGATGGCGGCGAGCACGGCTTCCACCTCGGCGAGCCGGGCGGCGATGTCACCGGTTTCCAGCACCGACCGGGCCTTTTCAAGCGCGGCGGCAAGCCGGTCGAACGCCACCGGCTTCAGCACATAGTCTACCGCACTCACCTCAAAGGCCTGAACCGCATAATGGTTGAACGCGGTTACGAATATCACCACCGGCGCGCCCGGCCCGCGCAGCGCCTCCAGCACATCAAAGCCGTTCAGGCCCGGCATCTTTACATCGAGCAGAACCACATCGGGCTTCAGCGTGCGGATCAGCGCCACGGCTTCATCGCCGTCCTCCGCCTCCCCGGCCAGCCGGACGCCCGGCAGCTGCCGCAGGATGGTCGTTAGCCGCCGCCGCGCCAGCGGTTCGTCATCGACAACCAGTACCGACAGCTCGGTCATGACGCGAACCGCAATGGCATGCCCAGCCGCACCCGGAATCCGCCAGTCATGCCCGCGACCGCCAGAAAGCTCGAATCCACTCCAAAACGGGTCGATAGCCGCTCCCGGACATTGTCGAGGCCAATCCCGGCCCCGTGCGGTCCGGCCTCATTCAACCCCGGTCCATTGTCCTCAACCTCCAGCACGAGGCCGCGCATGTCCGTCGATGCGGCAATGCGCAGATGCGTCTCCACCTTCGACGGCCCGACACCGTAGCGGATCGCATTTTCAACGAGCGGCTGCAGGATGAGGCTTGGCACCTTCGCCTTGGCCAGGTCTGCGGGAATGTCGATCTCGACGGTCAGCCGCTTAGCATAGCGGACCTGCTCGATATCCAGATAAAGCCGCTGCAGCGCGATTTCCTGCTCCAGCGTCACATCCTCCATCGGGTCATTCTCAAGGCTTGACCGCAGGAATCCCGACAGCGCCACCAGCATCGCCTCGGCGCGCGGCAGGTCCTTTTCCCAGATGAGCGAAGAAATGCTGTTGAGGGTATTGAACAGGAAGTGCGGGTTGATCTGATAGCGCAGTGCCCGCAGCTGGGCCGAATGGGCCTGCGCCTGCGCCTGGGCCAGCCGTCGCTCCCGGTCCCGTGCCTCGGCATTGTAGCTGATCGCCAGCAGCACCGCTGCCCAGGCAAAGAAGGATCCGGTCCAGGTAATCCCGTCCACAATGAACATGTTGAAGCTATATGGTTCCTTCTCCGGCCAAAGTTGGCTGGGACCATGGAAGAACAGCCAGCTTCCGGTCGCGCCGTACAGCAAGGATGGGGGAATGGTCAGCGCGCCGGCCAGCAGGACCCGGCGGCCAAATGGCCAGTGGCGGAACCGGTGCAGCACCCGGTAGATCGCCCAGCAGCAGCCGACCGCAATCAAGGTCAACGGTATCCGTCGCACACTGACCCGCGCCATTTCCTCCGGCCATGACAAGGCCATGCGCAGCGTCAGCAGGCTGAAATGCAGCGCCCAGAACAGCACAATTGATAGGAAAATCGTGCGGCGAAGCGCCCGTTCGTCTTCGGTCTCGATCACCGCACCGGTGTCCCATATCGACCGCCGAAAGTCGATTGCCGCTCGTCCGGCAATTCCTGTCCCCGGTCGAAATCCGCATGCCGTCGTCGCATAGGTTGCTGCACAGGTCGCGGCGCGACTTCGCTATTCCCTCAATCCTGACAAACCTGCACCCATCGGGAGGCAGGCATGCAGACAAACGGTTCGGATACGGGATTGAGCGACGGACTGATCGCGGCCTTGCCGCTGCGGCGACGGGGCGCGTCCCGGGCCAGAATATTGGCGGCAACCCGGCAATTGCTCAGCCGCCAATCTTATGATGCGCTGACAATGGACGCTGTCGCCGACGCCGCTCGCCTGACCCGGCGCACCATTTACCACCAGTTTGTCGGGCGTCAGTCGCTGTACCGCGCCTCCCGTGAGGCTCTCGCCCACGGTGTCGGTCGGGCATTGCCCACCACGATTCCGGTGGCGTGGCCGGAACGCACAACCCTCCTGCACTTCGCAGCCGATACGCTTCACGCACTCTCCACGCCGGAAGGAACCGAGCTGTTGCTGTCCTTGCTGCGGGATACCGAGGAACGGGGCTGGGTCGCGGCCCTGTATGACCGCCACTGCCGGTCGATCACCTGCGCCGCCGTATCGCGCTGGCTGTTGGCAACGGGACGCGGCGACCGTCCGCTGGCGGTTGCCCAATTCGCCGCGTTGATCGAGGCCTTTGCGCTCGCCCCCTGCCTGGCGACACCCGGCCCGATGCCCCCAACCGATCGCCGCGCGATGCTCCAACCAGTGGTCGACAGTTTCCTCGCGATGTTCGGCCAAGATCATCGTTAACATCCTCTTTACCATTCCTACCTAAGGTTTCGTGATCAATCTTGGGCGGGTCCGTTTTGAATCACCTTGCTGTCACACGCACCCGTGGGGTGCTTGCCGCACTGGCCGGCCTGGTGCTGCTCAGCGTCATTGCGACCTTCGTCACCCTGTTGGTCGCCGCCGACAATTTCGCCCGCCTGTCATTTGATAGGGAGCGGGCGCAGACCCTCAACGCCCTCAATCTCAAGCTGGAGCGGGTCCGCGGTGACCTGACCAGCGTGACCTTCTGGGACGAAGCGGTCGAGAACACCGCCGTTCGGTTCGATTCGGCCTGGGTCGATGAAAATATCGGTGTGTGGCTCCACTCGTTCTTCCGTGCCAACCGGGTTTTCGTGGTCGGCCCGGACCGCAAGCCACGCTATGCCAGTGCCGCCGGGACAACGACGCCATTGTCCACCTATTCGGTCGTCGAACCATCAGCGAGGCCGCTCCTGACGCGGGTTCAGGCGAAGTCCAGCAAGTTTGTACCCGGGGTTCAGAAGACCACCAATGATCAGCGCAATCTCGCGCAGGGCTATGACGCCGGGGCGTTTGCGCTGGTGGACGGTCGGGTATCCCTTGTTGTGGCCACGCCGATCCTGCCCGATTTCGGGCATGTCAAGGTCAACCCTGACCAGTATAATCTGCTGGTCTCGGTCTATTATCTCGACCCGTTTTTTCTGAAGTCGCTGTCGAACAGCGTTCAGATCGGTTCGCTCAATGTGACGTCGCCGCAAGCCGCGATTCCGGCTGGCGAAGCCGTGCTGCCGCTCCGCGACTCCGCCGGGCAACCTGTCGCCAAACTCCATTGGCAAACGCAGCGCCACCTTGGCGAGTTGGTTGAGCGGTTGACCCCCTATATGGCCGCATTGCTTACCGCCCTGACGCTCATCGGGTTTCTGGCCTTCCGCTATATCACCCGGACTGGCCGGGACCTGTATGAAAGCCGTCACGAGGCGACGCATGATGCCCTGACCGGCCTCGCCAACCGGCGCCTTCTGACCAGCCAGCTTGGGGCGGTCCTGTCGACCTTGCCCGAAAAATCCTCGGTTGCGGTCCTGTTCATCGATCTCGACCGGTTCAAGCAGGTGAATGATGCCTGGGGACACGAGGCGGGGGACGCCGTGCTGAAGACCACCGCCCGGCGGATCGCGACGGCCTGCCCAGCTGGCCTTGTTGCCCGGTTTGGCGGCGACGAATTTGTGCTGATCCTGCCAAATTCGGACACTACGGCAGCGGCCGATGCGGCGGTGGCATTGCTTGCCAGCCTGCGGATGCCGCACGATATTGACGGCAGCAAGGTTGTGCTCGCTGGCTCCGTTGGGATTGCGCTCGGGCCGGACTATGGCCGCAGCGCCGAGGAACTGCTGCGCCGTGCCGATCTGGCGCTGATCGAGGCCAAATCGCGCGGACGCGACCGGGCAGTAACCTTCGATCCAGGCATGGACCGGGATCTGCACCGTCGGCGTCGGCTGGAAACAGAGCTACGCACCGCAATTGACGCTGGCGAGATCAAGGTTTTCTATCAGCCGCAGATCTGTGCACGGACCGGCAAAGTGCTCGGGGCGGAGGCGCTGGCCCGCTGGATACCGCGTCAAGGTCCGGAAGTTCCCGCCCAGTTGTTCGTTCAGGTGGCAGAGGACAGCGGCCTGATCGTGGCACTCGGGCGGCAGGTGCTGACGGCGGCCTGCACCGCAGCGGCACGCTGGAACGGTGTGCGGATCGCGGTCAACCTGTCACCGGCGCAGTTGCGCAGCGAAGATATCGTCTCCGATGTGTCCCGGGCACTCACCGAAAGCCGCCTGCCGGCCGACAGGCTGACCCTCGAAATCACCGAACGGCTGATCCTCGACGATTCCGACCGAATCCGCGATATTCTCGCCCGCATCCGGGCGTTGGGCGTTCGCTTGGCTTTGGATGATTTCGGGGTTGGTTATTCCGGCTTGGTCTACCTCCGCCGCTTCAAGCTCGACAGCCTGAAGATTGACAAGAGCCTGCTCGACAATCTCGACGCCAATGTCGACAATCTTGCCGTGCTGGCATCGGCCATCGCGCTCGGCCATGCCCTGGGGCTGGAGGTGATCGGTGAGGGCGTAGAAACCCCGCACCACGCCGATCTGCTCCGCCATGCCGGGTGCGACCAGCTGCAGGGCTATCTGATCGGTCGCCCGATGCCGCGCGCCGATTTCGACGAGCTGGTACGTAGTGGTGGCGACCTTGGGCAGGTCATTCCCCTCAGTCAGACCAGCTTGGCGCTCTGAATCGCCTGCTCGGCGGCCCGTCCGCTGAGTTCGGCCATATGGTCAAACTGGGCGGTATAGGTCGCCAGCCCCTGGCTCATGCCGCGCAGTTCGGCGGCGAGATCGGACCGTTCGGCGGTCGGCAAATGCACCTCGATCCGGTCCCAGCCCGGCCAGCCGCTCCTGCCTTCAAACCCCAATACCTGCCCCCGCCGACTGGCGACCATCGCATTGATCCGGGATGTGGCGGCTTGCGGTGCGAAAATTTCCAGCCGATCCACCGGCTCCAGCACATAGCTGCCGCCTGCGGCCAACGCGTCGGTCATGGCCAGCCGCCCGGCGGTTCGGAATGCCAGTTCCGAACTGTCAACGCTGTGGTAGGTGCCATCGGTTAGGGTCGCCGCCACATCCACCACCGGAAACCCGAGCGGCCCTTTGACCAGCGCATCGCGGACCCCGGCCTCCACGGCTGGAATCCACTGTTTGGGGACCGCGCCACCGGTGATTTTCTCGGCAAAGGCAAAGCCGCTCCCCCGCGGCTGCGGTGCCATGTCGATCACCACATCGCCGAACTGGCCGTGACCGCCCGATTGTTTCTTGTGCCGCCCCCGCACATCGGTGGCGGCCTTTCGCACCGACTCGCGGTAACCGACCTTGGGTTTCCCAACATCGACCGCGACGCCGAACCGGCGCTTCAACCGGTCGAGTGTGACGCGCAGATGCGTCTCGCCCTGCCCGCGCAGCAGCATCTGATGCAAGTCGGCATCATGGACAATCTCGAGCGACGGGTCTTCCTCCACCAGCTTGGCCAGCGCATCGGCGAGGCGGACATCGTCCTTATGATCCTGGGTCAGGATGGCAATGCTATGCTGGGCATTGCGCCGTTGGAACGGCTTGGCGGCCTTGCGGCTGCGGGCATCCGCCGACAGCATGTCGCTGGTGTGCGCCGCTGTGACCTTCGCCACCGCCACAATCTCGCCCGTGGCGGCGCTCCCGACCTTGATCGTCGTGCCACCCTGGATCGTGAACAACCCACCTGCCCGCCCGCGCTCACCGGTTGGTAATGTCAGGTCGGCGCCGTCCGCCAACTTGCCCGCCAGCACCCGGGCGAAGGCCAGTTTACCGGCCTGCCCGGCATGACTAACCTTGAAGACATAGGCGCTGATCCCACTGGCCCCCAGCCGGTTGGCCGCACCTTCAACCTCCGGCGTGTCGTGCCGCAGCGCCTTCAGCAGCCGCCGCACTCCAAAGCCATTGGCCGCCGATCCAAAGAATACCGGCGCAATCAGCCCGTCCCGGGTCTCCTTGACCAGATCAGCGAACACCAGATCGGGGGCCGGTGACATGTCGCTCAGCAATTGTTCCAGCAACACATCGTCATGATCGGCCAACTGCTCCATCAGGTGAAACCGCTCGCTCTGCTCCCGCGCCGCCAGATCGGCCGGGATATCGATCCGAACCGAGGGTTCACCGGGCCGGTAGTGATAGGCCCGCTCGTGCGCCAGATCGACAAACCCGGCAACGCGTTCACCCTCCCAAATCGGCAATTGGCGCGCCACCAGCGGCACCGCGCTCATCAGTTGGAGGGCTGCCAGCAAGTCACGGATGCGCCCTTTGGCGGCGTCGATCTTGTTGACAAAGATCGCGCGCGGCACCTTCAGCGCCTCCAACTGCTTCAGGATCGGCTGGATCAGCGCGGCATGGCCAGCGTCCGGGTCGACCACCACCAGCGCCAGGTCAACACAGGCGAGCGCTGCATCCCCGTCGGCGGCAAATTCAACCCCGCCGGGGCAATCGATCACCGCATAGCGGTCGCCCATGAAGTCAAATCGCGCGACATTGACTTCGACCGATTGGTGGCGCGACCGCGCTTCAACCGAATTGTCGCCGATGGAATTTCCGGCATCGACCGTTCCGCGCCGGTCGGTTGCGCCCGCTGCGTGCAACAGCGCCTCCAACAAACTGGTCTTTCCCGATCCGGCTGGCCCCACCAATGCGATGACCCGCGCCGATCCCGATCTGCCAATTTGTGCCATTGCGTCCTCCCAGCCGTTCGCGCGCCGTCATTGCGGCGGGTTCGCGGCCAGAGTGGTCGTGGACCCTCCGAAGACTGCGGGAGTGTCCGCTTGTCAGTGCAGAGTCGCAAGCTCTATTTCAGCGATTGGCACCGGGCACCCACAGCACGTCGGCGCGGCCATTGTCGTTGAGCACCCGGCCCAGCACGAACAGATGGTCAGACAATCGGTTCAAATAGGCCAATGCCTGCGGATTCAAGGCTTCTTCCGCATTCGCGGCCACCGCCAGCCGCTCGGCCCGCCGCACCACGGTCCGCGCCAGATGCAGCCAGGCCGCCGCATCCGATCCGCCCGGCAAGATGAAGGACGTCAGCGGGGCCAGATCGGCATTCATCGCGTCAATCTCAACCTCCAGTCGCTCGACCTGCGCGGCGACCATCCGCAGCATCATTTCCGACGGCGCAAACTCCTCACCCGGCGTCGCCAAATCGGCCCCAAGGTCGAACAGGTCATTCTGGATGCGCGCCAGCATCGCATCCGCGTCACCCACTGTCGTCAACCGCGCCAGCCCGATCACCGCATTGGCCTCGTCCACCGTGCCGTAAGCCTCGATCCGAAGGCTGTGCTTCACCCGGCGAGAGCCATCGACCAGCCCGGTCGTCCCGTCGTCGCCAGTGCGAGTGTAGATTTTGTTGAGCTTGACCATCACCCGGCCCGGAGCGCGTAGAGCAGGACCCCGACCAGCAATATGGTGATCGCTTGGAACATCACCCGATAGCTCATCAGCTTGTTGGATCGTTCCCCGGTCAGGTCCTTGCCGCGCGCCATGGTGATGACCCCCATAACAAGCGCAGCCAGCGTCGCCAGCGCCGCCAAAATGATCAAAATGACAAAGGATGTTTTCATGCGCGTCCTTCTGCGCCAGCCGTAGTGAAATGTCACCTGCGATATGCCGGAGAGAGCGTTGCCCGCCACCCACAATCAATATCCAGTCCTGTCATTGAGCCGACACACGACATGTTGTAGGACGTCTCTGGAAAGAACCAGTCGGTCGGTGTTGGCCGCCTTGGGTGTGACAGGGTTCGGGCGGCATCGGCACTTAGCCGGGAGCGTTTGCGCGTGTATCATCCAGACATTCTCAGTCCACCCGAAGCCTGCCCTGCGCTGGTGCTCAACGCCGATTATACGCCGCTATCCTATTACCCACTGTCGCTTTGGTCGTGGCAGACGGCGGTGAAGGCGGCGTTTCTGGAGCGGGTGGATATCGTCGCGCAATATGACCGGGTGATCCGCTCCCCCTCCTTCGAGATGCGGCTGCCGTCGGTGATTGCGCTGCGCCAATATGTGAAGCCGTCAACCCACCCGGCCTTCACCCGGTTCAACCTGTTCCTGCGCGACAAATTCGCCTGCCAATATTGCGGTATCCGGGAGGATCTGACCTTCGACCATGTCGTGCCGCGCGCCTATGGCGGCCGGACGACTTGGGAGAATGTCACAACTGCCTGTGCGCCCTGCAACCTGCGCAAAGGCGGCCGGACCCCGGCGGAGGCGCATATGATGCCGCAAATCCGGCCGTTCCAGCCGACGACCCACCATCTGCAGGACAATGGCCGCGCCTTCCCGCCGCACTTCCTGCACGCCACCTGGCGCGATTATCTCTATTGGGATGCAGAACTGGAGGCGTAGCGAAGCGGTGCGCCGCGCGCTATGCCGCGCCGCAGCAGCAGGAGTGTACCGGTGAGCCCAGTCCTTGATCGTCCGAACGACCGCGAAGAGCTGAAGTACCTCGGCCGCCTGCTTGGCGATGTGATCCGTTCCGCTGATGGGTCTGAGGTGTACGCGCGCATCGAGGCGATCCGGCAGGCAGCGGTTAGCGTTCACAGGGATGGCGGCGAGGCGGCGGGCCGGACGCTCGGGATGCAGCTCGATACGCTGAATGCCGATGATACGCTGCGCTTCGTGCGCGGATTCATGTTGTTTTCCCTGCTCGCCAATCTGGCGGAGGACCGGGGCGCCCGGGCGGTCCGCGACGACATCACCGTCGCCCGGGCGATTGACGAACTGGCCGCCGCCGGGGTCGACAAGGCCAATGTAGCTGACCTGCTGAACTCCGCACTGGTCGCCCCAGTCCTGACCGCCCACCCGACCGAGGTGCGGCGCAAGTCTGTCATCGACCTTGAAACCGAAATTGCCCGGCTGATGGAGGCCAGGTCGCGCGGTGACGCCGATGTTGAAGTCGATTTGCTCCGCCAGATCGCGATTCTGTGGCGGACCCGCCCGCTGCGCTCGACCCGGCTGGTGGTCAAGGACGAGATCGACACCGCGCTGTCGTGGTTCCAGACCACCTTCCTACCCGTTTTGCCCCGGTTGTTCGCCCGCTGGGAAGCGGCAGTTGGCGCACCGCTGCCCAGCTTCCTGAAGGTCGGCAACTGGATCGGCGGCGACCGGGACGGCAACCCCAATGTATCCGCCGATACGCTGAACTACGCGTTGCAAAATGGCGCGCGGGTGGCGATTGGCCACTATCTTGACGAACTGCACGCTCTCGGGGCCAAGCTGTCGATCTCAACCAGCCTGTTTGCCGTGACGCCGGCGCTGGCGGCGCTGGCGGACGGGAGCGGCGACACCTCGGCGCAGCGCAGCGACGAGCCCTATCGCCGCGCCATCACCGGTATTTATGCTCGGCTGGCAGTCACCCACCTGGTGCTGACGGGTCGTCCGGCATCACGTCCGGGCAGTGTTGCGGCGGATGCCTATCCGACCGCTGCCGCGCTGCTTGCCGACCTCGAAATTCTGCGCGCCAGCCTGGCGGCGGACGATGCTTTGCTCGGCGGCGGACGGATCGAGCGGTTGATCCGGGCGGTGCAGACCTTCGGTTTCCATCTCGCGACACTCGATCTGCGCCAGAATGCCGATGTTCATGCCCGGGTGGTCGCCGAACTGCTGCGGGTGGCTGACGCGGAAGCAGACTATGAAGCGCTCGACATGCCGGCGCGCATCGACTTGCTTCGGCGGGAATTGGCCCATGGCCGGCTGCTGACCAATCCGTTCGCGAACTATTCGGATGAAACCGGCGGCGAACTGGCGATCCTGCGGGCCGCAGCCGCCGCCCACGCCAGTTTCGGGCCAGAATCGATCAAGCAATATATCATTTCCAAGACCACCGGTGTGGTGAACCTGCTGGAAGTGCAACTGCTGCTGAAGGAGGTTGGCCTGTACCGCCCGGGCAATCCGCCCACCTCAGCGATCATGGCGGTGCCGCTGTTCGAAACGATCGAGGATCTGGAGGCCGGTCCCGCTGCCATGGCCGATTGGTTCGCGATGCCGGAGATGCGCGCGCTGGTCGCTGGCCAGGGCGATGTGCAGGAAGTGATGATCGGCTATTCGGACAGCAACAAGGATGGTGGTTACCTCACCTCCAACTGGTCACTGCACGAGGCAGCAACTGCGCTGGTGCCGGTATTCGCAGCGGCCGGGGTCAGAATGCAATTGTTCCACGGGCGTGGCGGTGCGGTTGGGCGTGGTGGTGGCTCGGCGGTGAACGCCATTCGCGCCCAGCCGAATGGCACCGTTCAGGGCCGTATCCGCATTACCGAGCAGGGGGAGATCATCGCCTCCAAATACGGCAACCCCGACGTCGGGGCGGCAAGCCTTGAAGGGATGGCGGCGGCGACCCTGCTGGCAAGCCTTGGTCCACCGCCGGCGGCGCCGGCCGATCTGGCGCGCTTTCGCACGGCCTTTGCCGGAATCAGTACCGATGCGTTCCGCGCCTATCGAGGCCTGGTTTATGAAACCGACGGGTTCCGGACGTTTTTCCGCGCCTCTACCCCCATCGCCGAAATCGCCGACCTGAAAATCGGCTCCCGTCCAGCCAGCCGCACCAAATCGGATCGGATTGAGGATTTGCGCGCCATTCCCTGGGTGTTCAGCTGGGCGCAAGCCCGGGTGATGCTGCCGGGCTGGTACGGGGCCGGAACCGCGCTGGCGGGCTTCGTCGACCGGGGCCTGCTGGCCGAGATGGCGCGCGGCTGGCCGTTCCTTGATGTCGGCCTGTCCAATCTGGAAATGGTGCTGGCCAAATCCGATATGGCAGTCGCCGCCCGCTATGCCGATCTGGTGCCCGATACCGACCTCCGGAAAAAAGTCTTCGGGGCGATCCGGGATGAATGGCACCGGGCCCGCGATGTCGTTCTGACCTTGACCGGACAGGCCAATCTGCTCGACCGCCAACCCGTCCTGCAACATGCCATCCGGATGCGGCTGCCCTATATCGAGCCGCTCAACCACCTCCAGATCGAGCTGCTCCGCCGCCACCGCAGCGGGGACAGCGATCCGCGCGTGCGGGAGGCATTGCATCTGACCATCAACGGCATCGCGGCGGGGCTGAGGAACAGTGGTTAGGCCGACGGGAGAACAAGCGTCAGCGGATAACGCGGCGCATGATGATCTGACGACATCAGGGTCGCGGTTTCGGCAATTGCTTGTGCGAACAGCAGATGGTCGAACGGATCCCGGTGGTCCCGATAGGACGGCAAATCGGCCAATATACGCAAATGGGTGCTTTCAAGGTTGATCCTCGAAAACCCGTCTGCGGCAATCGCCTCTTCGATTTCAGAAAGCGTGGCCGCCAGCTTGCCAAGTCGGACTTTCACGACGATTTCCCATAGCGAAACCTGCGACACTAGTTTTTCGTGGTCGGGGTCTTCGATCAGGGACCGTGCAGTGCGTCCGAGTCTTTTGTCTCCGCTCATCCACCACAGCAATGACTGGGTGTCGAGCAGCAGTTTCAAGGCCGCACACCCTCGATGGCGTCAAGCACCTCATCCGGCCATGCGTCAAAATCCTCGGCGATCACAATCCGACCGGCCAGTCGCCCAAACATCGGCATCGCGCCACCCCGCGGCGGGTTGGTGGTGACCGCCATGGGCTTGCGCTTGTAGGCGCCCGTTACTGAATGAGGTTTTGGCTCAGATTTGCGAACTGCGGGCATCACACTCTCCGCCTCCACTATGACGCGCATTGCCTATTCTGACAACGCAGGCTGTCAACTGTACCACCGCCGCAATATCTCCGCGTAAATTTGGGTAAGTGTCTCGATGTCCTCGACCCGGACCACTTCATCGACCTTGTGCATCGACTGGCCGGGCAGGCCGAATTCGACCACCGGGCACACCCGCCGGATGAAGCGGGCGTCGGAGGTTCCGCCGGTGGTGGAGGCCTCGGGGACCAGGCCGGTGACGGCCTCAACGGCCGCTGCGATGGTTGCGGAGAGCGGTCCCGGCTCGGTCAGGAACGCTTCTCCGGAAATCCGCACCGACACCTCATGAGCCGGGGCATGGCGGGCGACAATCTCCCGCAACCAAGCCTCCAGATCGGCACCGCGCTGGCGGTCGTTGAACCGGATGTTGAGCCGGGCCGAGGCCTTGGCCGGAATGACATTGGTCGCCGGGTTGCCGACTTCCAGATCGACAATCTCAAGGTTAGACGCATCAAACTGGGCATGGGCATCGTCAAATACGCGTGCTTTCAATTCGCTGACAATGGCAATCAACCGGGTGATCGGATTGTCGGCCCGCGCCGGATAGGCGACATGGCCCTGCGCCCCGAACACCGTGATCCAGCAGTTGAGCGACCCGCGCCGCCCGACCTTCATCATGTCGCCTAGCCGCTGCACGCTGGTTGGTTCGCCGACCAGACAAGCGTCCGGCGCATGGCCCTCTTCCGCCATCCACCGCAGCAATTCATCGGTTCCGTGGGTGGCCGGGCCCTCTTCATCGCCGGTGATGATGAAACTGATCGTCCCCGGCAGATCACCTGCCCGCGACACCGCCGCGACAAAGGCCGCAATCGCCCCCTTCATGTCCGCGGTCCCACGCCCGACCAGCAGGCCGTTCTGTACCTCTGCCGCAAACGGATCGACGCTCCAGGCCGACCGGTCGCCGACCGGCACCACATCGGTATGTCCGGCAAAGGCCAGGTGCGGGCTGCCCTCCCCGCGTGTTGCATAGAAATTATGGACTGGCCCATCGTCTGACCCGTCGCCGAAGCGGTGGTGATGAACCGTGAACCCCAGGGTGGCCAGCGCACCGGCCAACAGCGACTGCGCGCCCCCGTCGGCGGGCGTCACACTTTCACAGCGGATGAGCGATTGGGCGAGCGCGAGCGGATCGACTGTCATGTCAGCCTGATATCCGGCTGCCGCGCGCTTGTCGAAGCCTGTCGATGCGCGCTAACTGCATTCTCGAAAGGATCAGTGGTCGATGCTTATCAAGCCTGTGCGCAAAGCCGTGTTCCCGGTCGGTGGCCTTGGCTCCCGCTTTCTACCTGCAACCAAGGCTGTACCGAAGGAAATGCTGCCGGTGGTGGACCGGCCACTGCTCCAATATGCCGTCGACGAAGCGCTGTCAGCTGGCTGCGAGCAGATGATCTTCGTCACCGCCAGGGGCAAAACCGCGTTGGAGGATTATTTCGATGTGGCGGGCGAACTGGTCGCAACGCTGCGGGAACGCGGTCGGCACGCCGAACTCAAGGTGCTGGAGGAAACCCAGCTTGGCCCGGGGGCCATCGCCTATGTCCGCCAGCAGGAGCCGCTCGGGCTCGGCCATGCGGTCTGGTGTGCACGGCATATCGTCGGCGATGAACCCTTTGCGGTGTTGCTGCCCGATGAACTGCTCTGGCAACCCGGCGACCCATGCCTGAAGCAGATGGTCGAGGCCTATGCACAGGTCGGCGGCAACGTCATTGCAGTGATGGAAGTGCCGATTGATCAGACCGGGCGCTACGGCATTATCACACCGGGGAAGGCCGACGGCCCGCTGACCGAAATGCTCGGCATTATCGAGAAGCCAAAGCCTGCCGAAGCGCCATCCCGGCTGGCCGCCGTCGGGCGTTATATCCTCCAGCCGGAGGTGATGGGTCGGCTCAGCCAGCACCGGCGCGGCGCCGGTGGGGAAGTGCAACTGACCGACGCCATGGCCGAATTGATCGGACATCAGCCCTTTCATGCCTTCACCTATGCCGGGCGGCGCTTTGACTGCGGCGACAAGGCCGGTCATATCACCGCGAACATCGCGCTGGCGCTGGAGCGTCCGGATATTGGTCCGGCGGTCCGCGCCTGGTTGGAGGCAAACAGCTGAACATTCTTCCCCCGTCGCCGGCCCGGATTTTCGCGGAAAGCCGCGCGGTTCCGGAATATGTCCGCTTCGTTGCCTCGGCCTTTGCACCCGACACCATGCCGCGCGGCGATGGGCACAGCGTCATCATTTACCCGGGGTTCCTCGCCCATGACGTGCTGACCATCCCGCTTCGCAGCCGCTTGTCGGCGCTCGGCTATCAGCCCTGGGGCTGGGTTGGGGGCTTCAATTTCGGCCTGAAGGCTGGCCTGCTCGATTCGATGCTGGAACAGGTCCGCCTGACCGCTGAACAGACCGGACGCCGGGTCAGCCTGATCGGCTGGAGTCTTGGCGGGGTGTATGCCCGCGAATTGGCCAAACGCCACCCGGATGCGGTGCGCTGCGTGATCACACTCGGAACCCCGTTCGCGGGGGACATGCGCGCCAACAATGCCTGGCGCATCTATGAGTTGTTCAACAGCCACAGTGTTTCCGCACCGCCGATCGAAACCGACCTCAGCGTCCCGCCCCCGGTGCCAACCACCTCAATCTATTCGGTTGATGAAGGCATTGTCGCGGCGGCCTCATCCCGAAACGCTGCGGGGCCACTCGTTGAGAATATCGAGATCAGTGGCAGCCATTTCGGTCTCGTCTGGAACGCCGACGTCCTGCGAATCATCGCCGACCGCCTCAGCCAGCCCGACCGGGCATGGACACGCTTTACCCGGTAGCGCCTATAGTGCGTCTTTCGACCAATCACGGTGATCCGGATTGGTCGAAAGATGCTCTAGGCCACGTGGACAAAGGGTATCCACAGTTTGATTGAGGCGAGAGCGACGAAGCCGAGGTAGGATTCTTTGGTTTTGTCGTAGCGTGTGGCGACCCTTCGCCAGTTTTTGAGTTTGCTGAACAGGCGTTCGACCAGGTTGCGCCAA
>CALRKY020000026.1:0-42599 GCA_943368345.1 Synechococcus sp. UW140 | reverse complement strand
CGCACGGGTGGCCGTGTCACTGAACAGCGACAGGCCCAGACGCTCCTGGGCCGGTGCGTGGCCCCGGTCCGCGGCCCGGCGGAAATATTCCTGTGCCACCCGGGCATTGAGCACGACGCCGCGCCCCAGCTTATAGGCCTGGCCGAGGTTGAACATGGCATCGGTGTCGCCGCGCGCCGCATAGGGCAGCCATTCAGCAACCGCGCCCTTGTCGTCGCCCGCCTGCCACTTGGTCACGCCGTCCTTGACCGTGGCCCCCGCCACCGATCCAACCGCGATCAGGCACGCAAATATCGCTCGCTTCATCGATCCGCCTTCAGAGTCACATATTCGTCATAACAGATTTGCCGCGCTTGCATCCAATTCCTTGGCGCACCCAAAGCATTTCGCCGGAACCACTCCGGCATGCACAATTTCTTAAGCCTATCTAGGGAAAAGTAGACGCATTCGGGAGTCCAAGGGGCGGCGTTGATGCTCGGCAGAATGGGAAATGTACAGAATCAGCGGGCGGAGAATGTCGGGCCATGCGGCCAATGACGTTTCCCCGATTGCTGATCACTGTTTGTGCGGCGCTGACTTTGGTTGGCTGCCAGCAGCAGACCCGCTTTGTTCGGTCGATTCTTGCCCCGCCGGTTCGATCAAAACCGCCATCGCCACCGGTGTTCGCGATGGAGGCGGAAGCGGCGCTTGCCCGTTCGGATTTTGCCGCATCGGCCAGCTTTGCCGAACTTGCGGTTCGGTCGGCACCGAGCAATCCGGCATCTCGTTCGGTGTTGGCCCAGGCCTATCTGTCGGGCGGGCGACTTCTGTCGGCGCAGCAGGCTTTCGGGGATTTGCTCGAATTGGATCCCGTCGATCCGAAGGCGCGGTTGGGGCGGGCGTTGGCCAGGCTGGCCATCGGGGATCGGCCCGGTGCGCTCGATGACCTGGAAACACGCGGCACGGCGGTTGAGAATCCTGACGTTGGTTTGGCGCTGGCGCTGGCAGGGGAGACATCGCGCGGTGTTGCGCTGTTGACCGACGCCGCGCGTGCCGACACGGCCACCGCGCGCGTCCGGCAGAATCTGGCGCTGGCGCTGGCGCTCGACGGACAATGGGCCCGGGCGCGAGTGGTAGCGGCGCAGGACCTCGATCCCGCCACCGTCGATGAGCGCATCCGGCAATGGACGGCCTTGGCGGCGAACAGCGACCCGGCCGTAAGGACCGCCAGCATATTGGCGATTCGTCCACGGACCGACGACACCGGCCGCCCAGTCGAACTGGCGCTGGGCAAGCCGACAGAGGACCAGAAGGAAGTGGCGGAACAACCACAGCCGCAACCGGACGTGACGGCCAGCGGGTCGGTTCAACTGGACGAGCCCACCCCAACAGACTCTCCTGTGCCGATTACGGTTGCAGTCGATCCGATCAAGGCGTCGATTGAACCACCGGTCACTGGCCGGTGGGTTGTGCAGCTCGGAGCCTTTGCCTCGGAAACAGTGCGCGATGCGGCTTGGACGCAGGTCAGAACCGGGAAGCTGGCCCCGCTGATCGGGGCTTATGAACCGGTCAACAGTATGCTGGTGCGCTCAGGTGGTCAGCCACTGCACCGTCTCGCTTTTGGTCATTTCAGTGAGCGCAGTCAGGCCGAATTGCTGTGCCGGGAGCTAAAGCGCGCCGGAGCCGATTGTCTGGTGCGGGAAATCCGACTGGCCAACCAAACCCAGTTGGCGGCGCGTTTCTAATCCTCACCCGGTTCCATCAACCGGTGCAGGTGCACGACGACATATTTCATCTGGGCATCGTCAACCGTTCGCTGGGCGTTTGAGCGCCAGGCCTTTTCCGCCGTCGCATAGTCCGGAAAAATCCCGACAAAATCGATCTTGGTCAGGTCTTCGAATTCCAGCGCGCGCGGGTCGATGACCCGACCGCCGAAGACGAGGTGCATTTTCTGTGGCATCGGCTGGCTATAGCGCCGCGAACTCCGCCTGCAAACGGGTCATCATCGCTGTCATCCAGGCTTCAAATTCCGGACCTTCCCAGGCGCGGTGGTCGCCGCTGGCATAGGCCAGGGCATTGCGGTGATAAAAATGCGCGTTCATCCGATTGGCGATCCAGCTGTTCTGCATCCGGATGACCTTGGCGGGTGAGCCGACGACGATGGAGTTTTCCGGCACGACCATGCCGTCCCGCACAAAGGCATGCTGACCGACAATCGAATTGTCACCGATGACCGCACCGCCGTAGACTGTGGCGTTGATCCCGACGAGGACGTTGTTGCCAATCGTGCAGCCATGCAGCGTCGCGTGATGGGTGATGGAGCAATAGTCACCGACCACGACCGGACGGCCCGGGTCGGTGTGGATCATCACGAAATCCTGCACATTGGTGAAGCGGCCAATCTCGACATGCGCCGCTTCGCTGCGGACCACAGTATTGCACCAGATGGAGCTGCCTTCCAGCATCCGGACATGCCCGTACATCTGGGCCGACGGGTGGACGAACGCAGCGCCGTCAAGATCAAGCCGGGACGTCATTTGGCGGCTGCCTCCCGCATGAACTTCAACAGGCCGTCAAAGCCGTTGCGTTGAATATAGGCGGTAAAATCCGCCTCCTGGGTCAGCGACAGGTTGACGCCTGCAACGGTCAAATTCTGGATGTTGAACTTTCCGCTCGGCATTTTCCGCACCGTCCAGACCGCGTCAAACGGGGTGGCGTTGGTCGGCAGCTTGATGCGGGAATGGACGTCGATATCACCGCGGGTACCGCGCGCCTGGGTCCGGACGATCTTCAATTCGCTGTTGGCATATTCATAGAGCCGGTCAGCATAGCTGCCGACAACGAAGTCCGGGAAGATCGCCAGATAGGCCTGGAGTTGGGCCGGGGCGAGCGAGGCCCGGTGGCTGCGGATCAGCTTTGCGCCGATGGTATTCACATCGAAACTGGATTTCAGGATCGTGCGGAATTTTGCCCGGACCTGCGTCTTCGAGAGGCTTTTGTCGCGCAGCACGCCAAAGGCCTGCCCGGACAGGTCCTCGATGAACACCCCGGCGGCCTGCATGTCCGCATTTGCCGCAGGGGCAGGTGACGCCGCGAGTGTCGGGGCGGCCGGTGCCATCAGCGCGAGCGCAACCAGCGCGGAAACAAGCAAACGCATATATTACTCCTTGTCGGTGGGGATCAGCGCGCGCCCGGCTTGCTGAGATAGGCCACCACGGCGGCCCGCTCCGCAGGTGCCTTCAGTCCGGCATAGGCCATGATGGTGCCCGGCACGACTTTCCGCGGGTTTTCCAGATAGGCGTCCAACCGCTGCGGCGTCCAGGGTTGACCAAAAGTCTTCATCGCTTTGGAATAGCGTGGGAATGTTGCGAGCGTCCCGGCTTTCCGACCAACCACTCCGCGGAGACTCGGCCCCATGCGCATCTGCTGCGGCATCACGTCGGGCGGGAAATGGCAGGTTCCGCACCGGCTTTTGTACAGCGTCGCACCGTCGGGTGCTGCCTGCACCATGCCTGCTGCCAGTGTTGTGGCGATCACCACGGCCATCAATCGCTTCAAGTCCGCCTCCATATTGCGCTGCCGTGCTTATAGAATGGCAATGCAGGATCGGCTAGCGACCAGCGACTGAATGCCAACTGAACCCGATTATCAGGCGTTTCCGGCGGTTTGCCCGGTTTTCAGCTGATCGGCGGCGGCTTGCCCTGCGGTACGGGCGACGGTTTTCGCCTGTTCGCCAAGATCGGAGATTTTGGCCTTCGCCGTATCCAGGTTAAGCCCGCGCTCGTCAAGCTCGCGCTTGCCGGCGTCGATTGCGGCCTTTGCCGCTGCCCGTGCCCGCTCCGCCAACCGATCCCGGCTTTCGCCCAGCCACTCGTCTTCCTGATCGGTGCGCGGCAGTAGGGAGCCGATCAACGCGCCCGCCGCGACGCCAAGAACGGCGGCTGCCAGTGGGTTGTCATCGAAGCTGTCAGTGGCCTTGCGCTTGGCCTGTTTTGCCGAGTTCAACGCCCGGTCGGCGATGTCGGCACTGCGCTCCCGTGCGGCCTCGATGCTGTCGCTGGCTCGTGCACGGGCGGTGGCGGCTGTGCTGGAAACCGAAGACTTGGCGGCACCAAGGGCGGCCTGGGCCTTGTCGATGTTGCGGCGAACCGCACCGGGTTCATCGACATCGTCGAAATCATAGTCATCGTTGCCGTACACATCCTGATAGGCATCTGATGGATTGGGCCGACTGTCGCGCTTCAGGAGCAGCAGTCCGAGGGACAGCCCGATCAGCGACAACGCTACAGGATGTTCGCGGACCAGCCGTGCGCCACTGTCGAGCAATTCTGAACCCCGGGTTTGCAGGTCGCTGGCCGCATCGCCGATGATCCGGCGCGGAGACAACCGGTCCTGGATATCCTCGACCGTCGCTGCGATGCGGGCCCGGGCTGCCTCGGCCTGTTCGGCGGCGGTTTTGCTGTCGGTGTCGCTCATTTATTCTGTCCTTCCGTCGGGTCTGGATCATTGTCCATCATCCGGGCGACCCGGGCTGGCATCAGCCCCACTCGGGAGATTTGGTCCCGACCCCGTAAAATCAATGCCCAACCAGTACCGCCCGCACCGATGGCAACAATCAGGGCAGCGAAGCCCGCCCCGACCAGCAGGGTCAGCCATGCGACAAGCGCCCCCAATAGCGTGAAAACCGCGCCAATCAGCAGCACGGCGCCGATCAGGATCAGCGTCAGCGGCGGGAGGGCTTTGCGGAGATTGTCGCTGACTTCCGACTGCACCGCCCGGAATTCGTTGCGGATCAGCAGGTCGACGTCGCGTAGCAATTGCTTGATCAAGTCACCGAACGACAAAGGCGGAGCGTCGTCAGCCTCAGCTCCCGGATCGCTATCCTGTCCCTTGCTCCGGCGTCCCCACATCGGTCAGCGACGCCCGTCGCCGCGGTACCGCCGGGTCCGTTCGGCGCTCGCCTTGGCAAAACGGGTCAGGGCAAAGCCGATTGCCACCGCCGCGCCGACCGCGACCGCCGGGGAGCGTTTCACAAAACTCCGGACATCGCCGACAAGATCATCGATGCTCTTGGTGCGCAGGCTTTGCGAAAATCCATCAAGCGCATCGGCGGCCCGGTTGGCATAATCGGTCACTTGCGGCGTTGTCCGTTCGCCAAGCGTCGCGGCATTGTCATGCACAAACTGCGCAACCCCGTCGATGGTGTCGGACGCCTTGGTCTTGCCGGTCTCTGCCGCGCTTCGCGCTTTGCCAGTCGCCTGATCGCGCAGCGACGCCGCTTCGGTCCGCAACCGGTCGAGCGTTGACATATCCTCCGCCGGTGCTTCCATGGGGGTCGCTTTTGCTTTGCTGGTCTTGGCCATATCGGTCCTTTCACGACGCGCTTGTCAAGTGTACGATACACATCATACACCTCAAGGCGGTGATCACGCAAATCCTGAATACCCGTTCACTGATTAACGCAATCTGGCTGGCTTCTCCAGCGTTGCCGCAGCCTATTCCAATCGCTAAGACCGCGCGCATCCGACGCCCTTTGTCCCGGAGACACCAAATGACCGCGATTGTCGACGTCCATGCCCGGCAGATTATTGATAGCCGGGGCAATCCGACTGTCGAGGTCGATATCCTGCTGGAGGATGGCAGCTTCGGCCGCGCTGCGGTGCCGTCAGGCGCGTCGACCGGCGCGCATGAAGCGGTCGAACTGCGGGACGGTGATGTAAGCCGCTTTCTTGGCAAGGGGGTCCTGAAGGCGATCAGCGCGGTCAACGGCGAAATCACCGATGCGATAACGGGGTTGGAGGCGGAGGATCAGGCCGATCTCGACGCCATATTGATCGATCTCGACGGAACCCTGAACAAAAGCCGCCTGGGAGCCAACGCCATATTGGGCGTCAGTCTGGCGGTTGCGAAGGCAGCGGCCGAGGCACGCGGCCTGCCGCTTTACCGCTATGTCGGCGGGGTATCGGCCCATGTTTTACCGGTCCCGATGATGAACATCATCAACGGCGGTGCCCATGCCGATAACCCAATCGATTTCCAGGAATTCATGGTGATGCCGGTTGGTGCCGATACACTGGCCGACGCGGTCCGCATTGGTTCGGAGATTTTCCACACCCTGAAGAAGGACCTGCACGACGCCGGGTTGGCGACAGCGGTCGGTGATGAGGGCGGCTTTGCCCCCAATCTGGCCAGCGCGTCGGCAGCGCTCGATTTCATCATGCGGTCTGTTGAAAAGGCCGGATACCGGCCCGGTGATGATGTCATGCTGGCACTCGACTGCGCCGCGACCGAATTTTTCAAGAATGGCAGCTATGTTCTGGCGGGGGAGGGGCGCAGTCTCGATCCGGCGCAGATGGTTGACTATCTCGCCGATCTCGCAGGCCGTTATCCGATCCTGTCGATTGAAGACGGGATGGCCGAGGATGATTTTGTCGGCTGGAAACTGCTGACCGAGAGGCTTGGGTCGAAATTGCAGCTGGTCGGGGACGATCTGTTCGTGACCAATCCGGCTCGGCTCCGGGAGGGCATCGTCGGCGGGCTGGCCAATTCCATCCTGATCAAGGTCAACCAGATCGGCACCCTGACCGAAACGCTGGAGGCGGTCGAAGTGGCGCACCGGGCCCGCTATACCTCGGTGATGTCGCACCGCTCCGGCGAGACCGAGGATGCAACGATTGCCGACCTCGCCGTCGCCACCAACTGCGGTCAGATCAAGACGGGATCGCTCGCCAGATCGGACCGGCTGGCAAAATATAACCAGCTGATCCGGATTGAAGAGGAGCTTGGTGCCGCTGCCCGATTCGCTGGGCGTGGAATCATTCGATAATTTTTTTGGCTTTTCGTCAAAAACTGCTTGAATCCAAGACTCAACCGTGATTCACTGATTCCATGAATGAGCGAACGGGTGTTATCAGCTTGATGCGCGGGGCAGTTGTCCCGACGCTTTGCATCGCCCTGATCGGTTATTTCACCTTTCATGCGCTTGCCGGAACCACCGGGCTGCTGAGCTGGAGCGATTACAGCCAGCGCAAGACAGCATTGTTGCAGCAGTCCGAACAGTTGAAAGCCAGCAAGGCCAATCTCGAACAGAAAATTGCCCTGCTCAATCCGCACCGCGTCGACCCGGATCTGGCCGACGAGTTGGTTCGGAAAGACCTTGGTGTGGTCCGGGCCGACGAAGTCGTCGTGCAGCTGCCGAAATCTAATTGAAACGATAGGGGCCTGCCCCGTATAGGTGCTGAGTCTGCTTCCTAGCCAAAAAGGCTCTCCCTTGGCCAAAGCTTCCCGCGCCGCGCCGCCTGCAACACCAAGTCGTGCGCGGCCAGAACAGCCCGAACGCTGGCCGGCAAAAGCCGACGAACTTCTCGAATTCTACCGGCAGATGATGCTGATCCGCCGATTTGAGGAAAAGGCCGGCCAGCTGTACGGCATGGGCCTGATCGGCGGCTTCTGCCATCTCTATATCGGGCAGGAGGCAGTGGCGGTCGGCCTGCAATCGGCGCTGGTCGGCGGCAAGGACAGCGTCATCACCGGCTACCGCGATCACGGCCATATGCTGGCCTACGGCATCGACCCGAAGGTGATCATGGCCGAACTGACCGGGCGCGCCGCCGGGATATCGCGCGGCAAGGGCGGGTCAATGCACATGTTCAGCGTGGAGCATGGCTTTTATGGCGGCCACGGTATCGTCGGTGCGCAGGTGCCCCTGGGTACAGGATTGGCCTTTGCCCACAAGTACAAGGGTGATGGCGGCCTCTGCCTGTCCTATTTCGGTGACGGTGCCGCGAACCAGGGGCAGGTTTACGAGAGTTTCAACATGGCGGAACTTTGGAAGCTGCCGGTGATCTTTGTCATCGAGAACAACCAATATGCCATGGGCACCAGTGTCAATCGCTCCAGCGCCGAGGATCAGTTGTACCGGCGCGGGGAGAGTTTCCGGATTCCGGGCATCCAGGTTGACGGCATGGATGTGCTGGCGGTGCGCGGCGCGGCGGAGGTTGCGACAAAATGGGTGCGGGCGGGCAAGGGTCCGGTGTTGCTTGAACTGAAAACCTACCGCTACCGCGGCCATTCAATGTCGGACCCGGCCAAATACCGGTCCCGCGAAGAAGTGCAGGCGATGCGCGATAAGTCGGACCCGATCGAAGCGGCCAAGCGCGATTTGCTGGCACTCGGGGTCAGTGAAGCCGCGCTGAAGGATATCGAAAAGCAGATCCGGGTCGCGGTGAACGAATCCGCTGACTTCGCCGAGCAATCACCGGAACCGCAGCCGTCCGAACTTTACACCGACGTGCTGGTCGGGAGCTACTGATGCCGATGGAAATCAAATTGCCCGCGATGTCGCCGACCATGGAGGAAGGGACCATCGCCAAATGGCTGGTCACCGAAGGCCAGACTGTGAAGGCCGGTGACGTGCTGGCCGAGATTGAAACCGACAAGGCGACGATGGAATTGGAGGCCGACGAAGCAGGGACCGTCCTGAAAATCCATGTCGCAGCCGGAGCGGACGACGTGAAGGTCGGGACCTTGATCGCGACGATATTGGCGGAAGGGGAGGATGCGGGTGCCGCGACGGCCTCACCCCAACCCTCCCCGCAGACCAGGGCGGAAGCCAAAGAGTCTTCACCTGCCCCCGCAGCAGCGGGGGAGGGCCGGCGTGGGGGCCTTCCAGCCGTTGAGTCTGCGCTCCCCGCCGGCACCGAAATGCACCGCCAGACTGTCCGCGAAGCGTTGCGCGATGCGATGGCGGAGGAGATGCGCTCAACGCCTGAAGTCTTTGTAATGGGCGAAGAGGTCGCCGAGTATCAGGGGGCCTATAAGGTCACACAGGGCTTGCTCGAGGAATTCGGTCCGAAGCGTGTCGTCGATACGCCGATTACCGAATATGGCTTTGCCGGGCTCGGCGCCGGGGCGGCGATGGGCGGCCTCAAGCCGATCATAGAGTTCATGACCTTCAATTTTGCGATGCAGGCCATCGATCACATCATCAATTCGGCGGCCAAGACCAATTATATGTCGGGCGGCCAGATGCGCTGCCCGATCGTATTCCGAGGTCCGAATGGCGCCGCGTCGCGGGTCGCGGCACAGCACAGTCAGAATTATGGGCCGTGGTACGCCAGCGTTCCGGGCCTGATCGTGCTGGCTCCGTATAGCGCTGCCGACGCCAAGGGCCTGCTCAAATCGGCGATCAGGTCGCCTGATCCGGTGGTGTTTCTGGAGAATGAGCTGCTCTACGGCGTCTCGTTCGATGTCCCGGTCGGCGACGACCATGTTGTGCCGATTGGCAAGGCGAAGGTGGTCCGCACGGGGAGTGATGTCACCATCGTCGGCTATTCGATTTCGGTTGGGGTGGCGCTCGATGCCGCCACCCAGCTGGAAGCGGAGGGAATCTCGGCCGAGGTCATCGACCTTCGAACCCTGCGCCCGCTTGATCGGGCCACGGTGCTCGCCAGTCTCAAGAAAACCAACCGGCTGGTGATTGCCGAAGAGGGTTGGCCGGTCTGCGGCATCGCCTCCGAGATTATGGCGATCTGCATGGAGGAGGGGTTTGACGACCTGGATGCCCCGGTGCTGCGGGTCACCAACGTCGACGTTCCGATGCCCTATGCGGCCAATCTGGAAAAACTGACGTTGCTGAAAGCGGGCGATGTCGTCGCGGCGGTGAAACAGGTCTGTTACCGGCGCTAGCGTATCGCCGTGTTAACCAGTTTCCGCTATGTTGGCCCAACTGGGTTGAGCGAGCGGAGCCTGTGACGCGGTTGTTTCTTCTGCTGGTGGCGTTGCTGGCCTTGTTCGGTCCCTCGACCGTTCGGGCGGCCTACCCCTATGTCGAACTTCGCCCGGGCCTTTGTTCGACGATCACCAAGGCCGAAATTGCTGCACCGGTGGCGGACCGCCAAGGGTTTCGCTGCGGGGTCACGCCGTCCGGCTATCATGACCGCTGGTTGTGGCAACAGGTCGCAGTGCCACCGAGCGCGCAAAATTTTGGCGGACCGTGGGTGTTGCTGATCGATCAGCCACGATTCCGGACGATTGTGGCGACCGTGCGCTATGACGATGGCAGCCTCTTTCAGGATCGCATCAACGCCGATGCGGTCGGGGATCATTGGGCGATTGGGGGATATCTGCAGTTTGTCGTACCCAAGCGGGATGTGAAACCGGTGACCATCACCATCGGTTTTGAACGGCTCGCGGCCTGGGAACTGATCCGAAAGGTCAGGGCGGTTTCGGTCACCGGTTATATCGACATTGCCCGGAGCTGGCTGCTGCTGATGGGCATCATCGCCGGGACCATCGCCTCGGGACTGGTCTACAGCCTGTTTCTGGTGGCGGGGCTCCGCTACAGTTACCTGTCGCATTATGCGCTGTGGACCCTGGCTGTGCTGATCCACACCTTGTTCTGGTCCAATGTCATCTTCCTGTGGATGCCGGAATTGGCCGGCCCGTGGGGCGTCCGGATCAACCTGTGGAGCGCCGGGGCGGCGATGTTCTTCAGCCTCAGTTTCTTCGTCGCATTTTTTGAAAAGGGCCTGTTGCCGAAAGCCTTCCTCAGGTTTCAGATGGGACTTGGCCTGCTGATTGTCGTCACCGCCTTCTTCGGCTCGTTTGAATCACTGACCCCGGCGCACCGGGCCACCCAGATGTTTGATCTGTTGATGATGACGGCGGTCATCAGCTGCTTAGCCGGAACTTTGGTCGCCATTCGCCGGGGCAGCCGGGCTGGCCTCTTCTATCTCGCCGCCTGGACCCTGCCGATCCTGGCGCTGATCCTGCGGGTCAGCCGCAATTTCGGGCTGATCGACCATATGGAAATCGTCGATCAGGCGGTGTTCATTGCAGCGGCCATTCAGGTGCTGATGCTGGCGATTGCGCTGGCAGACCGGTTCGTCCGCTTCCGCCGGGAGCGGGACAGCGCCGCCGCTGAACGGGAGCAATTGCGCACCCTGTCGGAAACCGATCAGCTTACCGGGCTGTATAACCGCCGTGGTTTCATCGCGCGCATTCAGACCATGCTTGCTCCCGGTGACGTGGTGGTCGGGCTGATCCTGCTCGATCTCGACCTGTTCAAGTCAATCAATGACACCCACGGCCATGATGTCGGTGATCTGGTGCTGATGCGGCTTGGCCGGACGATGCTGCAATGTCTGCAATCCTCCGACATTGCCGGGCGAATGGGCGGCGAGGAATTTGCCATCGCTTCACCAGGGGCTGACAGGGGCACCCTCAAAATCCTCGCCGAACGCATCCGGCGGGAGGTCGCTGCTTGCCGCCTTGACGATTTGATGGGGGAGGGCGCAGGGGTTACGGTCAGCATCGGGATCGTCAATAGCCGCAGCGAACCCGGCGGTTTTGAAAAACTTTATCGCGCCGCCGATCAGGCGCTCTATGCCGCCAAACGCGACGGTCGGAACCGGGTCTCGCTGTTTCTGCCGGATATTTCTGCGGTTGAATGGGCCAATCCTGCCAAGCGAGCCTAGGGGAGTGGTTGCCCCGCCGCGTGGCCCCGCCTAAAAGAACAGGGTCAGTTCTGCCGGAGCGCATCATTCATGCCCATCGACATCACCATGCCCGCGCTGTCGCCAACCATGGAGGTTGGCACGCTTGCCAAATGGGTGGTGAAAGTCGGTGACACGGTCAAGTCCGGTGACATCCTCTGCGAGATCGAGACCGACAAGGCGACGATGGAGGTCGAAGCGGTCGACGAAGGGACGGTCGCCGCGTTGCTGGTGGCGGAAGGGACGGACGAAATTCCGGTCGGCCAAGTAATTGCGCGACTGTTGGAAGAGGGCGAGGTTGCGGGCGTTGCTCCCGCTCCCCTTGAGGGAGAGGGCGACTCTCCGAAAGGCGAGCGGGGTGAGGGGGCACCGACAGGGGCGACGGACTCCACGCCACCCGCGCACCCCACCCCCTCTCCCGTCTCGCTTCGCTCGCCACCCCCTTCCTCGGGGAGAGAGGGAAATGACCGCACCAAAGCCAGCCCACTCGCCCGCCGTTTGGCCCAGGCCCAGGGCATCGACCTTGCCACCGTTACCGGCTCCGGCCCGAACGGTCGCATCGTCAAGGCCGATCTCGAAGGTGCCTCAACAACCCTTCGACAAGCTCAGGGTGAGCGGTTGGAGGATACACAACCAAAATCCGCTCAGGCTGAGCCTGTCGAAGCCCGTAGGGCCGCAAGTACCCACGTACCCACCGACATCCCCTCGGAAACCATCAAACTCTCCAACATGCGCAAGACCATTGCGCGCCGCCTGACCGAGTCGAAACAGCAGGTCCCGCACATCTACCTGACCGTCGACATCAACCTCGACAAACTGCTGAAACTGCGCACCGAACTCAACGCCGGGTTGGAGGCGCGGGGCGTCAAGCTGTCGGTCAATGACATGCTGATTAAGGCGCTGGCCGCTGCGCTGATCGAAGTTCCGGCCTGCAACGTCGCCTTTGCCGGGGACAGCCTGATCAAATACAGCCGCGCCGACATTTCGGTGGCGGTGTCGCTCCCCGCTGGCCTCATCACCCCGATCATCGCCGGGGCCAACCTCAAGAGCCTGTCGGCAGTGTCCACCGAGATGAAGGACCTCGCCGCCCGCGCCAAGGACGGCAAGCTGCAGCCGCACGAATATCAGGGCGGCACCGCATCCTTGAGCAACATGGGCATGTACGGCATCAAACAGTTCGAGGCCGTCATCAACCCGCCGCAGGCGATGATCATGGCGATCGGCGCCGGCGAGAAGCGGCCCTATGTCGTGAACGATGCGCTCGCCATCGCGACGGTCATGAGCGCCACCGGCAGCTTCGACCACCGCGCCATCGACGGCTCGGACGGCGCTGCGCTGATGCAGGCATTCAAGCGCCTGTGCGAAAACCCGCTGGCGATGTTGGCATGATCGTCGCCCGCCCAGCTGTGCGCTGTGCGCTGTTCGTCACTTGGTTGGGTTTGATTGGTTTTTTTTGCATCGGATTCATGATTGAAGCGTCGGCGGAAGGGAATATTCCCCACGTTCTAAGTGGTTTCGTAGCTTGTGTCCTGTTGATGCTGTGCATCGGCGGCGCGGCACTTGCGGCTTGGTTGACGCTGCAGGCATCCTGGCGGGTAGGCTTGGGTCTTAGTCTCGGCGGGACGGTCGCTGTCGGTGTATTCGCGGCGTCTGCACCTTTCTTGGCAATTTTGCCGTGGTGGATCGCCGTGGGTCTCTGTGGCCCTCCCGGCGCGCTTGCCGCCGTGAACGCGTACGGACGTCGCACCGATGTGAGGGAAAATGCCTGAAACCTTCGACCTCATCATCCTCGGTTCCGGTCCAGGCGGCTATGTCGCGGCGATTCGGGCGTCGCAGCTTGACATGAAGGTGGCCATTGTCGAGCGCGAGCGGCTCGGCGGGATATGTCTCAATTGGGGGTGCATTCCGACCAAGGCGTTGCTGCGGACCTCCGAAATCTATCATTATATGACGCATGCCGATGCTTACGGTCTGTCGGTCGAGAAGGTGTCCTACGATCTCGCCAAGGTGGTCGAGCGGTCGCGCAAAGTCGCGGCGCAGCTGAACGGCGGCGTCAAAGGGCTGATGAAGAAGAACAAGGTCACGGTCGTCGAAGGTGTCGGTAAATTGACCGGCAAGGGCCAACTGACCGTCGGCGACCGGGTGCTGACCGCGAAGAATATCATCATCGCCACCGGTGCCCGCGCCCGTGAGTTGCCGCATCTGAAGGCCGACGAGAAGCGCGTCTGGACTTACCGCACCGCGATGACGCCGCCCGAAATGCCGACCAAGCTGCTGGTGATCGGATCGGGCGCGATCGGTATCGAATTCGCGAGCTTCTACAGCGACATGGGCGCGAAGGTTACCGTCGTCGAAATGCTCGACCGCGTGCTGCCTGTCGAGGATGCCGAGGTGTCGGCGTTCATGGAGAAGGCGCTCAAGAAGCAGGGCATGGACATCCGCACCAAGGCGTCGGTCGAAAAGCTCGACGTCAAGGCGGACGGCGTGACCGCGACGATCTCGGGGAAGGCCGAGGACTTCAGCCACGTCATCATCGCCATCGGCATCGCACCCAACACCGAGAACATCGGGCTGGAAGCGCTCGGCGTGAAGACCACCAAGGGCCATATCGACACCGACGGCTATGGTCGCACCAATGTCGAGGGGCTGTGGGCGATTGGCGACGTCACCGGCCCGCCATGGCTCGCGCACAAGGCCAGCCATGAAGGGGTGATCGCGGTTGAGGCCATGGCGGGGGTCAAGGGCGTCCACCCGCTCGATACCGCCAACATACCCGGCTGCACCTATTCCCGCCCGCAGGTGGCGAGCGTTGGCCTGACCGAGGCCAAGGCGATTGAAGCAGGCCACAAGGTCAAGGTCGGTCGCTTCCCGTTTCAGGGTAACGGCAAGGCCATCGCACTCGGCGAGGCAGAAGGGTTCGTGAAAACCGTGTTCGATGCCGCGAGCGGTGAACTGCTCGGCGCACACATGATCGGGGCGGAGGTCACCGAACTGATTCAGGGCTATGTCGTGGCCCGGCAGTTGGAGACGACAGAGAGCGAGTTGATGCACACGGTGTTCCCACATCCGACGCTCAGCGAGATGATGCACGAGAGCGTGCTCGATGCTTACGGGCGGGTGATACACTATTGAATCCTCCCCCGCAGGAGGAGGGGGACCGCGCAGCGGTGGAGGGGGCTGACACGCGCCGGATCCCTCGTTTCGCCCCCTCCGTCAGCCCTGCGGGCTACCACCTCCCCCTGAGGGGGAGGATTTTAGGACGGCGTAGCTTGGCGAGACGCCGTCACCCCGTGTAAGCCCCCAACCCATGACCCGCACCCCGTTCTACATCACCACCGCCATCGCCTACCCCAATGGCCGCCCGCATATGGGCCATGCCTATGAGGCGATTGCGACGGATTTTATCGCGCGCTGGCGGCGGCTGGCGGGGGACGAGGTGTATTTCACCACCGGCACCGACGAGCATGGGTTGAAGATCGCGCAGGCGGCGCGGGATGCCGGGGTGACACCGCGCGCCTATGCCGATTCGATGGTGGCGCATTATCATGCGATGGAAGCCAAGCTGAACATCAGCCACGACCGGTTTATCCGCACCACCGATCCGGACCATTATCTGGCGTCGCAGGCGCTGTGGCAGACCATGGTGGCGAAGGGCGACATCTATCTCGGACGCTACGAAGGTTGGTACTCGGTCCGCGACGAGGCCTATTATGACGAGGGGGAAATCGTCACCGCCGATACCGGCGAGAAACTGTCCCCGCAGGGCACACCGGTTGAGTGGACGGTGGAGGAAAGTTATTTCTTTAAACTCTCATCTTATGCCGACAAGCTATTAAAATTATACGAGGAATATCCGGATTTTGTACAGCCGGACAGTCGCCGCAACGAGATGATCGGCTTCGTGAAAGGCGGCCTCAACGACCTGTCGATTTCGCGCACCAGCTTCGATTGGGGTGTGCCGGTGCCCGAAGCGCCGGGACATGTGATGTATGTCTGGCTCGATGCGCTGACCAATTATCTGACCAGCGCCGGATATCCGGATGATCCGAAGCGCTGGCCCGCCGACCTGCACGTGATCGGCAAGGACGTGGTGCGGTTCCACGCGGTCTATTGGCCGGCTTTCCTGATGTCGGCGAACCTGCCGCTTCCCAAACAGGTGTTCGGCCACGGCTTTGTGCTCAATCGCGGCGAGAAAATGTCGAAGTCGGTCGGCAACGTCGTCGAGCCGCTGGCGATGGCTGACATGTATGGCGTCGATCAGTTGCGCTATTTCCTGCTGCGAGAGGTGCCGTTCGGCAATGACGGCAGCTACAGTCATGAAGCAATTGTGGCGCGGACCAATGCCGACCTGGCCAATGGCCTCGGCAATCTGGCACAGCGCAGCCTGTCGATGATCGCCAAGAATTGCGGCGGTGTCGTGCCAACCCCGGGGCAGCTGACCGAGGCGGACCGGGCCTTTGCAGCGAGCCTCGCGGCGCTACCTGCCGAGATGAACGCGGCGATGGCGACGCTGTCGATCCACCACGCGCTGGACGCGGTCTGGAAGCGGGTGGGGGAGGGTGACAGCTATATTTCCGCCGAGGCCCCGTGGAAGCTGAAAACCAGTGATCCGGAGCGGATGGGCAGTATCCTCTATCATGTCGCCGAGGCGGTCCGGCAATTGGCGATCCTCGCGCAACCGTCGATGCCCGCCAGTTGTGCTGCGCTGCTGGACCAGTTGTCGGTCGACCCCGGCAAGCGCGGCCTCGCCGATCTGTCGATGCCGCTGATTCCCGGAACCAAGCTCCCGGACCCGCAAGGCGTGTTCCCCCGCTGGGTGGAACCCGTTTGACATGCTGATCGACAGCCATTGTCACCTGAACTACCCCGGCATCGTCGAAGATCAGGCTGGCGTCATCGCCCGAGCCCGGGCGGCGGGTGTCACCGGGATGCTCGGTATCTCCACCAAGCGGCGCGAATGGGCCGACGTCATCGCGATTGCCGAGGCGCATCCCGATATCTGGGCATCGGTTGGGATTCACCCGCACGAGGCGGACGCGCATCCGGACATCGACACCGCCGATCTGGTCGCGGCGGCGGCCCACCCGCGGGTCGTGGCCATCGGTGAAACCGGCCTCGATTATTATTATGACAAGTCGGACCGGGACCGGCAAAAATCCAGCTTTCAAAGCCACATCGTGGCATCGCGTGAGACACAGCTTCCGCTGATCGTGCATACGCGCGATGCCGAGGCTGACACCCATGCGCTGCTGACGGAAGAAATGGGGAAGGGGGCCTTTCCGGGGGTGATCCACTGCTTCACCGCCAGCCAGGATTTTGCCGACAAGGCGCTGGCGCTCGGTCTTTATATCTCCCTCTCCGGCATCGTGACCTTCAAAAACGCCCGGGCGCTGCAGGACATTGCGCGGCAAATCCCGTTGGACCGGTTGCTGATCGAAACCGACTCACCGTTTCTGGCACCGGTACCGGTCCGGGGTCGACCCTGTGAGCCGGGATTCGTAGCGCACACGGCAAAGTTCCTCGCCGACTTGCGCGGAATGTCTGTTGAGGCACTGTCCGAACTGACCGCTGCCAATTATTTCAGATTGTTCAACAAGGCGTCTCCCAACTAGTGGCCTGAACCGGAGAGAGAGCATGACCATCGCCGACCGTCGCGCTGCCTTTCGCAAGCTGCATGAGAGCGGCTGTTTCGTCATCCCGAACCCGTCCAATGTCGGTGAAGCCAAACGTCTGGCCAAGCTCGGATTCAAGGCCATCGCGTCAAGCAGCGCTGGCGCGGCGTGGATGCTCGGCAAGCAGGATGGGGAGCTGACTTGTGAGGACGTGCTCAGCCATTTGCGCGACCTGGTCGCGGCCACCGACTTGCCGGTTAACGCCGACTTTGAAAACGGCTTTGCACATACGCCGGAAGCCGTTGCTGCCAATGTCACGCGCGCAATCGCAACCGGAATTGCGGGCCTTTCGATTGAGGATTGGTCCGGCAACGCGATTTATGACCTGCCGTTGGCGGTCGACCGAATGACTGCTGCCCGCGCTGCCGTTGACCAATCCGGGACCGGAACCTTGCTGGTTGGTCGGGCCGAGGGGGTTTTGCGCGGTGTCGAGCCGTTTGAGGTCGTGCTCCGCCGCCTCGAGGCCTATTCGGCGGCTGGTGCAGATTGCCTGTTCGCACCCGGTGTCCGCGACATTGGCTTGATCCGGGAATTGGTCGCGGCCGTCGCGCCCAAACCGCTGAATATCATCATTTCCCGTCCGGGCCTGTCGGTTGCGGAGGTGGCTGCGACTGGTGTTCGCCGGGTCAGCACCGGTGGTGCACTCGGCGCAGTCGCGTGGGCGGCGTTCGATGCCGCGGCTCAGCAGTTGCTTGACAGCGGTACCTTCGGATGAACCTTGGCGATCTTGACAGCAGCGACCGGATGAATGCGGTCTATCTGTCACTGTTGCTGTTGATCGTTCTCGCCGGAGCGGTGTCACTTCGGCGGGAGGCCATAGGCCGGACGGTTCGCGGTGCCCTAGTCTGGCTGTGTATTTTTGCAGTGGTGGTGCTGGCAGCGAGCTTCAGGGACGATGCGGGCGCCTTGCTCGGGCGAATGCGCGGGGAGCTCGATCCGGCCGGCGGCAGCCAAACGGCGAACGGCGAATTCCGCATCCGGGCCCGCGACGACGGGCATTTCTGGGTCCGCGCCAGGCTCAACGGCGAATCCACATTGTTCCTGATCGATACCGGAGCCTCCGACATCGTCCTGACCCCAACAGCAGCCAGGCGCGCGGGCATTGATGTGGCCAACCTCCGCTATGACGGCGCGGCGTCAACCGCGAATGGCATGGTCCGAACCGCGAGCAGCACGATCCGCTTGATCGAGATCGGGCCGATCGCCCGGTCCGGACTGCGGGTCAGCGTCAGCGGTGGGGAATTGGAAACCAACTTGCTGGGGATGCGTTATCTGAACACGTTGACCGGTTGGCGCGTCGAGGGACAAACTCTCATCCTCTCACCCTAGGATATACGTTACTTAACATAATATATATTATCGGATTATTGGACATGTCTGACATTCGCCCCCTCGCTGATGTGATGGCTCGCCTTCGCGCGCCGGATGGTGGTTGCCCGTGGGATCTGGTCCAGAGCTTCACCAGCATTGCACCCTACACCATTGAGGAGGCCTATGAGGTGGCGGATGCCATCGCGCGCGGCGACATGGATGATCTGCGGGAAGAACTCGGCGATCTGGCGCTGCAGGTCGTTTACCACAGCCAGATGGCGGCTGAGGCCGGTGCCTTCACGCTGGACGATGTCCTGGGCGGCATCACGGCCAAAATGATCCGCCGTCATCCGCATGTCTTTGGTGACGGTGCCCGGATTGCCTCTGCTGACGCACAGTCAGCGAATTGGGAATCCTTGAAAGCTGCGGAAAAGCCGCGTGCGACAGCGCTCAGCGGCGTCGCGCTCGGCCTACCGGCCCTGCTCCGTGCCGAAAAGCTGCAACGCCGGGCAGCCCGCACTGGGTTTGACTGGCCGGACGCAGCTGGGCCGCGTGCGAAGATCGATGAAGAACTTGCTGAAATTGCTGAGTCAAATGATGCCACCAGAAGTGAAGAAATCGGTGACCTCCTCTTCTCGATCGTGAACTATGCCCGCCATCTTGGCGTCGACGCCGAGACCGCATTGCGGCAGGCCAATGCCAAGTTCGAAGCGCGATTTGCCGCGATGGAGGCCCTTGCTGGCGACGGCTTTGCCGCGCTCGATCTTGAGGCCAAGGAAGCGCTTTGGCAGCAGGTCAAGCGCGGCTGAGCATGCGCTCGAACCGCGCTTTGGCCTCCTCGCTCAGCCGGACCTGAACACGGATTTGGCCGGTGTCGTCATGCGTGCGGGCAATGACCTCGCCATGTTCATGCAGCCAGGCGATTTTTGCGCCGTCATTGGCGGCGAGCGTATAGTCGGCGACCCGGGCCGATCGTTGCAGCGTTTCGCTGATGAGTTGTCGCAGGGCCTCAACCCCCTCCCCGGTCACCGCCGAAATCGCGGTACTGGTGTCCGACTGGGCGGCCCGGAGCGCCGTGTGGGCGTCGCCGGCCAACAGGTCGATCTTGTTCAGCGCTTCGATCACCGGTGCGGACTCCGGACTGTCGACGACGCCCAGCCCGCGCAACACGCTTTCCACATCCTGTTTCTGCGCCTCGCTGTCCGGATGCGCGACATCGCGGACATGGACGATCAGATCGGCTTCCAGCACCTCTTCCAGCGTCGCGCGGAATGCGGCGACCAACTGGGTTGGCAAGTCGGAGACGAACCCGACGGTGTCGGAAACGATGACCTTGTCGATCCCCGACAAGGCGATGCTGCGCATGGTCGGATCAAGCGTGGCGAACAGCACATCCTCTGCCATCACATCGGCACCGGTTAACCGGTTGAACAAGGTTGACTTTCCGGCATTGGTATAACCGACCAGCGCCACAACCGGATAGGGTGCCTTCTGTCGCCGCTGCCGGTGAAGGCTGCGGGTCCGGCGCACCGCCTCAAGGTCCTTCTTCAGCCGCGCGATCCGGTCCCGGATCAGCCGCCTGTCGGTTTCGATCTGCGATTCGCCCGGCCCGCCGAGAAATCCGAAACCGCCGCGCTGCCGTTCGAGATGGGTCCAGGACCGGACCAAACGACTGGCCTGATAATTGAGGTGCGCAAGTTCGACCTGCATCGTGCCTTCGCTGGTGGAGGCGCGCTCCCCGAAGATCTCCAGGATGAGCCCGGTGCGGTCAATCACCTTGGCTTTCAGGTCCCGCTCAAGATTGCGCTGCTGGATCGGGGTGACGGCACCGTCGATCACCACCAGTTCGGCATCATGTGCCGCGACCGCTGCGGCGATGCGTTCGATCTGTCCTTTGCCGAACAGTGTCGCGGCTTTGGCGGTCCGGACCCGGACAATTTCGGCATGGCGCACGTCGAGCGCAATGGCGCGTGCCAGACCGGCCGCCTCGGCCAGACAGGCGTCGGCATCCCTCCCCTCCCCGGTGCCGCCGCGATCCGGAAACAATACAATGGTCGGGGTGCCCGACCTCAGGCCGGTTGCGGCGTCAAAACCATCGCGTGCCGTCCGCTTGCCACGCCGCTGCGAGGTTTCCGTTGCGAGGCGGGTTTCGGTGTCGTTCAATCGTCGGTCGCTTCTTCAGCCTCGAACAGCTGAACCGGGCTGGCAGGCAGGACGGTTGAAATCGCATGCTTGTAGACCAGCTGCGAATGGCCATCGCGGCGCAGCAGCACCGAAAAATTGTCAAACCAGGAGATCATGCCCTGCAGCTTGACACCGTTGACCAGAAACATCGTCACCGGGATTTTGGATTTGCGAACGGCGTTCAGGAATACGTCCTGGAGATTGTTTGCTTTATCAGCCATTTACGACTCTTTTCTTATTGGCAAACTGCGTTTGGTCTGCGCCCGCACCGTTGCCCGGTGTCGGCGTGCCGCACCGGGGATTGGCCGGTGCAGATGCGGAGGCTAGCGCAACTTGCTGCACTGCACAAATTGAATCCCGCCTCAATAGCTGAGATCGCCATCGTCCCCGTTGCGGCTGCCATCGCTCAGGCCCAGCGCCTTCAGCTTCCGGTGCAGGGCGGAGCGCTCCATCCCGATAAAGGCTGCGGTCCGGGAGATATTGCCGGAGAAGCGCTGGATCTGGACCCGCAGATATTCCCGCTCAAACTGCTCGCGGGCCTCCCGCAGCCCTGCCCCCATGATCGACTTGGCCGCCTGATGCGGAAACAGCTTGGCCGGTTCGTTGGTGAGTTCGGGTGGCAACATGTCGATGTCGATCCGGCCCATCCGCTCCGCTGGCGCCAGGATCAGCGTCCGTTCCACCACATTGCGCAACTGGCGGACATTGCCGGGCCAGTCATAGGTTTGCAGCGCGGCGAGCGTGTCTTCGCTGAGGCCGGGTGTCGCCACCCGACGCTCGGCGGCAAAGCGCGCGAGGAAATGCAGGACAAGATCGCCGATATCCTCCCGCCGCTCCGACAGGGCGGGCAGCCGGACCGGCACGACATTCAGCCGGTAGTATAAATCCTCGCGGAAGCGTCCGGCGACAATCTCCTGCGCCAGATCGCGGGATGTCGCGCTGACCACCCGGACATCGACCCGGACATTGCGCATCCCGCCAACCCGCTGGAACACCTGATCGGTCAGCACCCGCAGGATTTTGCCCTGGGTCGTCTGCGGCATGTCGGCGACTTCATCGAGGAACAGCGTCCCGCCATGCGCCTGTTCGAACAGGCCGACCCGGGTGACCTGCCCCCCCTCCTCATGGCCGAACAATTCCTCTTCGACCCGCTCGGGCGTCATGCGGGCAGCAGACACCACCACGAAGGGGGCACCGGCCCGGCCGGACCATTGGTGCAGCAGTCGGGCGGCAATTTCCTTGCCGGCCCCGGCAGGCCCGGTGATCAGCACCCGGCTGCCAGTGGCGGCAACACGCTTGATCGTCGCGCGGACGTTGTTGATGACGGTCGATGATCCGCTGAGCTCGGTATCAAGCCCGGCCCGTTCGCGCAGTTCCTCATTCTCGCGCTTCAGCCGCTCGGTCTCGGTGGCGCGCTGGACGGCGAGAATCAGATGATCAGCCTGGAACGGCTTTTCGATGAAATCATAGGCCCCGCGCTTGATCGCGGCGACCGCCGTTTCGATATTTCCATGTCCGGAAATGACGATCACCGGCAGCGATGGGTCGTGGTTCTTGACCTGATTAAGCAGCTCCAGCCCGTCCAGCCGCGATCCGGTGAGCCATATGTCGAGCACCAGCAGCGCCGGCCGGCGGTCCGCGAGCGCCGCCAAGGCCTCGTCGCTGTTCGCCGCCACCCGGGTTGCATAGCCTTCATCCGACAGGACGCCGGCAATCAGGTCGCGGATGTCGGCCTCATCATCGACGATCAGGATATCGAGGGCCATGTGTCTATCCTTGCGCACCGCCGGCGGCGAGCGCCAGCGTGGGTTCAGCGGGTTCGGGCAGATCGCGGTTCTGCTGATTTTGTTTCAGATCGAAGCCAATGCGGACGGAGGTTCCACCGGTCTCGACATCACCAAGCTCCAGCGTACCGCCATGTTCTTCCACAATTTTCTTGACGATGGCGAGGCCGAGGCCGGTCCCGCGCGCCCGGGTCGTCACATAGGGCTCGGTAATGCGGTCGCGGTGCTCGATGGGCAGTCCGATACCATTGTCGGTGATGGTGATCGTCAGCTGGTCGGCATCGGCCCGGGCGGACAGGCGGACGTGCCCGGGCTCGGAACCCTCAGGGCGGCTGTTGACCGCTTCCGCGGCGTTTTTCAGTAGGTTGGTCAGCGCCTGCGCAATCTGCCGCCGGTCACAAATCAGCGGCGGCAGGCTGTCCGACGACGCAAATTCAAACCGGATGCCGGGGTCGCCGACCTCCTGCAGGAACAGCGCCTGCTTGATGATCTCCGCAATCGGTTCGGACCGGAACTCCGGCTTCGGCATCCGCGCGAAGGAGGAGAATTCATCGACCATCCGCCTGAGGTCGCCGACCTGGCGCACAATCGTGCTGGTCAGGGCGGAGAAGGTTTCCGGGTCCTCAGTCACCTGCCTGGCATATTTCCGCTGCAGCCGTTCCGCAGACAGCTGGATCGGCGTCAGCGGATTCTTGATCTCATGAGCGATGCGGCGAGCCACGTCGGACCAGGCTGCCCGCCGCTGATCCGCCAGCTGCTGGCTGATGTCATCAAAGGTGACAACGACGCCATTGTCGTCCCCCGCCATCTGCACCGCCAATGTCTGGGTGTCGCCGCTCCGGTCCAGCTCGGCATGTCCCCGGGCATGGCCGGTCCGGATTGCCTCCTCAAACAGGTCGGTCAGCGCCGGGGCAACTGCGGCGAGCGATTGGTCCGACAGGTCGGTCATGCGTCCGGCGAGAAGCTGGGCGGCGGAGCGGTTGGCGAGCTTGATCACCCCGCCCCGGTCGAGCGACATCACGCCCGCCGATACACCGGACAGCACTGCCTCCATGAATTCGCGGCGCTGATCGAGTTGATTGTTGGCGGTAATGAGCGCGGTTTGCTGCATCTGCAGTTGCGCCGTCATCCGGTTGAAGGTGCGGGCCAACACGCCCAGTTCATCGGGACTGCCCCGGATCGGCACCCGCGCTGCGAAATCGCCGGACCCCACCCGTTCCGCTGCCCCCACCAACCGCCCGATTGGCGCGACCAGCCGGTTGGCGAGCCACAGCGCGAACCAGATCGCGGCGGCAAGGATCAGCAGCGACACCACGAACAGCACGATGAAAAACCGCCATTGCAGGCCGCGGGACCGTTCAATGAGGGAGCGATATTCGCTGGAGGCGGTAGCCGCAGTCCGGACCTGCGCCAACACCTGCGGATCAACCTTGCGGCTGACATAGAGGTAGCGTTCGAGGAACGGGTCAATTCGGACTAAAGCCTCGACCCGGTCGACCGGGCTAGCCAGCACCGTCACATCGCCGGTCCGCGCCCTGTCGACGTCGAAGGACAGCAGGCGATCCCCGATCGGGCGTTTGTCCATGTTGGAACTGGCGAACACCACATAGCCGGTCGGGGTTGGTGAAAATACCGCCGCCTCGGTCAGCCCGCGGTAAATCACCTGCAGATCAAGGTTGGACCCGAAATCCTTGCTGACGATCCCGAATTGCTGGGCGTTGGACGCCATGTCGGCGGCCATCGGGCGAATGTCGCCGATGATCCGTTGCTTATTCTCCTGAACATAGGCCTGGGCGACTCGGTCGGCATTGCTCAACACCGCTTTTGCACGGTCGGAAAACCAGAATTGCACCCCGAACTGGAACAGCAGCAGTGCGAAAGCCACCACCAGCAGCGTCGGCACCGCCGCAATGGCGGAAAACAGCGCGACCAGCCGGACATGCATGCGGGCACCTGCCCTGCCCTCCCGCCGGTTGGTCAGCAGGATTGCCAGTCGCCGGGCGATGAGGACAGCGAGTGCCATCAGCGGGACGAGGTTGGCAACGATCAGCAGGGTGATGGTTGCCGGAGAAAAGCCGTTGGCCGGGGTCCGCTCCCCGGTCAGCACCCCGTAGCTGATCAGGCCGAGCAGGATCGCGGCGACCGCGAGACCAATCTCCAGTCGCGGATAGAAGTCCGCGCGCGACATCCAGCGCACAATGCGGCGGCGGGTCCGGCGGGTGGGGTTAGCAGGCGTCATATCGGTACCGCCATCATGCAACCGTTGCCGAGATAACACAATGTGGCCCAAACACGCCGTTTCAGCTTCTCACCGCTCCAGCCGCCGCCAGCTCGCCGGGTCCAGATCAAGATCATTCAGCTTCTTGCGCAGGGTGTTGCGATTGATCCCGAGCAGTCGGGCCGCCCGGATCTGGTTGCCCTTGGTCGCCGCCAGCGTCATCGCCAGCAGCGGGCGCTCCATCTCAGCCAGAACCCGGTCATAGAGACCATCGGGTGGCAGATCATCGTCAAAGGCGGCGAAATAGCGCCCGAGGTGGGTTTCGATGGAGCCTGCAAGGCCGTTGTTGCCATTGTCGCCGGCCGTGCCGACCAAGGCGGCAGGCCGCCCTTCCCTCAGCGCCTCCGCCATGGTGGTGCCGGTGATGGTTTCCTCCCGCGCCAGCGCGGCGACCCGGCGCATCAGGTTTTCCAGCTCGCGGACATTCCCCGGCCAGCCGTAGCCGCGCATCCATTCGATGGCCGAGGTGTCGAGCAGCTTGACCGGCAGCCCCTCCGACGCGGCTCGCCCCAGAAAATGCCTTGCCAGCTCCGCCAAATCCTCCAAGCGCGCCCGCAGCGGCGGCAGCCGGAGCGGCACGACATTCAGGCGGTAGAATAAATCTTCGCGGAACCCGCCAGTATCGACGAGCCGCCGCAGATCCTTGTTGGTGGCAACGATGATCCGGACATCGGCGCGGATCGTCCGCGTCCCGCCAATCGTGGTGAACTCACCGGCCTGCAACACCCGCAGCAGCCGGGTCTGCGCATCCATCGGCATGTCGCCGATTTCGTCGAGAAACAGCGTGCCGCCCTGCGCCTGCTCAAATTTGCCCGCAGACCGTGCCTGGGCCCCGGTAAAAGCGCCGCGCTCATGCCCGAAGAGTTCGGTCTCGATCAACTCCCGGGGAATTGCCGCCATGTTGATCGCGATGAACGGCCCGGTCCGGCGCTGACCCAGATCATGAACCGCCCGTGCGACCAGTTCCTTGCCGGTGCCCGACTCGCCGAGGATCATCACGGTCAGGTCGGTCGGCACGACCCGGGCAATGGTCCGGTAAACATCCTGCATAGCCGCCGACCGTCCGATCAGTGGCAATTGTTCTGCTGTGTCCGTTGCTGCCGGTGATGCGGCAGTTCCGGATTTTGTTTTCTCAATGGCGCTGGCAACAACGCGCGTCAGTTCGTTGATATCAAATGGCTTTGGCAGATATTCAAAGGCCCCCTGCTCGGTCGCGCGTACCGCCGTCGCCAGGGTATTCTGGGCACTGACCACGATCACCGGCAGACCCGGGCGGAGCGCCAGCAGGCGCGGAATCGCGTCGAGGCCGTCGGCGTCAGGCAGCACCACATCAGTGATCACCACATCGCCATAGCCATCCTCGACCAGCTTCCACAGGCCGCTGACGCTGTCGGTGGTGCGGACTTCATGCCCGGCCCGGGTGAGCGCCTGCCGTAGCACGGTGCGGATGGCGGTGTCATCATCGGCAACGAGGATCATCGCTGGATTGGTCATGAGTCGGGTCCGCCGTGGGTCGGGAGGAGCACCCGGAGGATGGTGCGGGGTGGCGACTCCTGGCGGTCATATTCAACGACCCCGCCATGTTCGCCAACGATCTTGGCAACCAGCGCCAGCCCCAGTCCGGTGCCGCCGCGCTTGGTGGTGACGAACGGCTCGAACAAATGCCGCTCCAAGTCGGGCGGTGCACCGGGGCCGCTGTCAACGATTGTCACCTCGATGGGCACCGAAATCCGGTGTCCGGTGCCGCCAACGCCGACCCGTAGCCCTTGCCGGTAGGCGGTCGTGATCAATATTTCTCCGCCGTCAACAATGGCTTCGGCGGCATTCTTCAACAGATTTAGGAATACCTGCACCAGCGCATCCCGGTTGCCAGATACCGGCGGCAACGACGGGTCATAGCGTTCCCGGATCCGGATATCCTTGGCAAATCCCTGATCAGCGATCCGGCGGACATGGCCGAGAATGGCGTGGATATTCTGCCCACTGCGCTCCAGCGGCCGCGTATCGGTGAAGCTCTCCATCCGGTCGACCAGCGCCTTCACCCGGTCCACCTCGATACAGATGAGGTCGGTGAGTTCGCGGCCATCTTCGTCGGTGGTCTGCGCCAGCAATTGCGCGGCTCCCCGGATTCCCGACAGCGGATTTTTGATTTCATGCGCCAGCATTGCTGCGACCCCGACAGCGGAGCGGGCGGCCCCCTGATGTTCGACCTGCCGCTCGACCATTGATGCGACGCTGCGGGACTGAACCGTGGCGATCAACCAGCCTGCGGAATCCGGGATCGGCGCCAGCAGCAGATCGACCCTGAGCCGGGTAAGGCCGGGGGCTGCCAGTTCAATGTCATAGACCGCGTAATTTCCCTGCGCCGCCCGTGCATCGGCCAATATCCCGCGCAACGGACTGTCGGAACTCAACAAGGCATTCCAGCCGCGCTCGCGCAGCACCGCCTGCGACACGTTGAAAAAACTCTCCGCCGCCATATTGGCCGTGACGATGCCGCCACCCGGATCGAGCAGCAGCATCGGCGTCGGCAGCGCCGCAATCACATCGGCGGATGTCGGAATCGTCTGCCGGGGCCGCAGGGCCTGAACGCTCATGCCGCCGCCCGCTGCAGCCAGGGCGCATAGAATTCCGCCAGCATGGACTTGACCCGGGCCGGATCGGCTTCGGCATTGGCGCGGTTACGGAACTCCGCCGATGACGGCAGGCCCTTGGTGTACCAGCCCAGATGTTTGCGGAACAATTGTACGCCGGTGACGATGCCATAATGATCGAGCATCGCATCATAATGTTCGAGGATCAGGGTATATTGTTCGTCGATGGACGGCTCTGCGATCCGGTCGCCGTGCGTCAGCCAGCGCATCGCCTGCCCCAGCAGCCAGGGTTTGCCGTAAGCCCCGCGCCCGATCATCACTGCGTCGGCACCGGACTGGTCGAGCGCGGCATCGACATCATCCAGCGTGCAAATATCGCCATTGACCACCACCGGCAGCGACACCGCCTCCTTCACCTGCCGGACAAATGCCCAGTCCGCGACGCCGTTGTAGAGTTGGCAGCGGGTCCGCCCGTGGACCGTGATCATCCGGACGCCCAGGTCCTCGGCAATCCGTGCCAGTTCGGGGGCGTTGAGGCTGGCATGATCCCAACCCATCCGCATTTTCAGCGTGACCGGCAGATTGACCGCCTTCACAGTCGCCTCGATCAGCGAGGCTGCCAGCTTCAGATCGCGCATCAACGCTGATCCTGCCTGACCGTTCACCACCTTCTTGACCGGGCAGCCCATGTTGATGTCGACAATCGCCGCGCCAAGGTCGGCGCTGAGCTTGGCGGCCTCCGCCATCACACCGGGTTCGCAGCCCGCAAGCTGCATCGACACCGGAGTCTCGATCGGGTCCCATGCCGCTTTCTGCAGTGATTGCCGAGTCTCGCGCACCATCGCCTGCGACGCGATCATCTCGCCGACGGTGAGGCCGGCGCCATAGCGCTTGACGATCCGCCGGAACGGAAGATCGGTCACCCCGGTCATCGGCGCGAGTATCACTGGCTGCTCGATAACCAACGGACCGATATGGATGGGCGACAGTTTGGGCACGGTTGGGATTCTGCCTAAAAAAGTGGCGGTTTCGATAGCGGCATTCCCCCTGTTCGGCAAGGTAGCGGCGCGCTATGCCGCAATCAATGACCCGCCCCCGGACTCTCGCCTTGATCCTGGCTGCTGGCGGCGGCCAGCGTGCTGGTGGCGATGTGCCGAAACAATATCGTCCCCTGAATGGCCTCAAGAATGCGCTACAACGCTCACTGGACGCGTTTTGTTCTCATCCGGCGGTTGACTGCGTTCGGGTGGTCTCCGCGCTCGGTGGTCCCTCTGAGGCGATTTTGGCGGCATATGGTCTGGAACCCGTCCTTCCGGGCGGTGCAACCCGGCAGGACTCAGCGCGGTTGGGGCTGGAAGCTTCGCCGGGGTTCGACCGTGTCCTGATCCACGACGCTGCTCGCCCCTTTGTGTCTGCAGCTGTGATCGACCGGGTCTTGGCAGCACTCGACCGATTTGATGGCGCCATCCCTGCCCTGCCCGTCGTCGACAGCCTGCGCCGGGGGCGTGAGACTGTTGCAGAGGAGGTCAATCGCACAGGGCTTTGGCGCGTGCAGACTCCGCAAGGCTTCCGATATGATGCCATCCTCGCGGCCCACCGCATCGCCGCCAACGGCGCGACCGATGATGCCGAAGTTTTGCGCGCAGCTGGCGGCACTATCGCCATTGTCGATGGCGACGAGGTCAATTTCAAGTTGACGACACCGGATGATTTCGTGCGTGCTGACCAGATGCTCGCCGCTGCCATGTTGTCCCGCACCGCCAGTGGGTTTGATGTCCACCGCTTTGGTCCGGGGGATCATGTCTGGCTGTGTGGCGTGAAGCTGCCGCATAGCCACGGTCTGATCGGCCACTCCGATGCGGACGCCGGTCTGCATGCCCTGACCGACGCGCTGCTGGGCTGCATCTGCGCGGGTGATATCGGCCAGCATTTCCCGCCGACCGACCTGACATGGCGCGGGGCCTCTTCAGATCGGTTCGTGAAATATGCGGCCGACCTGATCCGGGCTCGCGGCGGGGTCATTGATCATGTCGATGTCACACTCATCTGCGAACGCCCCAAAATAGGACCGCACCGGGATGCCATGCGCGCCCGGATCGCCGACTTGCTGGAGATCGTGGTGGCGTGCGTCAGCGTTAAAGCGACAACCACCGAAGGCCTCGGTTTCACTGGCCGGGGTGAAGGGCTCGCTGCGCAGGCCATGGCGACGGTAAGGAGTCCCCGATGACCTTTGATCCCGAAACACTGGCGCTGGCCGAGCGGGTTCTCGATGCCAACCGCGCCGCTGGGCGAACGGTTGCGACGGCTGAAAGCTGCACTGGCGGGATGGTCTCCGGTGCACTGACCGAAATTGCCGGATCGTCCGATGTCGTCGAGCGCGGCTTCGTGACCTATTCCAACGAGGCAAAGACTCAGATGCTGGGGGTTGCGGTGGAACTGATCGAAACCTTTGGCGCAGTCTCGATAGCCGTCGCCTGGGCGATGGCGCAGGGTGCTCTGCGACACAGCAGTGCCGACATCGCAGTCGCCATCACCGGCGTGGCAGGGCCCGGCGGCGGCTCCCCGGAAAAACCGGTCGGTACCGTGGTGTTCGCCCGAGCGGTGCGCGGTGAAGACCCCAAAAATATCGTCGCCGACATCAAACAGTTCGGCGACCTCGGCCGCTCCGAAATCCGCGTTCAAGCGGTCAGATGTGCGCTTGAACTGCTGATGCCGGACCCCGTGTCGTAAAGCGCTACCGCCCGCTCTTCGAAGGCGCTGACCATCCGACGCAACGCTTCACCGAACACCGCGCCCGCCAGCGTTTCAAACATCCGCGACCGAAATTCGAAATCGACGCTGAAATCAACGATTGCTCCCTGCCCGTCCGGTTTGAACCGCCAGTCGTTTTTCAGGTATTTGAGCGGGCCGTCGACATAATCGACATGGACATGGAAGGGCCTGGCCAGCGTCACCCGGCTGGTGAAGGTTTCCCGGAACATTTTGAAGCCGACCATGACATCGGCGGTCAGCAGCACATCGGATCTGGAGCGAACCCGCGTCCCGATCACCCATGGCAGGAACTCGTGATAGCGCCCGACATCGGCGACAAGATCAAACAGCTGCGCGGGCGAATAGTTCAGGCGTCGGATCTCGGCGTGGCGCGGCATCAGGCGGCGACTTTGGCCATCCGCGCCGCCCGCATCCGCTCGAAATCGGCGCCGGCGTGATAGCTTGACCGGGTCAGCGGCGTAGCGGCGACCAGCAGGAAGCCCTTGGCCCGCGCAATGGAGCCATAGGCGCGGAAGGTTTCGGGCGTGACGAACTCCTCCACCTTGGCATGGCGGGGCGTCGGCTGAAGATACTGGCCGACAGTCAGGAAATCGATATCGGCCGAGCGCATGTCGTCAAATACCTGATGCATTTCCAGCCGCTCTTCCCCCAAACCAACCATCAGGCCGGACTTGGTGAAAATGGTCGGGTCGAGCGACTTGACCTGCTCCAGCAGCCGCAGCGAGTGATAATAGCGCGCGCCCGGCCGGATCGTCGGGTACAGGCGCGGCACCGTCTCCAGATTGTGATTATATACGTCGGGCCGGGCATCGACGATGGCTTCAACTGCGGCCTTGGCCTTGTTGCGGAAGTCGGGCGTCAGGATTTCGATGCTGGTCTTCGGCGCCCGGGCGCGAAGCTCGCGGATCACCTTGACGAATTGGCTGGCGCCGCCATCGGGAAGATCATCTCGGTCGACCGAGGTGATGACGATATGCTCCAGCCCCAGCTCGCCCGCTGCCTCGGCGACATGTACCGGTTCCAGCAAGTCAACCGCTTTTGGCATCCCGGTCTTGACGTTGCAGAAGGCGCAGGCTCTTGTGCAAGTATCGCCCAGGATCATCACCGTTGCATGTTTCTGCGTCCAGCATTCCCCGATATTCGGGCAGGCCGCTTCCTCGCACACCGTGTTAAGGTTCAGCCGCCGCATCAATTTGCGGGTTTCGGCAAAGCCAGCGGAGGTCGGCGCGCGCACCCGTAGCCAATCAGGCTTGCGGGTACGGATATTCGGGTCAGCATCGGACATTCGCTCCAGATAGCTGCCGCCACCGGGAAAGCCAACGGTTGCGAAATGGCAGGACAGCCCCTAGCTGCACAGCATGGCTGATTTTAACGCGCTCCTCGACGGCTACCGCCGGTTCCGCACTGAAAATTATTCGCGGCAGCGGGCGCGTTATGATGCGCTAGCCCAGGGTCAAGCTCCCAAGACGATGATCGTCGCCTGCTCTGACAGCCGGGTTGACCCGACCATCGTGTTTGATGCGGCGCCGGGACAGATGTTCGTCGTCCGGAACGTCGCCAATCTGGTACCGCCGTTCGAGACCGGTGGCGGGCGGCACGGCGTATCGGCAGCGCTGGAATTCGCCGTGACCCAGTTGCGGGTCGAGGATGTCGTGGTGATGGGCCACGGCGCCTGCGGCGGTATCCACGCCTCATTGACCGGAGCCTTTGACGGCGCGGATCACGGAGAGGGCGGTTTTATCGCCAGCTGGATGTCGATGATTGCGCCGGCCCGTGACGAGGTTGTTGCGACCGGGCATGCCGATGGGCAGCTGGCCTTGGAATATGCCGCGATCCGCCTGTCGCTCGACAATCTGCTGACCTTTCCGTTCGTCGAATCGCGGGTCCGGGCCGGTGACCTGACACTCTGGGGCGCGCATTTCGCGATTGCCGACGGCCTGTTGCGGGTGATGGACCCGGCTACCGGCCAGTTCAGCCCAGCCGAGGTTTAACCTTTCAGGCGACCTACGAGCGTCGCCAGCTCGAACGACACGGCCTGCGGATCGAGCGACAGCGGCAGCGCTTCGCTTGCGAGGGCCTGCGCCCGTTCCCAAAGACCGATGGCGTGAGCCAGGTCCGCACCACGACGGTGCCGCGCCGCCTTGGCGAGGAAGGCAGGGGCAAGTTCCAGAAACGCTTCAAACCGTGGTTGGGCGGCTTTCCCGGCAAGGCTGCGGGCCAGCCGGAGGGCGGTTACCGATGATCCTGACGCCGCGAGTTCCGACAGCGCGGCGTCCAGTCCGGCAACATCCAGCCCGGCAAAGCGCAGCGCGCGTCCGGGGCTGCCTTCCGCCAGCGTGATCAGCGCGGCGCGTTCGTCTGCACCAAGGTCCGGCAATTCCGCTGCCAGCACCAGCGCCACATCGGCGTCAGCAAGCGGCTTGAACCGCAGCGTCCGGCAACGCGAGCGGATGGTCGGCAGCAATCGCCCCGGCGCGTGACTGACCAGCAGCAGCAGCGTTTTGGGCGGTGGTTCCTCCAGCGTTTTCAGAAGTGCGTTGGCCGCGCCTTCCCGCACCTCATCAACCGAATCGATGACCACAACCCGCCAATCGGAATAGCTCGGCTTGGACTGGAACACGCCCTGAACCTTGCGGATTTGGTCGATCAGGATTTGCGCATTCAGCTTCCCGGTTTTTTCATTCGGCACCCGTTCGAGCAGCCGGAAATCGGGATGCGGGCGTTGGTCAAACGCCTGTTCCGGGGTACGCATCAACCGCGCGACGCGGTGATCCGGGTCAACCGTCAGTCGATCACCCGCTATGCCCTCCGCAGGACCAGCCGCCACCGCCAGCCGGTGTGTGGCGGCGGCAAGCGCGAACGCCGCCTTGCCGATTCCGGGCGGACCAGCCAGCAGCCAGGCATGATGCGCCCGCTCGCCATCAAAGGCCGACAGGAAATCCCGCTGCTGCTCCAGATGCCCGATCAGCATGGGGGCCGCGCGCTCCCGACGCCGCGCGTCTCTTGAGTGAGAGAAAATGCGGCCTCAATCAAGGCTTTGCACCGCGGCGTTGATCTTGTCGGCCACATCGGCAACGGCACCGCCTGCATCGATCAGCTTGCACCGGTCGGGTGCTTGGTCTGCCCGCAGCCGAAAGCCGTCCCGGACTGCGGCGTGGAATGCTGTGCCTTTGGCCTCGAACCGCCCTTCCCCGCCGCGTGTCATGGCGCGAGCCAACCCCTCGCCCTCCGGCAGATCAAGGATGATCGTCAGGTCGGGCCACAGATTGCCGGTGGCATGGGCGTGCAGGGCAAGCAGGGCTGCCTCGCCGACATCACCGGCAATGCCCTGATAGACGAAGGTTGAATCGGCATAGCGGTCAGTCAGAACCCAGGCCCCGCGTGCCAGGGCAGGCTTTACCAGCCGCTCGACATGGTCGGCCCGAGATGCATTCATCAGCAACGCCTCAGTCACCGGGCTCCAACGGCCGGGATCGCCGTTCAGCAGCAGCGCGCGGATCGACTCCGCCCCCTCGGTGCCGCCCGGTTCGCGGGTCACCACCACTTCGCGGCCCTGTGCCCGCAGTCGGTCGGCCAGAAGGCGGATTTGAGTCGACTTGCCGGTCCCCTCCCCGCCTTCAAAGCTGATGAAGCGTCCGGTCACGATCCGGTCAGCAATCGCCGGACATTGGCCGCCAGCCGCCCAAAGGGTCCGGCCTTGTCCACTGCGGTTGCCGCGACCAGTGGAAAGCGGGTTGCCGGCATGTTGGCGGACGTTACCACCAGGTCGGCAATATGCTGCCCCTTGGCAATCGGTGCGCGGATCGGCCCCTTGTAAACCACTTTGACCCGGAGGTCGCCGCCGATGACGGCGGGGCGTGCCACCGACAGGTCACGGGTCGCGGTCAGCCCGACTTCGGCCTCCGACCCGGCATGAACCTCCGCCGTTCCAATGACCGACCCGGCCTTCAGCAGCGGCTTCAACTGCCAGGCCCGGAAGCCCCATTCCATGAATTTGACCGATTCCGCGATCCGTTCGTTGGAACTGGTCAGACCGGCGATGACCATCACCAGCCGGCGGCCATTCTGCGCCGCCGACCCGGTGAAGCCATAGCCGGCTTCGTCGGTGTGGCCGGTCTTCAACCCATCCGCGCCGGCAACCTTACCAAGGATCGGGTTGCGGTTCGGCTGGATGATCGGCGCCCCGGCCCCCATGGTTTTGCCCCAGGTGAACGAGGTGGTGCCGTAAAATTTCGCGTACAGGTCCGGAAAATCGAGGATGGTCCTCTCAGCAATGATCGCCAGATCGCGCGGTGTCGAATATTCCATCGGGTCCGGCCAGCCGCTGGTGTTGGCAAAATTGGTGCCGGTCAGCCCGAGCTTTTTGGCTGTGGCATTCATCGCGGCCACATATTGCGCCTCCGTCCCGCCAAGCCCTTCGCCGAGCGTCACACAGGCATCATTGCCGGACAGCGTCACGATGCCGTGCAGCAGGTTTTCCACACTGACCTGCTGGTCCGGGGACAGGAACATGGTCGACCCGGCAGCCGGGCCGTGCCATTTTTTCCAGGTCTCGGGCCGGACGGTGATGATCTGGTCAAGCTTTACCTCGCCCTTCTTGATCAGCGAAAAGGCCAGATAGACTGTCATCATCTTGGCCATCGACGCGGGCGGCATCCGCTCCCCTGCCGATTTGGAATAGAGGGTCTGGCCGGTGGTCAGATCACGCATATAAGCGAAGGGCGCGGTGGTCTCGAAGGTCGATTGCGCCATAGCCGGACTGGCCAGCGCCGCGATTGTAAAGGCAATGAAACTGGTAACTTGGCGCATTCAATTCAACTCCATCCTGAATTCACCGGACCACCGCAACAATCCGTGCTTCCTGATAGCCCGCCGCCTGGATTTTCGCCAGCGTTGCAGCGGCCTCTTCGCTGTTCTCATACGGACCCAACCGGACCCGGAACAGGCCACCGGGGGCAGACTCGACGCTGGTCTTGCCGAAACTCTCCAGATAGCCCGCCAGCCACCAGGCCCGGCCCCGGTCACTGACGGCGGCCACCTGCACATGGACTGGCCCGGCACCGGCACTGACTAGTGCGGCGCTGGCCACCGTGCTGCGGGCTGCTGACGGGGCCCGCCCGAGCCGAAGTTCGGCGATCTCCCGGTCGCTCGGGAACACCCGTTTCACCCTGACCTTGGACACGCCTTTGCGGTCGGTCCCAAGCAATTGCGCCGCGCGCCGCGACAGGTCGATAATCCGGCCTTCGACAAAGGGGCCCCGGTCGTTGATCCGAACCGTCAGCTTGCGGTCATTGTCGAGATTGGTGACCTCAACAAAACTCGGCAGCGGCAGGGTTTTATGCGCGGCGGTCAGGCCGTCCATGTCATAGGGCTCACCGTTTGCGGTCGTGCCATTGTGGAAGCCCGGGCCATACCAGCTGGCATAGCCTTTCTCGTCATAATCGCGGTCGTCGGCGGGGTAATAGGTTTTGCCGAAAACCTTATAGGGTTGGCCGATTTTCGGGGCCGACCGGTTCACTGTCGGGAGCCGGTTCGGGTTGGGTGTCCCCCCGCACGCCGTCAGCAGCGCGAGGCTGGTCAGGACCGCGCACCGCATCGGCCAGGAGGCCGACCGACAGCGCATAGAAGTTGGAACAATTATACCTGAGGATTGCCCGGTAATTGCCATAGGTCAGATACCCCCCACCCGCCGGTCCATCCGGCTCGACCAGCGTCGCGAGCATAGCGTCTCCCGGCAGGCTTGTCCCCAGTGCCGCAAGGCCGAGGCCGCGCCATTCTTTCACCGTCAGCCACCGGCTGTGCTTCGACATGACGCGCGGGCATTGGCTGGGCTTGACGAGGTCCCGGATGCGCTCCCGGTCAAGCCCCGGCGGCACATAGACCTGCGTCGCCCAGGGCTGCCCGGCTTTCCAGCCATGTTTCGCCAGATAATTGCCGATGGACGCCAACACGTCCGGCCGCGATGTCCAGATGTCGGCGCGTCCGTCCCCGTCCCCGTCAGCGGAATAGTTCAGCCAGGAGCTGGGCAGGAACTGCGGCTGTCCGGTCGCACCAGCCCAGGAGCCGAGCAGTTTCCAGCGCGGAATCACCCCGCGGTCAAGGATTTGCAGGGCAGCGGTCAGTTCTCCGGTGAACAGCTCGGCCCGCCGTCCGTCATAGGCGAGACTGGCCAGGGAGCGCAGCAGGTCAAACGAGCCGGAGTCATTGCCGTAGCTCGTCTCCATGCCCCAGATGCCGAGCAGCACCTCGCTCTGCACCCCGTATTTGCTCTCGATACCCGACAGCGTCGCCGACAGGTCAGACCGCAGCCGCCGCCCCTGCCCGATCCGGGCATTGTTCAGTCGCCTTGGCAGATACTCGGCGAATCGATAGCTGTTGATCCGGCTGTCATCGGGCTGGGCCCGGTCAAGCTCAACCACCCGGGGACTGAACCGCAGACCAGCAAGATTGGCCTCCACCGTCTCCACCCGCACGCCCGCCGCCAGCGCCGTTGGCCGATAAGCCTCCAGCCAGGCCGCGAATTTCGCCTCCTCCAGCGTCATGGCCGGGGCGGGATCAGGTTGAGCCGGGCTATCCGCCACCGGTGCCGGTTCGGCAGGCGGCACCACGACCTGCCCCAACGCGGGACCACCGGACATCAGCAAAGCCACACAGGAAGACATGAACCAGATTCGCATCGCCGCGCTCATGGCACAGGCACTGGCCGATGGGAATTGCCTCCGAACCATCTTGCGCCAGCCCGCCGTATCGGCAAGAAGACCGGCGCGCAGGAAGGGTGGCCGAGTGGTTTAAGGCAGCGGTCTTGAAAACCGCCGTGGGTGGAAACTCACCGTGGGTTCGAATCCCACCCCTTCCGCCACCGCCCCCTCTAAGTCAGTCCAGATAAGTCCAAAAATCCTTGTAATAACAAGATTTTTGCCGCACTCAATGTTCGAGGTGGTCCAGCTCAACATCCCCCCATCCAGATGCAAGCGGGGGTATTTTGGGGGTAGGGAGATCGCCAATTGGGGGTATGATGGCGGTTACCGATATTCAGGCCAAGGCAGCGAAGCCAAAGGACAAGCCCTACAAGCTGGCCGACGAAAAAGGCCTCTACCTGTACGTTGCGCCCACCGGGCTGCGATCGTGGCGCATGAAGTACCGATTCTTGGGCAAGGAGAAGGTTCTGACCTTCGGCCCCTACCCCGAAGTGAAACTCGGTACTGCGCGTGAAAAGCGCGATGCGGCACGGGCGATACTACGAGACGGGCGTGACCCAGGCATGGCGAAGAAGATCGCTGCGGCTGCCGGCGCCGCTGACGCGGAAAACACATTCGAGACCGTCGCGACCGCTTGGCATGAGCTTCACAAGTCGAAATGGTGCCCGACGCACGCCCACGACGTCATCGACAGCCTGCGACGCGACGTATTTCCCGTACTTGGAAGAATGCCGATCAACTTGATTACGCCTGGCATCGTGCTTGAGACGCTACGTGTGATCGAGCAGCGCCCCGCGATCGAAACTGCCCGCCGTGTTCGCCAACGCATGTCCTCTGTCTTCGTTTACGCGATCGCATCAGGCATTGGACATTCAGATCCCGCCGCTATCGTCAGAAGCGCAATGAAACCACTGCCAAGCAAAGGCAGGCAGCCAGCGCTCACGAGCCTTATCGAAGCTCGCGCTTTGCTTGCGGCGGCCGAAGCTGCCGCCGCATCGCCGGTGACCAAGATTGCCTCGCGGTTGCTGGCTCTAACAGCCGTTCGCCCTAGCGTGCTTCGACATGCCGAGTGGATGGAGTTCGAGGATCTCGAAGGTGATGCGCCGATCTGGCGGATTCCGGCCTCGAAGATGAAACTCACAGCGGCGCGCAAGTCCGACATCCGCGAGGAGTTTATCGTCCCGCTCGCGCCAGAAGCTGTCGAGAGCATCGCCGCCATCAGGCGCCTCACCGGTCGCAGCCGGTATTTGTTTCCCAGCAATCGAAGCTTCCATAAAGCCATGAGCGAGAACGCGATTGGTTACCTCTACAATCGGGTCGGCTTCCAGGGGCGGCATGTGCCACATGGCTGGAGAGCCACGTTCTCGACGCTTATGAACGAGCAGGGGGAGCGAGAAGAGCGGAGCAGTGACCGCGCCGTGATTGACCTGATGCTGGCGCACGTCCCGAAGAACAAAATCGAAGGTGCGTATAATCGAGCTGGGTTCATGCCACGTAGGCGAGAGCTCGCAAAGCTCTGGGCGCTGCAATTGCTGGAGGGTAGTATGCAGACGGCGCAACTGCTGGAAGGTCCAAGGAAATAGGCATGGATGATCAACCGGATAAGACAACCAAGCCGACCTTTGACAGCATTCAGGCGCAAATTGATGCCAAAATGTTTGCTCGAAGCCCTATTCATATCTTGGAACGTTATCTGGAAAGCTTTGCGGCGGACGGAGAGATGCTGGTACCGGTACCCAAACATATTCTAATGGCGCTGGCCGAGAGATTTCGTGCGTTCATGGCACGAGATTCAAACCTTAATTCTCTCGATCAAGCCTTCGGCGGAAAGGTCGCTCGCCAGCGGCAAGCGCGCGCTGCCGCGACTCGGGAGCGTGAGGTGGCCTGGATGGTTATGGATGAGCGGCGTAGACTCGGGGCAATGGAACCTGATGAGCGGGGCGTGGTCGGCACACCACACGAGATCGCCTGCGAGATTGTGGCCGGAAAACTGAACCTGTCGGTCGAAAATGTCCGACGGATTTACAAGGATTCCAAAGGGTAAGACGCTGCGCTCCGTGGGGTAGCTTTTCAGCAAATTTACTGCCCTGCCAGGCAATCCAATGCAGTCCAAATGAGACTCGTCGTCAACAAACGTCGAGGTTCAGCCATGCTACACACGAAACCGGTCAATGACGAGGCACTGCTGCGCCTCCCCGAAATTCTCCGCCTCATCCCGGTCGGGAAATCGACCTGGTGGGCCGGCGTGAAATCCGGTCGCTATCCGAAGCCGATCAAGCTGGGGCCGGGCATCACAGTCTGGCGAAGCGCTGATGTCCGAGCCTTGATCAGCACGGGGGTGGTGTAGATATGAGTCGCCGTCATAACCCCGAGCTTGCCAAGCTCCACCTTACCTACACGATCCTAGAAATCGCTGCGCTGTTTCACGTCGGGAAAACCCAGGTCAGCAAATGGATCAGCGCTGGCCTACCGACAATCGATCGTAAGGTCCCGCTGCTGGTGACGGGTGTCGCCCTACGGGCCTTCCTGAAGGCCCGTATGGATGCCACCAAGCGCCCCTGCCAGCCCGGCGAGATCTTCTGCGTCGCCTGCAAGCGCACCGGCCGACCGGAAGGCGATCGAGCAATTCTTAAGGCTGTTTCTGAGACGTCATCGAACCTTATCGGCATCTGCACCAAGTGCGGCCGCCGCAACTTTCGCCGGGTCGCCTTACGGAACATGAGCACGGTTTGCGCGGGCCTGACCCTCACGTTCGAGGACCGTGACGACACTTATAACAAGGAAGCCTGACCCTCTTCGTACCGCAACTCATACAGGATGGATATTATGACTGGCTGCAATCCTGAAAACGAGCGCATCAAGCGTGAATATTTCCAGTGGTGTGAAAAGGCGAAAGGTATGAGCCCTCTGACTATCGGCCACGCAGGCCGGGCTATCCGCCATTACGAGATGTTCACCGGTTACAAGAGCTTCAAAACTTTCAACGACAAACAGGCTACCGCCTTCTGCACTCACCTAGAAGACGATGATAGCTTGACCACCGGCAAGCCGCTCAGCATCTCCACGCGCTACGCCACGCTTGTACTGGTGCGGGCGTTCTTCCGCTGGCTCGCTTCGCGTTCCGGCTACCGCCAGGCCATTCGCGATAGCGACATCGACTATTTGTCGGTTAACCGCCACGAGCGTGCCATCGCTCTGCATCGCAAGGAGCCCCAGCCCTTCCCCAGCTGTGACCAGGCAGTGCAGGTGCTGCGCGCGCACCCCACGGCCACAGATCTCGAACTCCGCGACCGCGCTATGATCGCCTTTCTGCTGTTGACCTGCGCCCGCGTCGACTCGGTGCGTAGCCTGACGCTCAAGCACGTTGATCTGGAGCAAAATAACGCGTTCCTCAACGCAGCCGAGGTCAACACCAAGCGCAGCAAGACTTTTACGATCTGGTTCTTCCCCGTCGACCCACTGGTCCGGAGCATCGTCGCGGACTGGATAAGCCATCTGCGCGACAAGCTCGGCTTCGGCGACGATGACCCGCTGTTTCCGGCTACCGCACAGGTCGTCGGCCGCAATCTGCAATTTACGAACGATGGCCTGTCGCGCCGCCATTGGAAGAGGACTGACCCCATCCGCGACATCGTCAAGAGGCGCCTCATCGATGCGGGCCAGCCATATTACCGCCCGCACTTGTTCCGGAAGACCATCGGCCAACTTGGACTGCAGCTCTGCAAATCGCCCGAGCAGCTCAAAGTCTGGAGCCAGAACATGGGGCACGACGGGGTGCTGACTACCTTGACCCATTACAGTGCCGTTCCCGCTAAACGCCAAGCGGAAATCATGCGCGAATTAGGCACCGCCAACGACACCGATGCCGACTTCGCCGGAGACCTCGATTCGCTGCAACGGTTCATCGACAAGCTGCGGCGCGGATAAGCGGTCTGCTTACTTTGAACCGGTGAAATTGTGATGTAGTCATCGCCGTAGATCTATTGGGGCAGCCTAAATCGCAGAATTGCGGATGGCAGGTCAGTTTCAAGGTCAACGGGGCACAATCATTGGACAAGGCGGAGAATCAAAAGCTGAGCCGAAGCGACATCTGCGACTTGTTAATCACGCCTGCTATCAAGCCAGCGGGTTGGGATCAGCTCAAGCAAGTCCGTCGCGAGGTCGCCCTGACCCTATACCCCGTGATTGATCGCGGCAGTCGATCGACGCGAAACAAGACGAAAAAAATGCGCCGAAGCACGCGAAATCTGGCCGCCATGCCCATCGGCGATCGATGGGCAAGCGGGTGTTGCCGAAGGTAGAGCATAAGGCTGATGCGGTGTTATGGAGCGAGCGCAGGCTTGCCGCTTTGCGAGTTTGGGCGAGGATTGTTGGCTACGCCGTCACGCCCAAGGGGTATAATTTGGGGTATTTTGGAACGATCCCATGGAAAAACAAAAATCTATCAATTTGATATATGTTGAATGCGACGGCGGGGATGTCCGTCAGCAACCGCAATCCAATAGGCGAGCTCTGCAGACGCCCGCTTTTCGGGCGTTCAACGCGTTGCAACGGAGGTAGGAAAACCAACAGTCTGCATGGACAGACTGTCGCCCTCTTTGGACGATTTGATCGCGAACTCTCGTTGTTTGTCGTTTGGCTGCCCTTCGGGCGGGCAGACTTTCTAGAAACCTAGTGGTGAAAATCTGACGCTTGGTTCCCACAAGGCGGTCTGTCTGTTCCCGACGGCAAACCAATCATTGAGCGCGGCGTCGATCTATGGCCGGGCTTGGGCCACTTGCCGACCGGCGGCTCTCGGCAGTGGATTCCCGGACGGAATGACCGGTAATGGGTGGATACCGGAAAGGCAGGTTTCGGGTGCGAAATTGGAATAGCGGACATTGGCCCAATGGCATGATCGGGCCGATACCGGATACGCCGCCTGTCTATGTGCTGTTGGGATAGCGGACGTCCGCCATGCTCCCGACATCCCGCACCGTTCAGTGGTTGGGCTGGTTCGGCGGAGCTTTGATCGACCCAGTCGGGCAGCGATGAAACACCCGCGCCATCCCGCGATAATTCTTGGTCACCAGCTTGTCGGCGGTGCGCTCGACAACCGTAAGGCGCTTCGGTTCGTTCACCGTCAGCATGTCGGGAAATGGCATGTGGCTGTGTGTGTAGGCGATGGCGCTGCCCTCGTCGCGCCACAGGCCGGTGGCGGAGGGACCACCACCTGGCAGTTTGACCTCGGCGTAGTAGCCATCAGCGAGAAACACCCACGCCGCGCCCGTTTCGCAGTTCTTCGTTTCACCGAGGCTCCAGATGCCGGGCATCGTGGCGGGTGTGGCTGCGGCGAGTAGCATTGCTGCGATGATCATGGTGGGTCTCCGTTGGTCTCAGACAGGTTGCGGAACGGTGGCGGTTGCCGCGCGGCCGTCGCGGCGGTGAACGAGGCGATACAGGGCCGGAAGCACGATCAAGGTCAGGATGGTCGATGACAGAATGCCGCCGATGACGACAGTGGCCAGCGGGCGCTGTACCTCCGACCCCGCGCCGACGTTCAGCGCCATCGGCACGAAGCCGAGCGAGGCCACCAGTGCTGTCATCAGCACGGGTCGCAGGCGGGTCAGCGCGCCCTCCCGGATCGCCGTGTCGAGCGCCAACCCGTGTGCTCGCAGGTCGGCGATAAAGGTCAGCATGACGACGCCGACTGCAAGATCATCGACGCACTCGCGCCGCGCGAACGGACCCAGCACTGATGATCTATATGATCGTCAAAGCAGCCCTATCTGGCATCATCATCGCCATCGTGTCGGAAACCGCGCGGCGCAGCCCAGGCTTCGGTGCACTGAT